>QHZR01000077.1 GCA_003224755.1 Acidobacteriota bacterium
GTTCATTTGATCGTAATTTGCACCACAGGAAGCCGGCATCGAAGCTGGTGAATGCATGGCACGCGCACGTTCCGGCCATTTTGGGCCGCGAATCCGCATATCGAGCACTTCGCCGCAGCTCACTCGATTACATCGAGGCGAGCTCGTTTGTCGAAGCCAAGGCCGCTGTCGAAATGTTAAAGAGAGATTCCGGCTTGCGCCGTGACATGGCGGAGAATGGCAGACGCCGAGCTCCTGAAACCAACGTCGAAACGTTGACTGCACAGTGGCGCGAATTTTTCACCGAAGTTGCTCTATCTAGTTATGAACGCCTGCTTCAGCGAGGCCCGGTATGGCGGGCAGCATTTTTTGGTAAGCGCTATGCCGCTATTCGTTGGCAAGGATTGAAGGCGCGCGTTTTGCGTTAGTCTTGAACGCGTGGAGAACTCGAACTACTCCTTACCGAAAACGCGACCGGCCGATCCTGCGCGGGATGTCGAACCTGCGCGCGCCGTTCTGACGCTGGCTCTTGGAAAGCCAATCTACTTTGAAATGGCTATTAATCTCGCGAGGTCATTCCTCTGGTGGCACCGCAATTCCGATATTCGCTTTTTCATGGCGACGGATCTAACGACGAAGTTGCCACCGGATTTATCGGATGTCCGGACGATCAGACTCGATCCCGGGCAATTCGGCGCCGGCTTTTCCTCTAAGCTGCATCTCGACAAGCTAGCCCCCGCCCGAGAGACACTTTTCGTTGACGCCGATTGCTTGTGCGTCGGAAACCTCGATGACGTATTCGAGAGGTTCCGCGGATGCGATGTGTCGGTCGTCGGAAGAGAAGAAAGCGAAGGCGAGCTCTTCGGCGACATCCGGAGGCGATGTCAGGCAGTCGGCGTCCCCGCGGTCCCGCGCTTCTGTGGCGGGCTGTATTTCGTGCGAAAAACACAAGTGTCTGACGCGGTATTTGCCACCGCACGCGAGCTTGAGACGCGTTATGAAGCGCTTGGAATGATCCGGCTTCGTGGGGTCCCTAACGAAGAACCCCTCATTAGTCTAGGGATGGCGATTCACAAACAGCACCCGGTTTCCGAAGACGGTACTATCAAGGCCGAACCGATGTTCTTTTCTGGGCAAACGAAAATTGATATATTCGAGGGCAAGGCCCGGTTATTCAACCGATCCGGACGCGCGAAGCCGTTCCCTGATTGGAACATTCCGGACGAGGCGCATCCCGTGATCGTGCACTTCAATTGCGAGTTCGCTGAGCAGCCCCCTTACACGACCGAAGCATGCCGCTTAAGGCTTGTAATGCGCGATCATTGGCCTCTGCTGCTGGCTACGGTTTACGCGCAGTTGACCCAAGCCCTCCCATTCTGGGTTTCACAAAGATTCAAAAACATCTTCCGCCCAATTTATCGGTATTGCTTTGGCGTGCGCGCCATAAGACCTTCTGCACGTCTGCCGGAATCGAAATAGCCCTTTCCAATGAATACCCGCGCCTTCCGCCGGAACTGCGCAAAGGCGAGGATACATATCGCGAAGAACAGTTTCATGAGGCGCTCAGAAAGGTGAGCGGAATGATCTTTTTATGCGAGCACGAGACGCAAGGGATCGCGTACCAGCAGGCGCTGTCTGCGGGCATACCGATCCTCGCTTGGGATCGCGGTGGTTATTGGCAGGATCCTGATTACTATCCTTACCGAGTGAAGTTTAAGCCTGTGTCTTCAGTGCCCTATTTGGATGATCGTTGTGGCTTGAAGTTCGAATCAGCGGCTGAGTTCCCTAAGCGGTTGTCGGAGTTTCTTGGAAAACTCGACGCAAACGGGTTCCACCCACGTGCGTACATTCTTGAGAATCTTACCCTAGAACACTGTGCCAGCCGATATCTGGAAATTGTTGAAAACGTGCAACGAGCGCTCGCCGAATGAAGATCGTTCATGCCCTTAGCTGGTACTTCCCACACCACTTAGGTGGAACCGAGGTTTACGTGGCCGAATTGTCACAACGACTCCGAAAAGCGGGATACGATGTTTTGGTTGCTGCGCCGCTCGCGGGGGCCGAGGCCGAGCAGCGATACGACCACGAAGGCATTCCTGTCTACCGCTACCCGACGCCACGGAATCCCACGCGAAACGAGTGTCAAGCCCGCACGGGTGTTCGCGGCGCTGAACGATTTCACCGCTGGCTTCAGCGCGAGCGGCCCGATTGGGTACATTTTCACAGTTTCAGCACCGGCTTGAATGTTCCTGAAATCAAAGCCGCTCGTGCCGCGGGCGCACGGGTTCTAGCGACAAATCACTTGGCGAGTCTCGGGTTTATCTGCCAGCGAGGTACACTAATGCGGTGGGGAGAATACTTGTGCGATGGTATTTGTGAGCCGATTAAGTGCGCCGAATGCGAATTGCAACACCGCGGCCTGCCCAAGAACCTGGCCCGGATTACGGCGCGCGTGGGAAACATGCTCCGCATCCGCGGTGTCCCCGGGAAGATCGGCTCCGCTCTAGGCATGCCCGAACTCATCCGGTACAACCGCGACCTTCAACATAAAATCTTCGATTTGATAGAGTGGTTCGTCGTCCTCAATAGATGGGCTGCCGATGCGCTCGTGGCAAACGGTGCGCCGCGCGATAAAGTTCTGCTGAATTATCTCGGTGTCAGCAACCTGAACTGTGATGCTAAGTTGCGCATCCCTCGGGCTGCGGGTGCCCCGGTAAAGGTCGGATATTTCGGCAGAATTGTGGAGCTGAAGGGAGTCGTGGAGCTTGCTCAGGCTTTTGCCCTCTTGCCAAGTGATCTAAACATAGAATTAGAGTTTCGAGGGCCTCTAGATGGCAAGGAGGCGCAACTTCTCGTTGCAAAGCTGCAGGAGATCGTTCGCCACGACGAACGCGTTATCTTCTCGCCGAGCGTTCCCCCAGCCCAGGCACCACAAGTCCTCGCCAGGTTCGATGTTCTCTGCATTCCGTCTATCTGGTTCGAAAACGGCCCCACCGTGATGTTCGAAGCGCACGCTGTGGGGACTCCGGTCCTGGGTTCGCGCATCGGCGCGATGGCGGAGATCATCTCCGATCGACTCAATGGCCGCTTAGTAGCTCCCGGCAATGTCACCGAATTAGCAGCGGCGCTCGAGGAGATCGTTCGACATCCTACCTCGACGATTGATCAATGGCGAACACGGCTGCCTGTCCCGCGAACGATGGACGACATCGCGCTCGATTATCTTAGGCTTTATCAGAGTTGATCGCCCTATCAAAAGACTGATGCGGAACATAATCAAAGCAATCCTACGCGGAATTTTGCCCGAGCGGCTTCTCACGAGTCTGCGCTGTCTAGTGTACCCGCGACGATTCGCGTATCTCCCCGGCCTTACGTATTGTGCAGATGGCATGGCTTGCGTTCACAGCACCGCAGCACTCGAAGAGCCGAAGTTTGTGGAAGGGTACGAACTCGTTAAAGCTAGTGGCGCATGGGCAGGTTGCGACCTGCAATGGCGCGCGTATGTAATTTGCTGGGCCGCCGATAAAGCAGCGCGACTCACCGGCGATTTTGTCGAATGTGGCGTTAACCAAGGTGGGTATTCACGCCTGGCGATGCATTACATCGACTTCCAGTCGATGCCAGATAGGAAGTTCTATCTCCTGGACACATATTGCGGCACGCCTGTTACTAGCTACTCACGAGGCGAGAACCCTGCTACTCGACACGCGTTCACCGAATGCTTTGAGCATTCCAAAAATGTCTTCCGGTCATTTCCCAATGCAATTCTAATTCGTGGCGAAGTGCCGGGAACGCTCCCACAAGTCGCTTCAGAGAAGATTTGTTATCTTTCGCTGGATATGAATGCCGTTAGACCAGAACTGGCCGCGGCGGAATACTTCTGGGACAAGCTTGTGCCCGGTGCGCCAGTGGTTCTGGACGATTACAACTGGATTGGCTACGAGGAGCAAAAGAAGGGCTTCGATCTCTTCGCCGCGCAGCGTGGTGTGGAGGTCCTTAGCTTGCCAACCGGCCAGGGATTGATTTTTAAGCCGTGATTAACCTTTTCTATGAGCAGCCGGACAACGATCGATGGCTTCCGCTCGATCGCTATCCTCGCCGCTTGATACGGCGGGTCGTCCGCGGGAAGCGCCGGCCAGGCGGCCATGATCTTGTCTTTTTGAATCTAAGACAGGGCCTTGATCGACTCGGTATCCGCTACCGCGTGAACGATTACCGCCACCTGCGGCGGCATCCTGGAGAGGTCGCCTGCGTTATCGGTAAGCCCCATGTCTTAGAGAAGGTTCCCTCCAAGACTCCGGTGCTATTTGGTGCGGCGCAGTTCTCGCATCCCGATGAACAACCGGGCTTTTTTGCTCGTCATCAAAACATTCGGAAGATTCTCGTTCCGGGAGAGTGGGTGCGGAAAATGTGGGAGCCATACTTCGGTAGCCGAGTTTCTGCATGGCCAGTTGGGATTGACACACATCATTGGATACCGGAAACCGGTGAGGCGAAGAGCGTTGACTTTATCCTCTATGACAAGGTTCGTTGGGAGCACAACAGGTTCGAATTAGAACTCATCAATCCCATCGTTGAGCGCTTGCGCGACGATGGATTGACGTTCCATGTGTTCCGGTACGGCGCGTATGAAGAGTCCGAGTTCCATACGCATCTCAAGCGCGCTCGGGCTATGATCTTTCTCTGCGAGCATGAGACCCAGGGTATAGCATATCAGCAGGCGCTCGCTTCTGGAGTGCCTATCCTGGCATGGGACCGCGGCGGCTTCTGGCGAGACCCTAACTTTTATCCGCGCGTCATTGAATTCGGTCCCGTTTCCTCAGTGCCTTACTGGGACGAGCGATGTGGCATCAGGTTCGAGAGCGCTCCTGATTTTGCGTCTTCGCTAGCAAATTTTTTGCAGCAGCGGGATTCATTTGATCCTCGCGCCTACATACTTGAGAATTTGACGCTCGAGAAATGCGCGGCCCGCTACCTCCAGTACCTCACGGAAGTTGAAAGCTATGGTTAATCTGGCGCGGGCTTTCGCGCAACTTCCGTCTAACCTGCAGATCACTCTAGATTTTCGGGGACCGGTCGTTGGTCCGCACGAGCAGGGGCTGGTAACTCGCTTAAAGAAAATTCTGCGTGTGGAGCCGCGCGTTAACTTCTGCGATCAGGTTACCCTGGATAAGGCCGCTAAAGTTCTAGCGGGTTATGACGTTGTCTGCATACCGTCGATCTGGTTCGAGAACGGACTGACAGTCATGCTGGAGGCGCTACCTGTTGGAACACCAGTAATTGGAACAGCGATCGGAGCAATGCCGGAAGTAATCTCGCACGGGGTGAACGGTTGGTTGGTCGAACCGGGAAACACTGAAGCGCTGGCGGAAGCGTTGCGAGCGATTGCACAGGATCCAGCGGAGACGATCGATCGTTGGCGGCAGCATTTGCCTCCGCCCCGAACAATGGATGATGTCGCTCGCGATTACCTGAGACTGTACGAACCCCTGTAGAATGCTGCCTTGGCTCAAAGAAATCGTAAAGGTTCGTGCTCCGCGATTAGCTATGGCATACCGGCACTTCCAGTCGTACTGGACAGGACGTCGATGGGTTGGCAAAGGAATGGACGCTTTCAGAGAGATCCACGACCGCAATGTGTGGAACGAGCACGAGTCGAAATCGGGAGTTGGATCAAGTTTACGGGCTACAGAGGCAATACGCGCGGAGTTACCGAGTCTGCTTGATCGTCTGGGCGTGAAATCGATCCTCGACGGGCCTTGCGGTGACTTCTATTGGATGGCCAAGACTGACCTCGGAAACCGGAGTTACACGGGAATCGACGTTGTGCCGGCACTTATCGATGAGTTAAGCCGAAAATATCAGGCCGATAATCGGCATTTCATCTGCCTCGATCTATCGAAGGCCGATCTGCCACACGCTGATTTAATCCTCTGCCGCGACTGCCTTGTCCACTTCTCGTTCAGTGACATCAAAAGGACGCTGAAGAACTTTCGCCGGTGCGGCGCCAGGTTAATTCTTACCACGACTTTCCCCCGGCATCCGTTCAACGTCGATTGCCCGACAGGGCATTGGCGTGCAATCAACCTGGAGCTTCCGCCGTTTAAATTTCCGCCACCCATGGAAATTTTGAACGACAATGTAGAAAAGCTTGGCGTGTTTACAGACAAGAGCCTTGGGTTGTGGAGGCTGGACACGTTACCGTTATAGCATTCATGTTAAGAATGGGTGCGAAAAAGCTGCGCATGTGCGTCGTGACCGCCGGTCAATTGTCTACTTGTCCCAGAATGGTCAAGGCCGCGGATGCACTGGCAGATGACGGATACGCAGTAACGTTGGTCAGTAGCAACGGTTGGGCAGATTGGGCTGCGGAAGCAGACCGCGAGCTGTATGCCACGCGCAACGGGAGGTGGCGTTGGGTGTGCGTGAACTGGGATCAACGCTCCGCGTCGACCACAAGGTTTCGGAGTCGTATACGCTCAAAGCTCGCGAAGGAGCTGGTTAATCGTTTCGGGGCGAAGCGATTGCCTCTGCGTATTCTGGGAGATGCCCACATTCGGATCAATCGCGAGTTGCTTGCTGCGACGGTACGGCAGGAATCCGACTTTATTTACGGGGGAGGTTCAGCGCTCGTCGCGACCGCTGCTGCAGCGGCGAAGAGTAACACGCCGTTTGGCTTAGACCTAGAGGATTTCCACAGTGCGGAAGAAGTTGGGCAGATTGGCACAGTAGAGGAAATCGAGCGCAGGCTGCTGCAACGATCCATCTTTCTGACCGCAGGGAGTGCGGCGATCGCCGAAGGATACCGCGCGAAATACAAGCTGCGAGTTGAACCCATTAACAACACCTTCCCACTCCGACTGTTGGCCCCATCTCCACAGGTTACTGGCGAGCCGCTAAAGATTTATTGGTTCAGTCAAACCATCGGTCGGGGACGCGGTCTCGAGGAGGCTGTTCGCGCGCTGGGGCTGGCCGACATATCTGCCCAACTATATCTGCGGGGTCGACCTGCGAGCGGGTATGTCAGCGATTTGTCATCGCTTGCCCAAACTGTCGCTCCGAAGCTTGCATTACTCGTGCTGCCGCCGGCGGCGCCGGATCGAATGGTCGAGCTCGCACAAGGCTATGACGTCGGATTATCTCTAGAGCAGCACTCGCCATTGAACCGCGAACTTTGTCTTACCAATAAAGCTTTTATCTACATTCTTGCGGGCCTGGCGGTCGTTTTCACTAATACAGCTGGGCAACGCCACATCGCTTCCGAGCTTCGCGAAGGGGCGTACATTTACGAGCAAGGAGATGTCGCGAGCCTGGCAGCCGCTCTGCGCCGATGGGCCGATGACAGGAATCGCCTCCAGAGGGCGAAAGAAACATCATGGTTGGCAGCGCAGCGAAGATGGCACTGGGAGCACCATGAGGAGCGCGGTCGATTACTAAGTATCATCCGGAACGCTATCGCTGAAAGATCATGAGAATTGCGATCACAGCGGATCCATACATCCCCGTTCCACCCACCGGTTACGGTGGCATCGAGCGTACGGTTGATTTCGTGTGCCGGGGATTAACGCAACGCGGTCATAAGATTACGCTATTCGCCCATCGCGACAGTTCCACGATTGCGACGCTGATACCCTATGGTGTCCCGCCTCATCAAGGTGTGGTGGCGCGGCTGAAGGAGCTATGGCAGCTTGGCACTGGTCTTTTTACAAGACGCAAGGAGTTCGACGTGGTGATTAGTTGGGGTCGTCTGGCAGCCTTACTCCCAATCTTGCCATGGCGTACCATTCCCAAAATCCAGCGCTATTGCCGCACCAGTGTCCCATGGACAAGTGTCCGAATAGCGACGGCACTTGCCGGAAAATCCATCGAGTTCGTGGGGGCCTCTACCAGCGTATATCACGAGGACAATAAAATTCCCGCAGGCTCCTGGCGGACGATTTTTGACGGTGTCGAAATGGATCGCTACACCTTCGTACCGTCTGTTTCACCCGATGCTCCGTTGGCGTTCCTGGGACGCCTTTGTCCCGGGAAAATACCTCACGTCGCGATCGCCGTCGCGAAAGCCACAGGGCGTCAACTCATTCTCGCGGGCAACCGGGAGCCCGATGCTGACGATCCCACCTATTTTGAGCGCGAAGTCGAGCCGCATATCGACGAGCAACAGATCCAATACATCGGTACGGTAAATGACGAACAAAAGAATTCATTGCTCGGACGGTCAGCCGCGCTCTTGTTTCCAACCGCATTCAAAGAAGCCTTTGGTATCGTAATGGCAGAAGCGTTCGCATGCGGAACACCGGTGCTTGCTTCACCACGCGGAAGTGTCCCGGAAGTCGTTCGAGAAGGAAAAACAGGATTTATCTGCGCTACGGTTGATGACTTCGTCAGAGCGGTGGCTAAGGTGCCAACCTTGAATCGTCGAATAATCCGTCAGGAGTGCGAGCAGCGCTTCAGTGCTCAAGTGATCGTCGACCAGTTCGAACAACTCTGTTTTGAGATGACGCGGAGACGTATTCGATGATTAATGCAAGGGAGGCGCGTCGTCGCATCGTACGCAGATGTGGATACCGCATCACGCGCCGGCAGCCCGGCGTTCGTGGCCAAGCCATGGAGGAGGCATTGGCCGTGATGAAGTCAATGGGCTTTCATCCGAATGTAGTAATCGATGATGGAGCGAATTTTGGCCAATGGACGCGCTCCATTCATCCGCTCTTCCCGAACGCGCGATGGCATCTGATCGAACCCCAACCAACTTGTCATCCCGAGTTGGCTCGATTCGCCGCGAAGCACCGCGATATGGCGCTCCATCGGGTCGCACTTACTCAGCCCGGCGTCCGGGAAGTTTCTCTCACGGGCATTGGCGCAGATGGCGGATCTTCAGGAGCGTACATATCTAACTCGGAGCAGTCGCTGGAAGCTACGGGCACGATCCGGTGTCCCGCCGCGAGCCTCGATGATCTATTCAGTTCGACTATTTCGTCCGCTGATCGCAGCCTGCTGAAACTTGATCTGGAAGGACACGAGTTGCAGGCATTGAAAGGCGCCATACAACTGCTGGAGCGGATCGAAGTCGTCGTTTGCGAGGTCGCATTCTTCGACATCAATGACGGCGGCCGGCCGCTGTTTACCGATATATCTGAATTCTTGCTCAGGCACAGCTTTGTCTTATTTGACTTGGCCTCCTTGAACGGACGGCCCCGGGACGAGCGGCTTCGAACGGGCGACGCAATCTACGCCCGGAAGAATAGTTTCTTGGTGAGGGATAATCGGTTCGATTGAAGACTCCAGAATCAGGACGCGCTTGGCCTAAGAACGCAACAGTGACCTCTCCACCGCATCACCCTCTGGAAGCATAAAATGACCGTTCATCTTTGTCTGGTTGTCGCGGTCAGGTATGAGAAAAGAAATATTGGAAAGGTTGCAAGTTGAAATGTAAGGAATGGGATAACACTACTTGCGCACGAACAGACTTTTTGCCCAACATAAACTCGAACTTTCTAAATCTCGGATGCGGTTTAAATGCGCCGCAATCGTGGCTTAATGTTGATGGCTCGTTGCAGGCAGCGTTCGCGCGCTGGCCACGACTGAAGAGTTTGCTCGTGTCCGTTGGCATTTATCCCAGATCGCAAGCTGCGATTGTGTGGCCCAGAAACGTTTTGCGGCTTGATCTTCGTTATCCATTGCCGTTTGCAGATGGTCGCTTCGAGGCCGTTTATTCGTCACATACTTTTGAGCATCTTTATCGCGATCAAGCCGCAGCGCTTGCTCGCGAATGCCATAGAGTCCTGAAGTCGGGTGGTATCTGTCGCATTCTCGTGCCAGATCTTGCGGCTGCTGTCGCGCAGTACCAGGCATCCTCCAGTGACGACGAGGCGGCTGATCGGCTGCTTGACAGGCTGCTTATGCATCCACGTTCGCAGGCCAAAGGCTTGCTGGCAATGTATCATCGCATAATGAACGCGCATCAGCATAAATGGATGTACGATGGTCATAGCTTGGCCTTCCTGCTTCGCGCAGCAGGTTTTTCGGACCTCAAGATGTATCATTCGGTTCAAGGCGAGCTTCCGGGCCTAACGGCTATCGAAGACCCCAGCCGAATCGAAAACGGTGCTGGTGTAGCAGTGGAGGGAACAAAACGCTAGTGCGTCAAATTCTCATCGTCTCGCCGCATTTTCCTCCTGTCAACGCCCCAGATCATCACAGGGTACGGATGAGCCTGTCCTTTTTCCAACTATTTGGCTGGGCCCCAATTGTTCTTGCGGTCGAGCCGCGCTACGTCGAAGCGCCAGCAGATCCCGTGCTGCTGCAAACCCTGCCTATTGGTGTTCCCACATATCGAGTCAACGCATTCGATCAGCGATGGACGCGCAAGTTAGGTTTGGGTAATCTCGGTTTGCGCGCGTTCCCGTTTATTTTGGAGAAGGGAAATCATTTAATCAAAGAGCACACGATCGATTTGGTCTATTTCTCCACAACGATGTTCGCGGTAATGCCGGCCGGACGGATATGGCGGCGACGCTTTGGAGTTCCGTTCATCTTGGACATCCAGGACCCCTGGTTGAGTACCTATTATGAGCGGAAACCAAAAGGTAAGCGTCCTCCCAAGTACTGGTTTGCCCACACGCTCGACAGGATTCTGGAACCTTGGACAATGCGGACGGTGTCAGGCGTCACGGTCGTTTCTGACGCATACGCAAAGATCCTGCGGTCCCGTTATCCGTGGATAGCCGAGGAAGATTGGCTGACCTTACCGTTCGGCGCGAGCGAAAGAGACACGGAGCTAGCTGCGTCACTTCCGGATGCGAACCAATTGTTCCAACGTGACGACGGGTTCGTCCATGGCGTCTATGTGGGCAGGGCGGGGCGAGATATGGATTTCGCTTTATCGGTGCTATTTAGCGCGTTGCGGGACGGACGAAGAAACGCCCCGGAGCTTTTCGCGAAGATCCGCCTCCACTTCATCGGCACTGACTATGCTCCAGCTGATAAAGCAAGGCGGTGGGTGATTCCGATCGCCTCCCGTATAGGTGTCGAACAGGTTGTCACCGAGGAGCCTAACCGAATTGGCTACTTCGATGGATTGGCGTTACTGAACGACGCTGATTTCTTGCTTGTTCCTGGGTCGGACGACCCACAATACACGGCGTCGAAAATTTATCCCTACATCCTTGCACGAAAACCGCTTCTGGCAGTCTTCCATGAAATGAGCAGCGTTGTATCAGTGCTCCGGCAGACGCGGGCGGGCGAAGTCGTGACCTTCTCCGAAAAATCCGATCTGGCTGCAGTATCCGCGGAAGTGGGTCGCGTGTGGCGCAGATTACTGGAGCGGATTCCCTTCCCTCCGGCCACTGACTGGGAGGCCTTTCAGCCATTTACCGCTAAAGAAATGACACGCAAGCTATGTACGTTCTTCGACGGTGTGATGGAACGTAATCGGGTGCGATAGAGGCCATGCACGTCGGCATCCTAGCAAGTCATCCGATCCAATATCAGGCGCCTTGGTTCCGCTCTCTAGCGGGAAAGGCCGATATCGAGGTCTTCTTTGCGCATCGCCCGGGTGCGAGAGAACAATCCATTGGATTCGGAAAAGCATTTCAATGGGATGTGGATTTGCTCTCGGGATACAATCACGCCTTCTTACACAACGAATCGCGACGCCCGGGAACAAATGGATTCTTTTGCAGTGATACCCCTGCGATTTGGCAGATCATCGAAACTCGGAATTTCGACGCGTTCATTGTATGCGGATGGAATTTGAAAAGTTATTGGCAAGCCATCCGTGCTTGTCGGCGTCGCTCCGTGCCGGTGCTCGTCAGAGGCGACTCACAGTTAATGACAGTTCGCTCGCTCATGAAGCGATGTGCAAAGAGTGTTGTTTACAGGCGCATCCTTCGGCAATTCGACGGGTTTTTGTTTGTCGGTAAGCGTAATCTTGAATATCTCCAGCATTATGGAGCTCCCAACGACCGATTGTTTTTCGTTCCGCACTTTGTCGACAACGAGCGGTTCAGAGCAGAAGCAGGCAAAGCACTGGCCTATCGAGAACAGCAACGGGAAGTCTGGGCCGTGACTCCGCACACAACCGTTGCGCTTTTCGTAGGAAAAATGATCGAAAAAAAGCGACCGCACGATCTCCTTCGCGCTTTGGCTCACCTGCGAGATAGTGCTCGCCAAGTCGTAGCAGTTTTCGTCGGCTCGGGCAAGATGGAGCCAAGCTTGCGTGCTGCCGCGAACGATCTTCAGGTGAGAGCCCACTTCGAAGGCTTTCAAAACCAATCCGAACTTGCACACTACTATGTCGCTTCCGACGTCCTAGTCCTGCCATCCGATGGCCGCGAGACATGGGGCCTTGTCGTCAACGAGGCGATGGCGTGCGGGCGTCCAGCTATCGTCTCAGACGCTGCAGGGTGTTGCCCAGATATGATTGAAGAGGGAAAGACCGGATTCGTATTTGAAATGGGAGATGTGGAGGCGCTGGCAGAATGCCTAATCCGTGTCTCGTCGCTTATACGAAGCAATTTTGATTTCAAGACCAATTTGGACGAAAAATTGGAAACCTATTGCATTGCGCATGCGACAGAATCGACTTTGTCCGCTATCCGCTCTATTGCTGGACAAGCACGATGATAGGAGCGAATCTTCTCACCGACAACAAATGAATGCTGTCCGATCAACCTCTGAGAGCGACATCATTGCTGAGCGGCGTTGGCTTTTGCTTACAGGGGAACAATGGAAAGCAGGTTTAGGAATTAGCGGTGTAGCAGCAGCGGGCGCGGCTGCGGCCTCTATTTCGATTTCGGTTTGGATCAGCGTGACGGTTTTTATCGTCGCCCTCACGGTCTACCATATGGTCTTTGCCTCCAGATACATTGTGCCATTGCCGCACGCTGCGATACTAGTTTCGGCGCTTCAGTACGTGCTCGCCGCCTGGGCTAGTACTTTCTTTCCGCCGACATTGTTAGGGGCCGACACTACAACCGCGCTTCCGTACTATCTGACCTATGCAGGCCCCGTTATGCTCGCTATTGTCGTTGGTTGGTCCTGCGCTCTTGTTCGATTTCGCGACCGGCGTCCACCATCAGTTGTCGCGCACTCCGGCCTGTTACTGGAGCTAGACATTCTATTTGCCGTGGGTTTAGGCGCGGCTTTCTTCGGTCGTCTTGCACCGAACCAAGGGAGCCTGTCGTTTTTAGTGCTGCTCGTCGCCAGCTTGCGCTACATTGGTGTCTATGGCCGAATGATCGCGGGTGCCCCCGGGTGGGAGTGGCGACTAGTGATCGTATTAGTTGCCGAGATTTTGTTCGCGGTAAATGCGGCAATGTTCCATCCGCTGCTCCTGTGGGGGATGTGGACCCTTGCCGTTTTTCTTTATTCTTTCCGGCCATCGCGCCGGGTCATATTCATAGGTCTAATCGCCGCTTGTGTCAGCCTCCCAGCGCTCCAGGAAGCGAAGTGGCGATTCCGTGGAAGCCTTGACGAAGAGGTAGCCAACGGAGACGACTTTAACTTCGAAACTTCGCTCGGACGTTCAATAACTGGGTTGCAGTTGTTGGCAGATGGTTTGTGGCAGACAATAACGCTGCAGCTGAGTCCCGAGTTCCTGTCTGATACCACAACGCGCTACAACCAAGGATGGATCGTCACTCGTGTCATGTTGTTCGTTCCCGCGGTTGAGCCTTATGCCGAAGGTGCGACCTTGCGGGAGTCTGTCATCGCCGCCGTGCTACCGCGCGTAGCTGCGCCTGACAAGCTACAAGCTGGCGGCCACGAACTCATGGCGCGCTACGCGGGAATGGAGCTTGGCGAGAGCACGAGTATGAATTTGGGATATGCGGGAGAGATGTACGCAAACTTTGGCCCAGTCGGCGGCGTTCTTGCGTGCGGATTATATGCGCTGACATTTGGCTTGTGTTTCCGTTTCCTCTCCGGCCGTGCATCTGCTCATGCGATGTGGTGGAGCGTCGTGCCGTTTATTTTTTTCCCCGCCGTCAAAGCGGAAGATGATATCGCGTTCGTTCTAAACTGGGCCGTCAAGGGTTCTATAGTGCTGGCAGCCATAATACTGCTGCTTCCGAACCTCCGGCGCTCATTATTCTCTCGCGTCGGAACATCATTTCGTTCCACTAGCTCGACCGAGCGGGTGCTGTCCGGTCTCCCATCGCGATAAAGCGATGCGAATTCTGTTCATCACTCCGTATTACCATCCTCAATTGAAATTCGGCGGACCGCCGCAAAAGATACATTCCATCGCCTGTGGATTAACGCTCCGTGGCCATGACATGCGGCTCGCCACGTTCGATTCCGAGAATGCAGCCAATCGCGAACGGAGATCAGTTGACAGTATTCCCGTCCAATATCTGCCGTGGATCGGCAAAGGTTTGAGGCAACTTCCGCTCGATCGGCGCTCGCTTTCGACCGCCATCAGGGGCGCAGACCTAATCCACTGCTATGGGTTATATAATCTCATCTGTCCGATCGCCATGCATTTTGCGCGTCGATCCCGCAGACCTGCCGTGCTCGAGCCGCTCGGCATGTATCCTCCACGAGCGCGAAATCGCTGCGCCAAGCGCATTTACAATGCTGTTCTTACGAGGCGAATGATCCGACAGTCACGAGCCGTTGTCGCTGCGTCCACAGGTGAGATTAAGGATCTCCAGGAAATCGTTCCGCCAGACAAACTGGTCTTCCGGCCCAACGGGATCGATCTGGAAAAATTCAAAAATCTGCCTCCCGGCGATAAGCTCCGAATCTGTTGGAACCTATCGCCTCAAGAAAGAGTGGTACTCTTCATCGGCCGGATCAGTCCCATCAAAAACCTTGAACAACTGATCGTCGCGTTCGCGGAAGCTGAAATTCCTAAAACGCAGCTGATCCTCGTGGGACCCTCATCGGAAGAAAGATATATGCGGAAACTTCGTTCAATCGTGTCTGCGAAACAGTTGGAACGCCGCGTAAAATTCGCTGGCCCACTCTACGAGGAAGAGCAACGCGCAGCGCTCGGGCTGGCCGATCTTTTCGTGCTGCCTTCTCTTAACGAAAGCTTCGGCAATGCCGCTGGCGAAGCAGTCGCCGCCGGCGTTCCCGTGCTCCTGACAAACACATGTGGAATCGCGCAGTTGATCGACCGAAGAGCAGGGTTGGCGGTTTCGCTGGGCGTTGAATCTCTCGCCGAGGGATTGAAAGAGATGCTGGATCCGGCGCAGCGAGATGCTTTGACTGCGCAGCGCGAGCGGGTGAAGCGGGAGCTATCTTGGGATGATCCAGTTCGACAGACCGAGCAATTGTATCAGCGAATAATTGAAGAAAAAGGGGGAAAAGAAGTTACAAGGTAGAAAGTAGAAAGTAGAAAGTGGCAAGCCATGTCGCAGATCAAAGAATGAAAGTTCACGTCTGGATGCCGGACTACGTTTCGGCCATGGGTGGTATCCAGGCTTTGTCCCGGTTTCTGGTTCGGGCGCTTCGTGAATGTTTGCCTGACGCCGAGATCGTCGTCTTTACGAAGAACGATCGGTCGGTCCCCGATCCTGAAGAGAATACGGTAACGCGATTCTCGACGGTGGGCTGGTGGGCGCCCTCGCAGCGCACGGCGGCTTTTACCGTAGAACTGTTAAGATGCGCGGTGCGTGAGCGTCCTGATCTGATCATCACCACTCACGTTAATTTCACTCCGATCGCGCATTGGTTGAAAAAATCATTTAAAATTCCCTTCATTGCGCTGGGTCACGGCGTGGAGGTCTGGCAGATTCAAAGCATTCGGGTGCGCCGCGCCCTGCGGAGCGCGGATCGATTGCTAGCCGTAAGTGAATTCACCAGAAAGCGAATGGCGAACGCTTTGAGCATTTCTTCCAACGCAATCGAAATGCTGCCAAATACGTTCGACATGCAGAAATTCGAGCTTGGACCGAAGCCTCATTTTCTCCTGAAACGATATGGGCTTCGCCATGATCAACCGGTGATCTTAACGGTGGCACGGCTGTCGAGTGTGGAGCAATACAAGGGATACGACCAGGTTTTACGGGCTCTGCCGGCGGTGAAACGCGTCTTGCCTGACGTGCGGTATATCCTCGGCGGACGCGGGCCTGATCGATCGCGCGTCTTGCAGCTGATTAGCGAATTAGGAGTGACCGATAGTGTGATTCTTGCTGGTTACATTCCAGATTACGAGCTTAGCAGCTTCTACAATCTGTGTGACGTCTTTGCTATGCCGAGCGGAGGCGAAGGCTTTGGTATTGTTTTTCTCGAAGCGTTGGCCTGTGGCAAACCAGTGATCGCAGGGAACACAGATGGCTCTGTTGATGCAGTCCTGAATGGCCGCCTTGGCGTACTGGTGGATCCTGGGAACGTGGATGAAATATCAATGGCATTAATGCAAGTGCTTTCGAAAAGGCGTCCACTGCAGATCCTAAAGCAGCCTGACGCGCTGAGAAGTGGTGTAATCAATGCTTACGGCTACAAGCGGTTCGTCGAACGGGTGAGGGAGATCATCCAGCCGTTCGTCGACTAAAGTAGAAATTCAAAATTAGAAATTAGAAAGCAAATCTAAGAAGAGAAGCCTATCTTTACGTAAATGCTGCCTTTGTCTTCTACTTTAACCTTTAGCCTTTCCACTTTCCCGATGTGCCGCGTCTGACATCCGAAGCTAATTTCTACTTCCTAATTTCCACTTTCTACTTTGCAACTATGTGCGGTATCGCAGGAGTCATCAACTCAGGGCTTGATCGAGGAAAGCTCGAAAGGATCCTTACCGGGATGCAGCACCAACTGCATCACCGCGGGCCGGATGATCGCGGTCTCTACCTTTCATGCGATGGCAAAACAGGCCTGGTCAATACACGATTGGCCATTCTCGACCTTAGTTCGGCCGGCCACCAGCCGATGGTCTCGGCCGATGAACGCTACCGAATTGTGCTCAACGGCGAAATCTACAACTTCCAAACGTTACGTGCAGAACTTGAAGGAAAAGGCGAAACTTTTCGCTCTCATTCCGACACGGAAGTCGTTTTGAAGATGTACGAACGTTACGGGCCGGACAGCGTGCGAGAATTGGAAGGAATGTTCGCACTCGCAATTTGGGATGAACAAGAACAAACGTGTTTCTTGGCAAGAGATCCGTTGGGGATAAAGCCGCTCTATTATTACGAAACTAACGGTGCGACCTGGTTTGCATCGGAACTGAAGACCTTGCTGGGAACTAGTCTTGTCCCGCGGCGGCTCTCTTTGGAAGCTGTCGCCGGTTATTTACTCTTCGGAGCCGTTTCGGAGCCCCTAACGCTTGTGGAGAATGTGCGCGCCTTGCCCGCTGGTCATCACCTGCTTTGGAAGCATGGAAGAGTACGGCTTACGAAGTACTGGGATATTCAGTTTGATGACGAACCCATCCCCGAAGCGGACGCGATCGAGCTGGTGCGCAATGCACTGCAAGAATCCGTCGGAAGGCATTTGGTAAGCGACGTTCCGGTGGGAATATTCCTGAGCGGAGGAATTGATTCCACAGCCCTCGTCGCCCTTGCTTCGCTACATGCCAGCAACGAACTGCGCACCTTTTGCATTTCCTTCGATGATCCGAAATTCGACGAAGGGAGTATCGCGGCACGCACCGCGCAGCATTTTGGTGCGCAACACTCCGATTGGAGGCTCGATTCCGCCACAGCAAAAAAACTACTCGCGAATTTCCTGAAATGTTCGGATCAGCCAAGCATTGACGGCTTTAACAGTTTTTGCATCTCGCGACTCGCGCAGGAGGCCGGGCTTAAGGTGGTGCTTTCCGGTCTCGGCGGCGACGAAGTTTTCGGCGGGTACCGCTCCTTCAGGCGGGTTCCACAAATGGTTCACGCCAGCCGCCAGCTGAATCTCCTTTGGCCGTTGCGGGCTGGAGTCGGAGGAATTCTCCAAGCAAGATATTCTTCGCCTCGGATAGGACGGCTTGGGTGTTTCCTGCAGGAGGCCCCGACTACTGCTGCCGCCTATTGGTGCATGCGAGGCATCTTTACCCCCGAGGAAGTGAGATTATTGCTCGGGCGTTATAGCAACAAGGATGGGGAACTCGCGCCTAAGATTTCCTTTTATATGCCCTCTCAGCCGACTCTCGAAGACGAAGTGAGCTACCTTGAACTGACGCGGTACATGCGCAACCAGCTGTTACGCGATAGCGACGTCATGAGTATGGCATGGAGCTTGGAGCTGCGGGTACCGTTCGTGGACCGCAAGTTCATAGAAACGATGGAGCGAATCCCAGCCGCGCTGCGGCTCGCACAGGGGAAGAAGATTTTGCTCAATGCTGTTCCGGAGATTCCTGCATGGGTGCAAGAGCGGCCGAAACAAGGATTTACATTTCCCTTCAAAGGTTGGGTTACAGGCGAATGGCACGATGTATTTGAACGCATTGAAACGGAGAGTCTGTTTCCGTTCAAGAGCTGGTATCGAAGGTGGTGTCTGTTTGCGCTCGACAGCTTCGTTCAAAGTAATCGGATCGACACGGCGCCCAGCGCCAAAAGCAACCGACGTCTCGTGGTGGGCAAACTTGGCGGGTCGAATAATGCTTCCAAGTTCTCCGCGAGGAGCGTATAATTTTAGCCCTTCTGATGGATACTCAGCCAGCATATCGAGCCGAACGACCTCTTTTCTGGTCGCGCAGTGATTCCGGCAACGAGGAATCGCAGGCGGGGGTTGAATCAGGAACGAGAAGCGAGGAAGCGCGAGCGCGGCCGACGTGGAGCATTTTCGGCTATCAGTGGGCTCCGGCGGCGCTCTTCCTTTTCCTTGATGTCTCGTGCTGGATCCTGATTTACGGCGCGATGAGTTTCTTGCGCGGCAACGGCTTTTACCCAACACCCCTCCATTTCTTTCTGGTCGATCTACTGTCGCTGGCGGTGATCACCCAGGCGCTCTTCATCATCGGCGGCTACGATCGCAACACGCGGTTTCGAAGCCTGACTTATACGACCGAGCATATTCTCGCGATTGCGGCCGCGCTGGTGATGAGCTCGTTGTTCATCTATGTCGCCGCAACTTTCGATCAAACCATGAAGCCCAGCCGCGGGGTGCTGCTCCTTAGTTTCGTGGCGTTCCTGCCACTGTCGATCTTCTATCGAAGAGCGTTTTCAGAACGGATTGCCAGCACGGCTGCAAAGCGGACTTTCCTCGTGATCGGAAGCGGAAAAGTAGCCACTGAGTTCTACAAAGCATATCAGCGTTCTTCCAACCGACAACAACTCGAATTCGTCGACCCGAACGATCAACGCGTTGGCGAATTGATTGCCGGCAAAGGCTCACCGGCGATCAAGGGGAATTGCGAAGATAAATTGGCGAATCTCGACCATCGCTATAGCGGTGTGATTCTTGCCGAAAGATTAGAACGTCTTGGCAAGAATTTGGTCGAGAAGCTGGTCCGGACGCAGTTTCAGCGCGCACGCGTCTATACGCTAGAGTCGTTCTACGAAGCGCACTGGCGGCATGTCCCATTACACGCGATCGATCCGATCTGGCCGCTGCAAATGGGATTCCAACTGGCGCGTAACTCGCCTTATCATTATCTGAAGCGGCTTTTCGACTTGGCCCTCTCAACGGCGCTCCTGGTCATCTTTGCGCCGTTGTTCGGGATCATCGCGCTGCTGATTTGGATTGAAGGAAGAAGGGAAAGCTCCTCGGACGCGATGCGCGGCGACCGGAGGCCGATTATATTCCGGCAGGAGCGGGTCGGCCGCGGGGGTCAGTCTTTCGTCGCTTATAAATTTCGCACGATGGTGGTGCATTCATCTGAAGGACCTGACGACATTTACACCCGGGAGAACGATCCACGCGTGACGCGCTCGGGGCGCTGGATCCGGAAGCTGCGTCTCGATGAGCTGCCTCAGCTCTTCAACGTATTTCGAGGGGAGATGAGCTTGATCGGTCCGCGGGCGGAATGGATCCGATGCGCAGAACGCTACGAGAAAGCGATTCCGCTCTATCATTTTCGGCATCTCGTGAAGCCGGGCATCACCGGCTGGGCGCAGGTGAATTATCCGTACGGCGAAAGCGATGAGGATACGATCGAAAAACTCAAACACGATCTCTATTACATCCGCCATTATTCGCTGACGTTAGATGCGATGATTGTGCTGAAGACAGTGCACACTATGCTGTTTAGTAAGGGAAGATGAAGGGGCTGGAAGTAAAAAGGAAAAGTAGAAGTGCGGAGGAGTGAAAACGGAAATTTGAAAAGCGGCGAGGGGTGCCGTTCTACTCTTGCAGCTCCCTGCCCCGTTCGTGATTGTTTGACGGCAGAATTTTGAATCAGCAACGGAGGATCAAACGAGTTTTTGCGACGCGGATCAATCAGAAATCGCTCCGCGCATCCGCACGCTGGATCTTTTTGGGAGGATTGATTTTCGCTCCATGGGACTACGGCGGGACGACCGCCGAGAGTATCGTTAGGATTAATTGGCTGCTGGGGATCGCGCTCGTCCTAAGGATAATTGCATCGTTGTTTCCACACACGGAGGAAAGGACCGCGGCCAGTGACCCCGCCTACAAGGGGAAGGCGCCGCGAATCCTGGTATTCGCAAGCGTGGCGATCCCGGTTCTGGGATGGTGGATGGTGTTCAACGCAAAGGCGATTTACGATGCGCCTTATTTGGTTTTTGTCCCGCTGCCCCACCTCGGAACTGGCATGCCGGGGTCGATCGATTACGCGATCAGCGCCGCTTGGATGGTGCGGGGCACACTGCTTCTGGGAGTGGTCTGGTTCGTCGCGGAGTTGTCGCGAGATCGGCGCTGGCTGTTGCGGCTTTGGTGGACAATCGTTCTCGCGGGAGGATCCATCGCCACCCTCGGCCTGCTGCAAAAGGCGACGGGCGCGGAAATGATCTTCTGGCAATCCGCTCCTGTTCCCGGGGTGAGAAGTTTTTTTGCGACGTATTATTATCACGCCAACGCGGGTGCTTTCCTCAATTTGACGCTTCCCGCGACGGCGGGTCTCACACTTCGAGTCTTTACTAGGCCGAATCAACCTGTCGTTCGGGCTATCGCCTTAACCCTCCTCGTCATTCTGATGGTGGCGATATTTGCCAATACTTCGCGTGTGGCGGAACTGATTGGGGCTGTGTCACTCGTGGTTCTTCTCGTGCGTTTTGTACCAACGATTTTCAGTCGGCTATCGAAAACCGAGATCAGTTTTGGACTGGCCGGGATCGCGGCAGTGCTGCTCGCGCTCTATGGGGTGGCACAGGCGAGCCATTTGGAACAATCGCTCTTACGCTGGCAAAAGCTCGGAGGAGAACTACCGATTGATCCGCGCTGGATCGTGACAAAGCGCGCCGTCGCCGCATTGCCTGAAACGGGCGTGTTCGGGACCGGACCCGGAACGTTCCGTGCGCTCTTCGCTCATTACACGCCCGAACTTCCTGAGCCGGCCCAGCGAGTGTGGAGATTTTTGCACGAAGATTACCTGCAAACGCTAATGGAATGGGGATGGGCGGGTGGAACGTTTTGGGCGCTGATATTTTTTGGGGGAATCGCAACAGGAATTCAAAACATGCGCCGGCAAGAGAAATTTCGGCGCGCCGCGAAGATCAACATGCGAGACCGTGCATTTGAGTTCGGCTCAGAACAGATCTCGTACTCTGCGCAGCAGGGCACATCGGAGTGGACACCGCGACAACGGGTTTTTCTATGGCTTTCGGTTCTTTCTTTGTACGGCGTGGCCGTGCATGCCTTGGTGGATTTTCCGCTGCAGATTGCGTCGATTCAGCTATACGCAGCAACGTTTCTCGGGACTTGCTGGGGCAGCGAGCGCTGGAGTAATAAGCAACCAACTCCGCGAAGGCCCCTAGAACGGAAGTTGGAACACAGAAAATGGAAGCCGATGAGTTGACTGGTCCGGCGAAAGCCGAAGGCTACGCTCCGTTAGATTCCGGCGTAACAACTCCTGGCTTTTCGCCATAGTGACCATAGTACCCGGCATACGAGCCCTTCCCATAGCCGGGTGACGCATAATGATAATAATAACCACCTGCCCCGCGAGGATTCGACAATCGATTGAGCACAAGCCCCGCAGGCCGACCACCTGCAGTGGTAAGCAACGTGATTGCGCGGTGGACAACGTGACGCGGAGTTTTTCCAGCTTGCAGGACAATGCAGACAGTCTGAACGAAGGGAGTCATGAGCAAGGTGTCGCTCACGGCCAGGACCGGCGCGCTATCAACCACAACGCGATCGTACAAGCGTACCGCTTCCGCCAGCAGTTCGCCAAAACGTGGGCCACTGAGAATTTCTGCCGGATTTGGGGCGCGACGCCCCCCGGCAAGGATGTCGAGTTGCCCTCCCGCAGCGGGAAGATTTCCGGCAACCCCAGAGGAAACACTGAAGGGGGCAATCTCCGGTTCCAAAACGTGGCGGGCCGCGCGAGCAACACCGGATTCGCCCACCAGACAATCGACAACGCCGGGTAACTCGCCGTTTTCAGACTGCTCGGGCGAAAGACGGAAAATTTTATGCAATGTCGGTCGCCTAAGGTCACCATCGATGAGCAAAACGCGTTGACCTTGTTGCGCCAGCGCGATCGCGCAATTTGCGCTGGCAAAACTCTTCCCTTCACTCGGCAGCGCGCTCGTAAAGAGAAATATTCTTCGATCGGCTTCTGGTCCTAGAAGAGAAAGAGCTGCGCGCAGATTTCGAAACGCTTCCGCGACCTGACTGTCTGGTGCGTCGGCGACGAGTCGGTAACTCGCTGCGCGGAGTGGTACGGGCTTTTGGCTGTTCCCAGGTCTTTTCTCCCCATCCCCCTTTGTTTCAGGGATAGCGGCAAGAACCGGGAGCCCAGTGACAGTTTCAGCCTGATCCACCGTCCTGACTGAACGGTCTAGCATATCAGCCACATAAACGAAGGCTATGCCAACGGCCAAACCGGCCAGTAATCCAAGGACGATTGCTTTCACCGGTCTTGGACTGACTGGGACCCCAGGCAGAGGCGAATGCTCGATCACCGTGACGGCAGTCGCTTTTACGTCCTTGGTGAGATTGGTCTCTTTGATTTGCCGAAGTACGCTTTCATAGAGGGCGCGGTCAGTTTCGGCCTGTCGCGCGAGTTCCTGATAAGGGATTGCGGCTTTATTCAGCGCGAGTGCCGCTTTCTCTTGCTCGCGAACGACTGCTTCGAGGCTAGCTTCGGTAGCTTGGATTTGATCCAGTCCATTCTTCATCACGGCTGGTTGAGCGAGCACAGCAAGACCTGCCGCATCTTGTGCCTGCTGCAAAGCGGCTTGGGCTTGCATCATTTTCGGGTGTTTCTGTTTGTAGCGTTGTGAAAGAGCCGCCACGGTCGTTTCGGCCTGCGCAACGTCCCGGCGTCGCTCCATCACCGGCTGCGCATTAGCGATACTCTGAATGGCAAGGAGCGCTTCGACGTTTTCACCTGCGTCTGCAACTTGCGCCAATTCGGCTCCCAACTTTATCCGGTCAGCCCGCACCGCCTGTAGTTTGCTGCTCAATTCCTGCAACTTGTCCTCGACCACGCCTCCGCGGGTCACGGTGCTGCCTGCGCCCGTCTGACTGCCAAGAGCGGTGGCGCTCCCGCCCAGCTGAACAGCATCTGGCGTCTTGGCCTTGTACTCAGCGACCGCCGCTTCGCTCTTCTGGAGGTTCTTCTTCAAGCGCCCCTCTTCTTCCAAAAGATAACCGAGCGTATCCCGATTAAATGCGGCGCGTTGCTCAATCGAGCTGCGAATGTATTCGCGCCCCACGGCTTCGGTCAGGCGCTGAGCCATCGCGGGGTCGCGGTTAAGGACGTAAAGATCAATCAAGCGTGTTCCACGCCGGATGCCTGGCCTGACCATCCCCGATAATGCGCCCCCAAGCGCCTCTTCGAGCGGCGTAAAGGTGGGCGCGGAAGCAAAACGAGGCTCTGTTGCCCTGCTCTCTGCAGAGTCAGTCGGCGCAGGAGATGGGCGATTCTCCTTGGGACCGGCAGCGCGCTCGCCGAACAAAGCCCGTCCGCCGTCTCTGGAAAGATCTTCTGCTCGAATCACCCGAGCGAGCAAGGTCCGGTTAGTGAGATTCTGTTCAATCGTGCGCAGCGCTTCCAAGCTGGCAAGATACGGTGAACGTGTGCGCGACGATGAGCCGTCCGCATTCACAACTGTCGGTTCCTGGAAATCAACCTCAAGCACGATGTGCCCTTGATATAACTTTGGAGTTCGCGCCAAATAACCCAAGGCAAGAAAAAGTCCGGCAATGACGCAAAGTGCGACAATCCAGATTCGTTCGAGAAGACAATGCCAAAACTGCTGCAAATCAAAGGCTCTTCTTTGTTCAACGGCGTCTGGAGGCGCCGTTGCTGAATTCGCGGATAGAGGGGAAGATGCCATCACAAACTCAGGAATGTATGACACTACACAATTTGATCAACTTGCAAAGCAATCAATGTGAAAAGTTGGCTAAAAAATGCTTTCGCCAACTGTGATGATGTCTCCCGATTCAATGTGAAAGTCACTGGCGACGCCACGTGCAATTCGCTTGGCATTGACCTTGAGCAACTGATTTCCTCGACGAACGCTGATACGCTCGGGCGCCGCAATACGAGTGTAGCCGCCCGCTATGCCGATTGCTTCCACCAACCCTATGCCGCCTGGACTGCTCTCAGGCATCTGGTAATCACCGGGGCGGTTGACCTGTCCAAGGATGGTAAAACGACGCGCCGCATAACCCACAAGTGTAACGTTCACCTTCGGGCTAACCAGATAATCGCGACCGTAAAGGTCAGTTAGACGCGCCACGGCTTGGGTCAAAGTAAGGCCAGCCAGGTGGACCGAACCAAGAAGTGGCAGGCTCAAATTTCCCTCCCCGTTTAATCGCACCTGAGTTCTCAGATCCTCCTCACCAAAAACTTCCACCGCGACAAAATCGTTGGCGGTGAGAATATACCCCGCAGGCGGACTTACACCACTTGTGCTCGCCGACCCGTAGCCCGCATAGCCGCCAGGCGCGCTGCTCGTCGCCGTCGAGGATGACGCAGTAGGAGGATTTGCCAGCGTGGGAATTTCAGGAACTGGCCTGAATGAACTAGGCGCGCTCGGTATTTGCGCAAAGCAAAAGCCGGGAGCGACTATGAACAACAGAACCGACAACCACGATGTCAGAGCTTTCATCGGCAGAAATCTTCCGCTAAATGCGCGGGAAACGCAAGCAAGTTGAATGCGACCAGGAATCAGAAAACGAAAGCCGCTCGTATCCCAACTTGGTTGTCGACAAAATCGAAGTTGTTAAAGTTACTCGCGTTTTCGCGGTGCAAATAATAGGCGCCTACGCTTGCCCCAAAGGGGAAGGTCGGACTCGGATGGTTAAAAATCACGACATCAAGGCTCGGCTCAATGAGCCAGTAGTTGTCCTCCCGCGTCGCGTTTACCCCATTGAGCGTGCTAAAATAATCATCATGCTCATATCCACCGGTAACCCCTATGTAGAACCGCTGGAACAGACGTTGGCGCACACCGGCAATGATGTTCGTGAGGGCAAAATCTTGTCCGGGAAGGACCGCAGAGACCGCAACACGCCTGTTGCCGCGCAGTGTAATAAGTGTGCCATCAAATGGCTGAAAAGTGGCACCCAATTCATAAACGCCGGTAGTATAGGTGCCACCTCTGCTCGTATTCTCATCCTCAAAGTCGCGGAACTCCACGCCCCCCATAACATACAAACTGATTTTGCCGGTCGCTTGATACGTGACTCGGGCGTTGACCGATCCGAATGGTTGATCTGGAGTCGGTGGATCGCCCCACTCAATACCGCCGCCACCGCCGATGCCGAGTACCAGTTTCCCCGTCGGGATATAATTGAAATAAAGATGCCCAATAAATCGCTCCGAGCTAATCAGAGAACTGTCGTAATCATAGATGGCGTACTCGGCATCGCTGCTTAGAAATGTTTTGTCCGTCAGAAAATAGGCGGCACCCAGATGCGTCCGATAAACATTAACGTCTGTCCGCCCGGCAACGTCCACATTTGCAATGCTGATCGCAGTGCCATTGCCGATTACTGAATTGGTATCTGTCCCAGTCAAGATTTGGACGTCCTGGGTGAGATTGAGCGTCAGGCGACCAAAATTGTACTGGCCTTCCAGGCGTATCAAATGCTGAACGTCATTGAACTCATCGTGGTCAATATAAATGTCGATTTCCGGCGCATAATCCAACCGGATGTAATTTCCCTGGCGCCCAAGCACATCGCCGAACCCGAGTGCAATTGCAGGTTGGATTCCTACATACCAGTCTGAGAATTTCCGAAAGCCGGGAGGTGCGAGAGTAATGTTATCATCATACACACCTCTTACCAGCAGGCTAAGTCCCCATTGAAAGCGATTTGGAGTAGGAGATATTGCCGCTGCGCCGGGCTGCACTAGCATTGGCGGCAGACCCTCCGTCGCCGGCCGACGAAGAGCGGCACCCTCCGGCGGAGCCAGAGGCTCCGGGGTATACGGGGTGTACGCGCCATAGCTATCTGGAGGCAAATCAGGTGCCGGCAATGCACTCCCAACAGCCGTAGTATATGCATTCGCAACATCCACGTCTTGCGCACAGACCGGTGAATTAAGCCCAGCAATTATACCAAGAAATATCAAACCAAGCAGGCCCGCTCGCTCAGTCGGTCGGCTAACCGCATCGCACTGGCTCATTTTCATAGTTCTTAAATGCCGGGGGTGTAACTGACTTACTTACCACTCGGATCGCTGGGACTTGCGACTCCCCCTGGGCCAGGATTAATCGAAATGATGTTTCCAACATCCCAAATAGTAGGGTAAGGGAACCCAGGGGGGGCCGGAGGAGGGATGACCTCTTTGCCCTCTTTGCCGCTAATGACTTCCTTGCCGTCAGACCGCCTGGTGTAAGCGACTCTAAGATCCTTGTCGGTGATCCCCACTGCTGCGAGGATACACTGACGGGATCCCGGCAGAGCGGCCAACATGGCTCGGGTGATGGCGTAACGCGAATCGGGGGCAGCGGCGATCGCCGCTTTGATGATGGCGGTAATTTCCTCACAACTGTGTCGATCCATCGGGCGGGCGTTCAACGCCGCGACTGTGATCTGCGGTGCAAGGTCAGGGCGCATTTTAACGCCGGCTGAAACATACAGAGGCGCATCAGCCTGCTTCACCTTGATGACGACAGTGTTAAACCCTTGCAGGAATGTGGCTGACGCGGCGTGCTTGACATCAACTCCACCAGCAACATTGACCGCGCGATTAATTTCGGTAGCCGGCGATGCGAAGACCGACTGTCCTGAGAAAAGAGCGAGTGCGAGCGCGAATATCAACCCGCCCACCCATTGCGAAAAACTTGATTTATTCATAATCATAAAACCTCCGGATTTGATTAATTAAACGGGCTACGGTTGCGATGTTGAGAGGCAGGAATTGCCAATGCAAGCTTTTTTTTCACTTTTTTTTAAGATTTTTTTGCCCCGATCCTGGCCGTCATTTTAACCGGAAATTGCAGTCTTCAGCGATCGAGAAAGTCGGGTTTCAAAAGGCGCTGATGACGTGCAAGCTCTTGCAACTGATGTTCGGTTTCAATCATCGACATCACATCGCGTTGCGCTTGTGCGTCCTCCGCTGCCGCCTTCGGCGAAAGGTCACTCGAAGGAAATTCCTGAAAGTATCCCGCTTCGATCAGGAAATCAGCCCGCTCGATGTGTAAAGCAAGCATGCCGTACACGCAAGTCACTCGTGTTTTCCCCTCGCCAACGTTTATCAGAAAAATACAGTCCGAATTGGCGCTCAGCGCGCCCTGCGGCGTTTTGATCGCGAGGTCGGATTCAGAATCGGGTAGCCGATTGAAGGAGACCTGCATTGTTCCCCGCAGCAATAGAAGCCGAACCATTCGTGAACGGACATCATTTCGCATTGCGTTTCCATCTTTAGTCACAGCCAGGTCATCGATTTGCAACTCGCTCTTTTCGGAGAGGCTGGCTAATGTATTTAGGAAAAAAGCCAGATTTACAGTTCCGCTTGTGCCTGTTCGAACCAGAGCGCCAACCTGGAGAAGAGTTGCCGGTGTGATCCGGTCAAACTCTGAATGACCTTTTTGTCTGACCTCGGCGGTACCCT
>QHZR01000056.1 GCA_003224755.1 Acidobacteriota bacterium
CATCCGGTTCTTTTGACAGCTTACTAATCGCGAAGGAACGAGCCGAAGTTTCGGCAAATGCCGAAAACAGAGCAGCTTTCGCTCTCCCAGCTTAAGCACTGCAAGCAGTTGGAAATGGAGAGACCATTGCACCAAGGTCTCTGGGAACGGCAACAGGAAACATCACTATCCCAAGGAGGGAGGATCGCACCATGAGCATTGACGTTTTAAAGAATGCCACGCCTAAACCAAACTATCGCCGCGTTGTTACCGCGCACGAGAGGGGGGAAGTCTGTTGTTCGCAGCGACGATGAGGTTGAAACATATGAGTTCAAGAGTGTTCCTGGTTACAGACACACTCTGGTTTGGGTGAATCCTTCAATTCCCGATCTGAGCCGAGAGCAAAGGTTTGATGGTTACCCCGACTCTGTCGTTCCTGGTCCTGGAGGAACGAGTCTTCACTATGTGACTTTCCCATCAGGAGCGGTCTTTTCCTCTCCATCTTTTGATGGAGAGGCCGCCCGTCGCGAATCTTTGGATCGTTTGAGGGGACTTGCTGATCATTTCGAGAAGGACGACCCGGGGATGCATAAAACAAATACAGTGGATTATGCCGTCGTCTTCGAAGGGGAAATATGGCTTGAACTGGATGACGGAAAAACCATTCATCTCAAAAAGGGCGATGTCGTCGTTCAGAATGGCACCCGGCACGCGTGGCGGAATAAAGGCACGGAGCCGGTGATGATGTTGTTCTTTCTAAACGGGGCAAAAGAGTGACAGCGAACGTTTATGGCGGCGTGCCAGCGAGCATTACTTTTGTGCGATACTTTATGCAACGATCAGCCTGCGGTTTTCGTTATGACAGACGCCCGAACGTCAACTACGTTTCAGGATCAGACATCGGCAACCCCGCGTGCCTACGAACACACTCTATCCAGCGAGGCCGTGCTCGACGCACTCAAGATGATCCTCATCGGCGCGCCGCTCAACGATGTCTTAACGAGTATCGCTCTCCTGATTGAGGCGCACACTCCAGGAGCGTTGTGCTCGGTTTTCCTTCTTGATGAGGACGGTGTGCACCTGCGATACGCTGCGGCCCCAAGACTGTCCGATGAGTATCGAATCGCTACGGACGGTGTGAGCATTGGCCCCCATGTCGGGGCGTGTGGCGCTTCGGCTTACCTGGGACAGCCCGTATTTGTGTCTGATGTGCTCTCTCACCCACACTTTGCATCCTTTAGGGCTCTTCTTGTGCAAACGGGGATGCGCGCCGCCTGGTCGTCGCCAATCATTTCCCACGATGGCAAAGTATTGGGCACCTTCGGAATGCTTTACGGTGAAGTTCGAGAGCCGGGCCCATCCGAAATTCAGCTAATCGAGGACGCCAGCCGGATTGCCGGAATTGCCATTGAGCGCGACCGATCGAAGTCCGCTTTAGCGGCGGCGTTTGAAAAGATCAAGAATTCCGAAGCGGAACTAAGACAAATTGTCGACGTTATTCCGCAAGCAATTGTCGTCATGACTCCAGAAGGGAAAGCCATTTACGCAAATCGCGCGACGATTGAGTACAGTGGGCTGTCTCTGGACGAAGTGCGAGACGACGGTTTTCGCTCGCGTGTCTTCCATCCCGAGGATCTTCAAAGACTTCTTGAATATCGGCGCAAAGCGCTTTCCAGTCCGGTTCCGTTCGAGAACGAGTACCGACTTCTGGGGAAAGACGGCAAGTACCGCTGGTTTGTGATCCGCTACAACCCACTACTGGACGAAAACGGAAAGGTCGTTCGATGGTATGCGACTGCGACGGACATCGATGATCGTAAACGTGCAGAAGATCGTATGCGGAACGAAACCGTCGCGTTGCGCGAAGAGATCGTGCGCTCTTCCATGTTCGAAGAAATCGTCGGTTCCTCCGAGGCGCTGCGCAAGGTATTGGCGGAAGTCTCCAGAGTGGCTCCCACGGATTCTACGGTTCTCATCCAAGGTGAGACCGGAACCGGTAAAGAGTTGATTGCCCGTGCGATTCATAATCGATCCAAGCGCGCAAACCGTGCTTTCATTCGCGTGAATTGCGGCGCGATTCCGCCTTCGCTGATTGCGTCCGAACTTTTCGGACATGAAAAGGGTTCTTTCACTGGGGCGCTGCAGCGGCGTCTGGGTCGCTTCGAATCGGCCGATGGCGGAACGATTTTCCTGGATGAGATCGGGGAGCTACCCCCGGAAACTCAAGTCGCCTTGCTGCGGATTCTCCAAGAACGAGAATTCGAACGGGTCGGCGGTAATCAGCCAATATCGATCGATGTGCGGGTGTTGACGGCGACCAATAAAGACTTGAATGCGGCCGTCGCTGAGGGCACGTTTCGTAAGGACTTGTTCTACCGGCTTAATGTTTTTCCGATTCAAATGCCGGGGCTCCGCGAGCGCCGGGACGACATTCCGCTCCTGGCTGAATACCTGATCGATCGTTTCGCCAAACGCGTCGGCAAGAGAATTACAAAAATAAGCAAGAAGGCGCTCGATCTATTGCAGGCCTACCATTGGCCAGGAAACATCCGCGAGCTGCAGAACGTGATCGAGCGCGCGGTGATTCTGTCCGATGGCGAGACTTTTGTTCTTGATGAAACGTGGTTCGCGCCGGTATCGCCTAAATCCGCAGTTCCGGCTGTTCCCCTGTTTGCGAACCTCGTCGAGCAAGAAAGAGACCTGATTGAGAATGCCCTGCGGGAGGCTCACGGACAGGTTTCGGGACCAGCCGGCGCAGCCGCCAAGCTTGGCATTCCGCGACAAACCCTCGAATCCAAAATAAGAAAATTGCGCATCGACCGCTATCGTTTCAAGGCCTCGTAGTCTTCGGTCTCGCGCGCCTACTGTAATCTCTCGTTGAGCCATACCCAGACACAATTGGCTGAACCTTCAGCAAACGCTGAAAAATCGGCTCAGGTTGCTGTGTCTAAAGCTCCGTGCATCAACAGGTGCAAGTGGACCTGTCATTGCATCCATTCGGAGTTGGTTTATCAAGAGCGAAGATGACACTAAGAATCGAGAAGTTTTCTGAAGCGAACACCACAACCCTCCGACTGATCGGCCGGGTGCAGGCGGAGCATCTAGACGAATTAAATGCGCAGATCGAGAACAACGAACCCGGCGTTGTGCTGGATCTAGGCGAAGTCAGTCTCGTAGACATCGACGTCGTTCGTTTTCTCGGAGCGTGCCAATCGAAAGGCGTCAAGCTTACCGGTTGTTCGCCCTATATCCGCGACTGGATCGCCCTGGAGCTTGACCGCGAGCAATGATTTTTGCGTTCGATCAACCTTTAACTACAAACTGATCGTCCCATGCCGACATTTCAGCAAACGCTGAAAACGAAGCTTTCCTCCAGGCCACCAATCCCATAATTCAACGGCTTGCAAGTGGCATCGCCGTTGCAACTACTCAATTACGAATCACCGAGAGACGGAGAAAAACAATGTCCAAGAAACTGGAAGGAAAGATTGCAGTCATCACGGGCGGCTCGCGCGGCATTGGTGCTGCAATCGCCAAGCGTCTGGCTGCGGACGGAGCGAACGTGGCGATCACACCAAGGGCGCCGATGCGGCCGCGTCGGTCGTCAAGGAGATTGAACGGGCTGGCCGAAAGGCCATCGCAATTCAGGCGGACGCGACCGATGCCGGCGCCGTCGAAGCCGCGGTCGACAAGACCGTGGCGACATTCGGCGGGCTCGACATCCTTGTGAACAATGCCGGCACCGCCATTCCCAAGAGGTTCGAGGAAACAACGTTGGACGAACTGGACCGTCTGATTGACATCAATGTCCGCGGCACCTTCGTCGCGACGCAGGCAGCGCTGAAACAAATGAAGAGCGGCGGCCGCATCATCATGATCGGCTCGGCCGCAGGCGAGCGTGCCATGGTCCCCGGCCTGGTGCCCTACTCGGCCACGAAGGGAGCCGTCAAGATGTTCACGCAGAGCCTGTCCAGAGAAGTCGCGACTCGGGGCATCACGGTCAACAATATCCAACCCGGTCCGATCGACACGGATTTGAATCCCGCCGTGGGCGATTGGGCGGTACCGCAGAAGGCCGTTACAGCGCTCGACCGCTACGGGCGCGTTGATGAGGTCGCTGCGCTGGTGGCGTTTGTGGCCGGTCCGGAGTCCTCGTACATTACCGGGGCGAACCTTACCGTCGATGGCGGAATGAATGCCTGAACCAACGCACATCAAGTGGAGGAAGGTGTCCAATGGCTAACGTAGTGAAGGAACATAGCATCTCTTCTGAGCTGGCACGAAAATGGTGAATGCAGCGGTGGCAAAAGCCAGAGAACTTGGCGTTACCGAGAACGTAGCGATTCTCGATGACGGCGGCAATCTTAAGGCCTTTAGCCGGATGGATGGAGCCCCGGTCCCGACCATCGAGATTGCGCAGAATAAAGCGTACACAGCTCTGTTCGGCGTCTCCACGCAGGACTTTTTCAACTTTATTCAGGGCGACCCGTCGCTTTTGGCTGGGATCCCCACGCTTGCGCGTGTGGCGGCGTGGGGTGGAGGGTTTCCCATTAAGGTGGACGGAGAAATTGTCGGGGCGATCGGAGTGAGCGGGGCACCCATGGTGCAGAACGACGTCGATTGCGCGACAGCAGCCCTGGCACTCGTATCCGATTCGGTGACTTACGAATAAGGACTAGACCATGAGCACGTATACAGCGACGACAGTTCCCACCCAGTTTGTTGAGGCCAACGGTATTCGCTTCGCTTATCGGCGCTGGGGCAAGCGAGGTGATTTGCCCCTTGTCTTTAACCAGCACTTCACCGGAAATCTCGACAACTGGGACCCTGCGCTTTTGGATGGGCTTGCCAAGGATCGTGAGGTCATTATCTTCAATAATGCGGGTGTCGCGAGTTCGACCGGCGAAGTGCCGACGACGTTTGCAGGAATGGCGAACAACGCGGAAGCGTTCATCGATGGTCTCGGACTGAGGAAGGTCGATCTCCTCGGTTTCTCGATCGGCGGAATGGTCGCGCAGCAGATCACACTCGACCGTTCGGAACTCGTCCGCAAACTCATCCTGGTCGGAACGGCGCCGCGCAACCACGCCGCAGGGAACGGACAGGGGCACATCACGCCCGAGACGGCCGCGATTTTCGGCGCTAATTACGATCCGCCCGAGAATCTATGGCTCAAGGTGTTCTTCACGGACTCTCCGAAGAGCCAAGCCGCAGGTCGCGAGTTTCTGAAGCGGTACTTGTCACGCACAGAAAATCGCGACGTTTCAATCAACGAGAAGGTCGCTCCGGCGCAAATTGCAGCTGTTGGGCAATGGGGTGCACAGCCGGGAGAGCGCTTTGCGTACCTTAAGAACATCAAGCAGCCAACGTTGGTCGTGAGCGGCAACCACGACGTCATCGTCTACACGGTGAATTCACTCTATCTGGTTCAGAACATGCCTAACGCTAAGCTGATCCTGTATCCCGACGCCAACCATGGATCTTGGTATGAGTATCACGAGGATTTTGTTTTTGAAACAAATCGGTTTCTAAATGAAAGCGACAGGACTGCTACGGTCACGACCATCTCCGCGGCCGACTGACGTTGATAAATCTTGAAGGAGAAATCTTATGACTACCCCCGTTGTTTTGGTCACTGGCGCCCTTACAGGTATTGGACGCGCCACCGCTCTGGCTTTCGCCCGCGAAGGCGCCCGCGTCGTTATTTCTGGACGACGCGATGACGAAGGCCAAAAATTAGCGGCCGAACTCCAGACGCTTGGCGCTGAGGCCGAATTCCTACGGTCTGACGTGCGTCACGAGGACGACGTGCGCAGCCTGATCGATAAGACCGTCGCGCGCTTTGGTCGTCTGGACGCTGCGGTCAACTGCGCCGGAACCGAGGGCACACCCGGCCCGGTGACGGAGCAGACTGCCGAAACCTATGCCGCGACCTTCGACACAAATGTCCTTGGTACGCTGCTCAGCATGAAGCACGAAATGCGTGTGATGCTCGCCCAGGGAAGCGGCAGCATCGTCAACATATCTTCCACCTACGGCCATACTGGTGCTGCTGGCGCTTCTCTATACTCGGCGAGCAAGCATGCGGTCGAAGGACTGACCAAGTCGGCCGCACTCGAAGCCGCTCCGTCAGGGGTGCGCGTGAACATGGTCGCCCCAGGTCCAATCGACACTGGGATGCTGAAGCGCTTCACCGGTACTGACGAAAGAAAGGCGGGTCTGGTAGCGAAGGTGCCGCTCAACCGAGTAGGAAGACCCGAAGAGATCGCGCAGACCATCGTCTTTCTGACGTCCGACAAGGCGTCGTTCATCACGGGTGCGTCGTACCTCGTGGACGGCGGCAAGACAGCCCAGTAATGTTCCTTCGGGCCGGAGTTTGATTTGCCGCGTTAGGACAACAAAAATGAATCAGACGATTGAATCGAAAAATAAAGCGCTTGTTCTTGAGGCTTTCGATACGCTGTTTAATAAGCGGGACTACGCGGCGGCTCAGCGCTATTGGTCGCCCGACTACATCCAGCACAGCGCGCATATCGGGCCAGACCGTGAAGGCCTGTTCGATCTCATCAAAAGCCTTCCGCCAACGCTGAAGTATGAGCCAGGAACGATCGTGGCCGAAAAAGACCTTGTGATCGTGCACGGGCGATTTTCAGGTTTCGGCCAACCCGTGAACTGGATTGCAGCGGACGTCGTTCGCATCAAGGACGGAATTCTAGTCGAGCATTGGGATGTGATCCAAGACGAGGCCACACAAGAACAATCAAAGAGTGGTCACCCAATGTTCGGCGACAAGTTCCCTAAAGGAGGTTGAACCGCATGAGAGCGGACATTATAGCTGGGGCACTATTTCCCGATTATGAGCTGACCGATCACACGGGTAAACGTCGCAAGCTTTCGGATCTACAGGGGCAAGATCCCATGATCCTGGTGCTGAGCCGCGGAGGATATTGCCCGAAAGACCAGCGCCAGGCCGAGGGGCTGGTTCAACTTCACCGCGAGATGGAAGTCGGTTACTCCCGTCTGGTCACTATCAGTACCGACAACATGCTTACGACGAATGAGTACCGCACGGGCGTTGGCGCTCATTGGACCTTTTTATCCTATCCGGGACGCAAGGTTCAGAAGTATCTAGACATTGCCGAGTACACGGACCCCGAGCACGATCCCATGATCCCGCATGTCATCGTCCTCGAACCTGGTCTCGTGATTTTCAAGCTCTACAACGGCTACTGGTTTTTTGGTCGACAGGAACACTCGTTGCGCAGGCGACCAGCACAGTGATGACGTTAAGAGGCGAGAAAGCATCCGGAAGATAGGAGAAACAATATGGGTAAGCTCGAAGGAAAGGTTGCGCTGATTACGGGCGGGAGTAGTGGGATCGGGCTTGCGACGGCGCAAGAGTTCGTCAGCGAAGGAGCGTATGTGTTCATCACCGGCCGCCGCGAGCGGGAATTGGCGGTGGCCGTGAAGGAAATCGGAAGCAATATCAGCGGTATTCGAGCGGATGTTTCTAACTCCGGCGATCTCGATCGGCTGTTCTCACAAATCAAGAATGACAAAGGAAAACTCGACGTTGTTTTCGCGAACGCCGGCAGCGCGAAATATGCACCTCTCGGTCAGATCACCGAGGAACTATACGATTCGATATTCGACATCAATGTTAAAGGCGTTCTCTTCACCGTTCAGAAGGCCCTTCCTTTAATTCCTGAAGGTGGATCGATCATCCTCAACGCGTCGATAGTCGGCAGCAAAGGGCTGCCGGCAAACAGTGTATATAGCGCGACAAAGGCGGCGGTGCGCTCATTTGCACGGACGTGGACGACGGATTTGAAGGATCGCCACATTCGTGTGAACGCCGTGAGCCCGGGATCGACGGATACCCCTGGCCTGAATGAATTGTTAGGATCGTCGGAAGTCGGACAGCAGCGCTTGAACATGATTTCAAATGCGGTTCCACTCGGTCGGCTCGCAAAACCTAAAGAGATAGCTCGGGCCGTGGTGTTTCTCGCATCCAATGACAGCAGCTACGTCACTGGCACGGAATTGTTCGTCGATGGCGGCTTCGCACAAGTATGAGCGAATCCGAGCGCGCGGGCATATGACAACTTCACTTGATCGCGCAGGCAATTGCGGATGCTGACTGGAGCCTCAGGTCATTTATGGTCAAGAAACGATGCGGGTGGGTCGGCGAAAGTAATCCCCTGATGCTCGAATATCACGATCGGGAATGGGGTGTGCCGGTCCACGATGACGGTAAACATTTCGAGTTCCTTGTTCTGGAAGGAGCGCAAGCTGGATTGAGCTGGTCAATCGTCCTGAACAAGCGTAAAGGCTATCGCCGCGCTTTCAGCGAGTTCAATCCCAACAAAGTGGCGCGATATACAGAGAAACGCGTTCAGAAGCTGCTGCTCGATCCAGGGATCATTCGAAACCGGCAAAAAATCGAGGCGGCCGTACGCAACGCGCGGGCGTTTCTCGCTATTCAGGACGAGTTCGGAAGTTTTGATGTATACGCGTGGCGCTTTGTCGGCGGACAACCCAAAGTGAACCACTGGAAAGTCATGAAGCAGATTCCCGCCACCTCTACCGAATCCGATGCGTTCAGCAAGGACCTAAAACAGCGCGGATTCAGCTTCGTCGGTTCCACTGTTCTATACGCACATATGCAGGCAGTCGGAATGGTGAACGATCACCTCGTCGACTGCTTCCGACATCGCGAAGTCTCCACAGCCTAGTTTGATCAAACCAACAGTCACGGAGGCGGCAGCGTCATCAGCGGCTTCAATTCTGCGTCCCGGGCCGTGCGGCATCTGCTCGAACGTTATCTGAAGTGGTCCTTGCCCCCGGAAATGGTTTCGCTCGACCATCTGCTCAACTAGCGTTCTTGATATGGGCGCACGACCATTGTCGGCTTTCCAGATTCTGGATCTCTTTTGGACAACTCCGCCAGAGACTTCAGGGTGCCCCAGTGCTCTACACAAGTAAACGGAGTAACTGCAACCGAAGCATGTTGTTTCCTTTTTTCCCTGATTTCATTAGATCACTTTGAGCGCGATTTTCCCGCGCGTATGTCCGGTTTGGATGAGTTCTTGAGCGCGGCGCGCTTCGGACAGCGGAAGCACGGTATCGACTACGGCGCGCAATTTTCCCGAGTCGACCAATTGCGTAATCGCATTCAAGGACTCGGCCTTCATTTCATTCACGGCCATGGTTGCCCGAACGCCGTATTTCTCCGCTTCCGCTTGCGACGGGGGTTGTGC
>QHZR01000057.1 GCA_003224755.1 Acidobacteriota bacterium
GCCCGGATGCGATCGTATTCGAGAACGGCGGCTATCTCTACTCCTACGATTTCCAATCTCCGGAACCGAAGAAGCTCACGATTTACCTGCCTGGCGATCGCAATCAGGCAATGAAGCACTGGGACAATGTGAGCAAGCTAGTCACCGATTTCGATATCGCGCCTGATGGCAAGCGCGCTGTGATTGCCGCCCGTGGTGATGTGTTTACTGTCCCTGCAAAAGAGGGAAGCATACGCAACCTCACACGTACGCCGGGAATTCGTGAGCAAAAGGGGGCATGGTCACCGGACGGCCGCTCGATTGCTTATGTTTCAGATCGTAGAGCGTGATGGATTGAGCCAGTCCTCCGGTATAACGCTTCCACGTCCGGAAGTTGCGAAAGATCATGTTGTAAGCGACGCGATTCCCATCCGGCGAGTAGGAGAGCAAACCGCCCTGGTCCATCGGCAAGGGCTGCGGCAGACCACCATCTATGCTGACACTGAATTCACGTTTCACCCAACCGTTTGAGGCGTCGCGGCGTGAAAGGAAGACAATCCGTTTGCTGTCTGGCGTCCACGTGACCACCTCGTCATGAATGCCCATGCGGTCATTTAACGGCTGCGCACTCCCCTGGTAGAAAGTGAGTTGCTTCGGCTGTCCCCCGGTCGAAGGCATCACATACACGTTGAAGTTCCCGTCGTATTGGCCGGTAAAAGCGATCCGCTTGCCGTCTGGCGAAAATTTTGGAAACAGTTCACGGCCCACGTGCGATGTGATTCGGCTCGCGATTCCGCCTGAGGTCGAGGCCAGCCAAAGGTCGCCGGCGTACGAGAACACAACTTTGTCCTTATAGATGTCAGGAAAGCGCATCAGGCGTCCTTCTTGAGTTTCCTGAGAAAAAGCTAGGGAAGAACACACAGCCACGAGCACGGCAAGCCACCTCTTCGGCTGGATCATGAACTCTCCTTTGCGCGGATCACGAGAAAATAATGGGTTGGAACTACCATCTGGCGAGACAAACAAACTCGTGATTCTATCAGCTTCTTCCAGTTCTTTGTCGCCTGCCAACACGGGAATACGTCAAGTTTTTGTCTCCAAAGACACCTATGCGTGGAATTGGACGGCCTACGATCGAAATAGTTAGCGGCCCTCGTCGAGGCCATGAATCCCGGCCTTATAATTTCGGCGGATGACGAAGAGAGGCCCGCTTGAAGACTGAACAGCTTCCAACGGCAGGGCGGAGGGTTTCGCGCCGCAGCCTGCTACAAGCAACCGCGTTTGGGACCGCCGGCGTGGCGCTCACTCCTGCGCTTTCCGCTGGTCGGGCGTTTGCCGACTCAGGTCCTGAGGTTCCACCGATAAAGTTTTTTGAATTCGAAGAGGCCACAATTTCCGATCTCCAGGCGCGCTTGAAATCGGGAGAACTCACGGCTCACTCGCTCACCGAAGCCTACCTTCGTCGAATTCAGGAGATCGACAAAACCGGACCAACGCTAAACAGCGTGATCGAACTGAATCCTGACGCACTTTCGATTGCGGAGTCGCTCGACCGCGAGCGCAAGCAGAAAGGCGCGCGCGGGCCCCTGCACGGAATTCCCGCGTTGATTAAGGACAACATTGATACCGCCGATGGCATGCAGACCACGGCCGGTTCTCTGGCATTGGTCGGATCAAAACCGGCACAGGATTCCGGCGTGGCGCGAAAGTTACGGGAAGCGGGAGCTGTCATCCTCGGCAAGACCAACCTGAGCGAATGGGCCAATATCCGTTCTAACCATTCCACGAGCGGATGGAGCGGGCGCGGCGGGCTCACGAAAAATCCTTATGCTCTCGACCGGAATCCGTGCGGATCGAGTTCCGGTTCAGGCGCGGCCACTGCAGCGAACCTTTGTGCTGTCGCAGTTGGAACCGAGACTGACGGCTCAATCGTGTGCCCATCATCGGCAAACGGGATTGTTGGTATCAAGCCGACGCTGGGGTTGATCAGCCGCGCTGGAATCATTCCAATCGCTCATAACCAGGACACAGCCGGTCCAATGGCCCGAACTGTGCGTGAGGCGGCGATCCTGTTGAGGGCGCTCGCCGGATCTGACCAGCGCGATGACGCTACTGCCGACGCCGATAGCAAAATGCAAAAGGACTACACGCAGTTTCTCGATCCGAACGGCCTGCGTGATGCCCGAATTGGAGTCGCGCGCAAATATTTCGGATTCAACGACGCGGTGGACGCGCTGATGAACTCCCTGATTGATCAGATGAAGTCTGCTGGAGCGGTGATCACCGATCCGGCCGATCTTGAATCGCATGGCAAGTTCGATGACACAGAACTGCTGGTTTTGCTATACGAGCTGAAGGCTGACTTAAACTCATACCTTGCGACGCGTCCGGATGCCCAGGTGCATTCGCTTGCCGACGTGATTGCCTTCAACGAGAAGAACAAAGACAAAGAAATGCCATACTTCGGGCAGGATCTATTCCTGAAATCCCAAGAGAAAGGAACGCTTGCCGAAAAAGAATACGTCGCAGCATTGGCCTCCAACCACGCCCTTTCGCGTGACCAAGGAATTGATGGGGTGATGAACAAATTTCATCTCGATGCCCTGGTGGCTCCCAGTGGCGCCCCCGCCTGGTTGACCGATCTGGCGAATGGCGACCATGCGGTCGGAGGGAGTTCGAACGCGGCCGCCGTCGCTGGCTATCCCAACATTAACGTTCCAGCGGGATTTGTCTTTGGAATGCCAGTGGGAATTTCTTTTTTCGGGCGCCCCTGGAGCGAACCGACTCTGCTGAAAATTGCTTATGGGTTTGAGCAATTGACGAAAGCGCGAAAGCCGCCGCAGTTCATGCCGACGGTAAAAATCAGCTCTTAGCTATTAGCTCTTAGCTACTTCCTCAGCACTCCAGCTAGAGAGTATTTAGTTACCGAGCGGGTAACACCGCAGGGTTGTGTTAGGGGCTTGCTTCTCGCTAAAAGCTAAGCGCTAAAAGCTTATAGCCGTCTCACTCGTAACGCAGGGCTTCGATGGGATCCAGATTTGCGGCACGTATGGCTGGAAACATTCCGCTCACGATGCCGACCACGCCAAGAATAATCGTGGAAATGATTAGCACCTGTGGAGCGACGATTAGCCGGATATCCCCAGCTTCAGCGTTCTTGGCTAACGCGCTGTAGAGCGTCAGTCTCCCGACGGAAATCGAGACGACATAAGAAAGCAGGATTCCACAGAGTCCGCCTACCGCCGTAATCACCATGGCTTCCGCTAGAAATTGGAAGAGAACGTCCTTCTTGCGTGCCCCCAAAGCTTTTTCCACGCCAATTTCGCGAGTGCGTTGCGTGACCGAAACCAGCATCATGTTCATCAGTCCCACGCCGCCAATACCCAACGTAATCGTCCCAATAAATGCCAACAGAATCTTCAAAGCAATGGTGATTATGCTGAACTGTTCCAACTGCTTCTGCGCATCGAAAACAAACACTGCCCGCTCGTCGTCAGACTTAAAGCCGTGCTGCATGGCCAAAGCGTCACGGATGCTTTTTGACATCTTGTTGTGATCAAGGCCAATGGAATCCAACCACATACCACTCAAGTAATGATTATCGCGGAGCGTGTCCATGGAGTTGTATGCCGCATAAACTACGCGATTGTCATCGCTGTCGGCTTCCTGCATACGCGCCTTGAGCACGCCCACAACTTGAAAACTGGCGCCATTGATGCGAATGGATTCGCCAATGGCGGGAATACCTGAAAAGAGTTTGTCTTTAGCTTCCGATCCCAGGACTACAACTCTTGCGTGGCTCAAGTTGTCAGATTCGTCGAGAAAGCGGCCTTCGCCGATGCTTAGCGCCCAAATGTCGCCCATCTGGGGATCAATCCCGAAGACGTGCATCGTGAAAGTACGCGGCCCGCTTTGCAACGTAGCATCCAGCTCGCCGATCCGCGACATGTGCCGCGCCAACGGCACGACGTTGCGCATAAGCTCCATGTCATCGTTGGTGAAACGAATCGCCGTTCCCGCCTTGTTGCCTCCCGCTTGCTGCGAAGTGCGGCCAGGATAAATCCCCACTGCGGTCGCGCCAAAGGCCTCCCAGATGTTCCGGATCGCTCGCCCGAAACCGTCTCCGTATGCAAGCAAGAGCACCACCGTCGCGATTCCCCATGCCATGCCGAGCATGGTGAGCACTGTCTTGCGCAGGTCATGACGCATGGCGCCGTAGGCCTGAATGAAGATGTCGCGGCCCATGAGCGCCTTTACACTTGAAGCGCTTTTGTTTTCCGGGATTATGATTACTTCTGGGGAGTCCATTTATTCTCTTCTTAGTGCTTCCACCGGTTCCAGCGACGCCGCTTTCCGCGCGGGATATAAACCCGCAACAATTCCGGCAAACGCCAGCGATCCAATTGCCAGTGCGGCGGTTGTGGGCACAAGCCGCGGAGTGTCAAATCCCTGCGGCTGCGGAAGCAGTCCGAGCAGCCACATGAATCCGGCGGCACACGCCATGCCAAATAAACCACTCAGCAACGTCAGGAATGCTCCTTCGACGAAGAACTGAAAAAGAATGCTGCGGCTAGTGGCGCCCAAGGCCTTCCGCAGTCCAATTTCGCGAGTTCGATCAGCCACTGATACCAGCATGATGTTGATGATGCCAATCGCGCCCAAACCGAGCGTCACCAGGCCAACACTGCCAAGGAACGTATTCATGGCGTCGAAGATCTTGCCAATCGCATCCACGGTGCGAATGGTGTCCCACTCGTCGAACGAATCCGGATTGCTGTAATCAAACCCGTGATTCCTGGCGAGCACCTTGTGCACTTCCAATTTCGCAGTCTCGTGAAGTTCGCGTGACTTCGGTTGATAGTTCAAGAACGAGATCGCGTCGTCAACCTCACCAGTATTCTTGGGTGGAAAGTCTTCGCGCATGACGGAAAATGGAATAAAGATTTGCAGATTCCGGGTATTGTTCTCTCCGTGGCCGACGCGCTTGAGTGTCCCAATTACCTGAAAACGAATGCCGTTCAGCAGGATCGTGGAACCCACCGCCGGCCAACCCGGAAAAAGCACGCGGCGGGCTTCGTCTCCAATCACCACCACTGCGCGTTTTTGCGACACGTCGAAATCGTTCAGCCAACGGCCTTCGGCAACGGGAAGGTACCGAATGTCATTGAAGTAGGCCGGCACCCCCATCAATTGCCCGCTGCTTTGGAAGTAGTCGCTGACCGCGCGCACATCGTTGCGCGAAATCACCGGCGCCGCTAGTTTCACATCCGGGCACTCCCGCGCGACGTCTTCGAAATCGCGATAAGTCAGAAAATACCAGCGCAGGCTGGTGAAACTGCCGTTCATCGCTGGTGCGCGCCCACCCCAGATGAACATTACGTTTTCGCCGATCTCGTCGAACTGTTTGCGGTTGCCTGAACGAAAGCCTTCTCCCAAACCGACCAGCAGGAGCAGCGACCCAACACCCCAGGCGATTCCAAACATGGTGAGAAAAGAACGCAGCTTGTGCGCCCAGAGGGTCCGCAGGGTCTGACCGAAGATCTCTAGCAGAAGCCGCATTCTTTCATCATGATACGTGATCCGCCTTAGCAAGGTTCCATGCGATTCCGCGCGGCGCCTACAGCATGTTCCGGACGATAAGTCGCCCAGAGAGCAACCGAGGCTTGCAGCCCGCTTTCTAAAATCGAGTTAGCCGTGATGAAGGGAGATTATCTCTATGAAGAACACAACGCTGTTGAGCGCGGCCCTGCTACTGTGTGCGGCAATGGCAATCGCGCAGGACACACCTCAAAGCGGAGGCTCGACCAGCCAGACTCCGACAACCAGCAGCTCCGACCAAACCAGCATGCCTTCGAACGGGAATGCGATTCAAGGCTGCCTTAGCGGATCGAGTGGCAACTACATGCTGACTGACGTGAGCGGCACCATGTGGCAGCTAACCGGTGATGAGTCACAGCTGAGTGCAAACGTGAACAAGCAAGTTGAAGTGATGGGAACAGCCAGCACCGGAGGCTCGGCGGAGTCACACACGCCTGATTCGAACGCTTCAGGCAATACCGCTGAAGCCAGCGGAACCACAGGCAGCGCATCTGCCAGTGCCAACGCCAATGGCTCAAAGACGCTAGCTGTGACCACAGTCAGGAAGGTCGCAGACAGCTGCAGCACGGGAAAGTAGATAGCTGAGTTGACAAAACGGGCGGGCGAACCCGCCCCTCTCTTTTTACTGCACCACCAATGTGACCGTGGCTGTATGGGTAATGGCGTTAGCGCCAGAGCCGCTAGTTGCAGTGACCGTGATCGCGTAGCTGCCGGGCGGAGTTCCTGGATCCGAGAAGCCACCGCCCCCTCCCCCGCCGCCGCCCCCTCCGCCTCCTGAACCTCCGCAGCCGATACCGAGTAATAACAAGCCGCAGGGGACGAGAGAGCGTGCCAGCCGCGATCTGTGGCGCCGAGAGTGTCCGATCAAAAGTAAGGCGGAGAGTGGCATAAGCGAGCCGAGCCACAGATACTTCGAATTCTTAGCAGAAGCTTTTACCGCAGACGAAAAATGAGGAGCAGTTGTGGCGATGACGAGGTTAATGGTCGTGATAGAGGAAACCGGATCAGGCGAAACACTGCACGTGGTTTCTTTGGGAAGACCAGAGCAGGCGGTCGAACCGAAGGCGACTGGCGCGGTGCCGGATTGAAATCCGACGAATAGTGAGTAGAAAGCGCTGCCACCAGGGGATACTGTGTAGGAACTGGGTTGGGCCGTAAATCCAAAATCTGTCCCATTCACTGTAATGATCGTCGCGGCGGGACTTCCGGCCGATTGGTAGTTGTTATCTCCGCTGTAGTTTGCAAAATACCCATCTGTAAACTGCGGAGTGATTGTAATTGTGCCTTGCAGATCCAAGTTTCCGGTGTTCGGATCTGTAATCGTTGCATACGAAATGCTTCCTGAAAGGTTCCCAGTGTTTGCGCTCGCGAGCGAAATCGTCCCGGTCGGTGCAATTGTTGTACTGGAGCCCAATACCGTGGCCACCAAATTCGTGGTGGACCCAGAATTTACGGGATTTGGCGAGGCCCGGAGATTAATTGTCGGCGTCGGATACTTGACTCGAACAGTAACGGAAGTGGAAGTCGCAGGCTGATAGTTGGCATCTCCGCTGTAAGTAGCACTCAGCGTGTAGTTTCCTGGATTTGGAAAAGGGGAATTTGAACTGAAGAAGTTCGTACCGTAAGTCACTATCGGCGGGAAGCCTGAAGGAGGAATCCAATATAGAGCTCCGTTGCCGACAGACGGGCTTCCATTAACAAGAAATGTAAATGTGCCGGTCGGAGTCACTCCCAGGCTTTGTGATTGGATAACAGCGCCGCTTTGGTACGGACCTCCAACGTACAAACAGCACGTTGTGGGCGACGCGCTAATCGTGGTCGGCGCCGGGGTAATGTTATACGGCTTCGTCGCCGAGCTCGCATTGAAGCTGCTGTCGCCTGCGTATTGCGCTTTGACGGAATTGTTTCCACCGGGGAATTGCACAACCTGATCTTCGGTATATCCAAAACTGTTCAGCGGATAGCTGCCCGCATCAAGAGTGCTACCGTTATCGGTTAAAGCCACATTTCCAGTGGGGCAACCCGACTGCTGAACGTTATTGGTCTGGCAAGCGCCGCCAGCGCTATTGAAAACATCTACGTGCAACAAATACGGCGAACCGTACACTGCGGTGCTCGCATTCGCGCTGATCAGGTTTCCTTGCCAACCAAATGTCACCAGCTCAAGTTGTGGGCTGCTGTTTTCTTTTCCAATCGTTATGTTCACAGGCGCAGAGTCGCTGCCGCCATATGTGCTGTCGCCAGCGTAGTGCGCTGTCACCGTGTAGTTGCCACCCGGCAACAGATTAGTTGCGCTTGAAACCGAACCGGCGTTGAGCGTGAAATTCCCGGCGCTCGCACCCGTGCTCGTCAGTAACGAAATGGCACCACTTGGGGTTGGAGTCGTACTTCCACTTCCCGGAGCAACGCTCGCCGTAACCGTCACATTCTGTCCATGCGTGATATTCGAGGTTGGACTCAGTGCCAGCGACGTGACCGTCGAACGAAAGATCACCGAACTCCACTTACTGACCAGATTGTTGACGTTGATCGAGCCCAACCCCGTCGCGAGGTCAAATCCAGTTCCAGTGCTGTAGCCACTCAAAATGCCGTATTGATGTCCCGAGGTCTTGACCACGCAATCCTTCGAACCAGCAACACAAGGCACAGCGATGGTGCCATTTGTGATGTCGTTAAATACGCAAGTCGATGCCGGACCTGTGCTTGAGTTGCAGGACGCCGCATTCTGCTGGGCTGCCAGCTTGTAAAGACCATAGTTGGCATTGCCTTGGCGCGCCGGTAGGTGCAAGTTTTGCATTTGCTGATTCACCAGAGCCATGATTCCGGCAAACGCTGGGGCGCCAAATGAAGTCCCTCCTGCTGCGCCATACTCTCCGAAACTACAATTCGCAAAAGAATCCGCTTCGCAGAAAATATAAAAGCTGTTGAGCACGCCGTTGCTGGCGAATAGCGAGACATCAGGCAAGTCTCGCTTGCCATCCGCCGGCACTCCGGGCGCAACCTGCCATGAAGGCTTTGCGTATCCGCCGGAACAGGAACTGGGACTTTGTGAGTTATTGACGGTGCACTTACTCACTCCGCCGCTGCCGCCGACCAGAATGAGGAGCCCAGCGTTAATGACCTGCGGGTCATTGCAGTTGTTTTCGGCGTTGCTGCCGAACCCAAAGGCGCCCAAGAAAAGGCTGTTTGTGCAGGAGAGGTCCCACGTGGTCTCGGGTATGTAGCCCTTTGCAGATTCCTGAGTGGGAGAAGTGTTGGTCGAGTTCCAATACGTTGTCTCATGCAGGAAATCATTGAAATCCGTGCCGCCGATCGCCACGTTGAAGGGGGTTGAAGCAAAGCCGCTGACAGCAAGTCCGAACTGCG
>QHZR01000058.1 GCA_003224755.1 Acidobacteriota bacterium
TCAGCTCACGATTTACCGGCACGATCATTGGCAGGATCTATTCTTTCAGAGCGTCGAGAGCGAGGAAACCTTCGAACGTGCTCTCGAACCGCTGGTCCGGTGGCTGGATGAACTTCACAAACTACCGCACAAAATGTTCAGCGAAGACGAAGGCAAACAAAACTGCCTTCCTCCGAGGAAAATCGCGCTCAAAAAACGTGATTCAAGCCCTACGCCCCCACAACCCATTACGTCAACTGATTGGGCCATCAAGTCAATACTGAAGGTCCCGGCGCTCGCACCTGCGGTCCCAACCGCGCCCGCCTCGATACGGCCAATACTCCGGGTTTATTCGTTAGCGGTGAGAACCGGAGAAGCACAGCAATCTTGCGCGCTCATCGCAGAGAACGGCCGCTACCGGTTTGAGAACCACTATCAGAAAATGGGGAGGGCAGTTAACATCGGAATTACCAGCGGCAAACTGAATTCCGAAGAATTAGTGGAGTTGCGATCGATTCTCGACAATCCCGCGCTGTTGAAGATTCAGCATCACGAGCCTCGCGGCAGTGCAGCTGTTCCAATGCTGGGTGACATGCTAAACCTGTCAATCATGCGTCCCGAGGGCGAGCAGAATATTATTCTGTCGAGCAGCTTTGGACGCCAATTCGGCAGCTTTTATGGTGGGGACGCGGACACGTCTGTCGCCCACGATCTGACTGAATTCCTGAAAGACCATATTGAGAACGCCGGGGCTTCGATTCTGAACAAGTCGGCTCGCAACGATTGCACTGAGCTGCCGTAAGCGGATTACAGGATCCGCGCCACTAGATCGTAGTCGTGCGTCTCTGTAATCTGGCAGCGGTAGAATTCCCCCGGCACTGGATCGATGCCGTCGGGAATGTCGGAGATGTAAAGCTTGCCGTCAATTTCAGGCGCGTGCATCGCGGTGCGGCCTTCGAGCAGCATGTCGGTTTCATCCGATGTGCCTTCGAGTAGGAGGTCGAATTCCCTGCCCCGCAAAGCTTTCTTCTTGCGCTTGCTGATTCCGCGCTGGATTTCCATCAGGTGCTTACGGCGGCGCTCGATTTCGCGCGATGAAAGCTTGCCTTCAAGACAAAAAGCCGCCGCGCCATCCTGGTCGGAATAAGCGAACGTTCCCATCCACTCGAATTCGGCGGCCTTCACGAACTCGCACAGTTCATTAAATTCTTTTTCGGTCTCGCCTGGAAATCCGACGATAAACGACGTACGTAGAGTTAGGCCGGGAATCGTGCGGCGCATCTTTTCAATCGTGCGCAGAAAAATCTCTGCGTTGCCGCCCCGCTTCATGCGTTTGAGAGCGCCCGCCGAGGCGTGCTGCAGCGGAACATCCATGTAGGAGCAAATCTTGTCATGCTTGGCGATCGTCTCCAGCAGTCGCGTTGTGATCTTGTTTGGATAGGCGTAAAGAAACCGCACCCAACGCAGGTCTTGAATCGCCGCAAGCTTTTCCAGCAGCAACGCCAGGCCGTCTTTCAGCCCCAAATCTTCTCCATAACAGGTCGTATCCTGCCCAATCAGGGTGATCTCACGAACACCGGATCTTGCCAGACGTTCCGCCTCGGCGACGACCGACTCAAAGCGCCGGGACCGGAACTTGCCGCGCAGCTGCGGAATGATGCAGAAGCTGCACGGATGATCGCAACCTTCAGCGATCTTGATGTAGGCAGTCGAGCGTGGAGTAGCCAGCACGCGCGGTGTGGCCTCGTCATACAGATAGTTCGGCAGATCGGCGATGGCCCCGTCCCAACTTTCGCGTGAGAAACGCCCATTAGCGGCGCGAGCTTCGCCCTCAGCCCGGGAAGTCAGAATGCGGAATGGCGAATCGCTCGGAGCAGGTGATTGGATCCCTACCGCGGCAAGAATTTTGTCCAATTCGCCGGTGCCGACAACCGCATCAACTTCGGGTATGTTCTTGCGAATCTCGTCGCGATAGCGCTCCACCAGGCAGCCAGCGACAACCAACTTCGTTGCTTGCCCTGTCTTATGCCGAGCCATATCAAGGATGGTGTTTACCGACTCCTGTTGGGCGCTTTCGATAAACGAACAGGTGTTTACCACAATGACATCAGCGTCTTCCGCCCGCGGGACCAGATCAGCGCCCGCCTGAGAGAGCATGCCCATCATGACCTCGCTGTCCACCAGGTTCTTGGGACAGCCCAGGCTCACAAATCCGACCTTCGGAGGCGCGGATTTAGGTGGTTCGGCAACCACTACGGATAAGGATTTTGAGGGCATGCAATCTTTTGATTTTATCACTCGATAAACACGACATAGCCGGACGGACAGTCACCTCCGGAACCTGGAGGATAGTCGCCCATCGAGCTAGAATTTTGGCATGAGCTCTGCTACGGGTACCAGGAAGAAATTTGTCTGCATGCAGTGCGAAATGAGTGAGGAAAAATGCGCCTGCGAAAAGTTCTGCTGCCTGTGCCAGAGCCAGTTGGATATTCGCCTCTGCCAGGATGGGCTCTTCTATTGTCCGCCTTGCCGCGAATCTTGCGACTACAAAACGGCCAACGAATAAGAGCACTTTACCGCGATGCTCGTTAGTCCCGCAGATCAAAAAGATTACTCTCCAGATTTTAGTTCTCTGCTTCCTCTGCGATCTCGGCGGTTGAAAGCTCTTTTTAGATCCCTAGATCACCACTGCCTCTTGATACTCTCCGAACACGCCGCGCATCGCGTCTGAAATTTCACCGACGGTAGCATAGGCCTCGACGGCTGTCAGTATCCTTGGCATCAAGTTTTCGCTTGAGCCCGCGGCGTCACGTACAGCCTCCATCGCCTGCTTCCATCGTCTAGCATCCCGCTTCGCCCGCAAAGCGCGCACGCGTTCTACCTGGTTTCGCTCAAGCGACTCGTCAATCCGCTGTATGGGTACCTGCTTCTCGCTCTCCTGCGCAAAACGGTTTACGCCGACGACCGTTGCTTCTCCGGTCTCCACCGCCTTCTGATATTCATATGCGGCATTCTGGATTTCCTGCTGCACGTACCCACGCTCGATTGCTTTTAGCATTCCGCCTAGGCCCTCAATTTTCCCCAAATATTCCGCCGCCCGCTTCTCGATCTCATCCGTGAGCGATTCGATGAAATAAGAGCCTGCAAAAGGATCAATCGTGTTGGGCGCGCCAGATTCGAACGCAACAATCTGCTGTGTTCTTAGCGCGATCCGTGCTGCCTGCTCGGTCGGCAGTGACAATGCCTCGTCGAAGGAATTGGTGTGCAAGGATTGCGTTCCACCCAGCACTGCGGCCATAGCTTGGATCGCGGTGCGCACGATGTTGTTCTCCGGCTGCTGAGCCGTAAGCGTGGAGCCCGCCGTCTGAGTGTGGAAACGAAGCATCCAGGAACGCGGACTCTTGGCTCCGAATTTCTTCCGCATGATGTGCGCCCACATTCGGCGAGCAGCTCTGAATTTCGCAACCTCCTCGAGAAAGTTGTTGTGTGCATTAAAAAAGAACGAGATTCGCGGCGCAAACATGTCCACGTCGAGGCCAGCATTCATAGCCGCCTGCACATAGGCAATGCCGTTCCCCAGTGTGAATGCTACTTCCTGGACCGCCGTGGCGCCCGCCTCGCGCATGTGATATCCGGAAACCGATATCGTGTTCCACTCGGGAACGTTTTCATTCGTCCACGCGAATAAATCCGTCACCAGACGCATCGCCCGTTCCACCGGATAAATGTAAGTTCCGCGTGAAATGTATTCCTTCAGAACATCATTCTGCACGGTGCCGGAGAGCTTCCTGACATCCACATCTTTACGGCGCGCAACCGCAACATAAAGCGCCAACAAAATCGGCGCGGTGGCGTTGATGGTCATGGAAGTGGAGATTTTCGTCAGGTCAATGCCATCGAACAGCCGCTCCATGTCTTCGATGGAATCAATCGCCACCCCGACCTTGCCGACCTCGGCGGCGGCCAACGGATGATCGGAGTCGAGGCCAATTTGAGTTGGCAAATCGAAAGCCACAGAAAGTCCGGTGGTGCCATGAGCGAGCAGGTATTTGTATCGCTTGTTGGACTCTTCCGCGTCACCCATTCCGGCGTACTGGCGCATGGTCCACAACCGGCCGCGATACATGGTCGGTTGAACTCCGCGGGTATAAGGAAAATCTCCGGGATACCCCAATTGCTGGTCATAGTCCCAGCCGTCGAGATCGGAATCGCCATAGAGCTGTCTTACGGGAATGTGAGACGAAGTTTCTGGATCAGCTGAGGAATCGCGGACTTTGATCCGATCTGGCATTTGAAGGCTATTTCTTCCTGCGCGCTCTCCAGAACGAAGTAACGCCGAACCAGGAAAACACCAGGCTGAATCCCGCAGCGGCTGCCATGCGACCGCCGGTTCCTTTACCTACATGGTAGGCGGAGTACTCGCGAACCAAAGCGACTACTCCAATAGATGCAAACACTAGGAAAACAAAACCCGTAACCTCCAGCCAGAGTTGATGCAGCACACTGCCAAAATGCGACAACGTAGCCCTGGCGCCGCTCACCAATGCGCCAAAGGTCCGACTGCGCTTTACCTGCTCGCCAGCTATCCGTGCCGCCACACCCAATTTCTGGGCCGTAGAAGTATTTGCCATTGCTCTCGATTTTACCAATGTCCGGGTTTAGAATACGGTTTTAGAGGCGAGTATGTGGTTGCCAGATTCGGCATCTAAGCTAAGACTGGGGGATTCGTGGACCAGCAATTAAAAAATCTGATGAAAGAATTGGGTGAAGCAATCAACGAGTCTTTGGCGGATTCCGAGCAGATTGCCGACGTTGTTACCCGGATCAAAGATGGCGGTTACGACATTTTCCTCGTCCTCGAAGCCACCATTGGGGTGAGCCGCCCCGGCGAAAAGACGAGCGACAGAACTTCCATGGTCACTACCCTCGCCAGCAATCCCGACCTCAAAGTCAGCGAACAGGACCTTAAGTTCCTGAAGTCGCTGCGCATCAAGATCGAAGACGACGCGGCCTGACACAAGCTAACCTTCAGCGGCTTTCCTGACTTCTCTCAATTGAAGATCCTCTGGCCGAAAGCACTCAGGGCAAATATGTAGAAAGATTCGCATGGAGATGGACGGCTCTCTGTTCGCTCGTCATGAGGTTCTATAAGCCACAGCTGGCACGAATCAAGATGTGCTCTAGCCATCAGCCATGAAGTCGTGCACCCTCGGGGAATGGGCTCCGCAAAACTCGAATTGGTCCGGCTTTCGCAACTGTTGCCTACAAAGCCCCGAGCCAATAGGGCCGAACGTCAGCAGGTTGCCGCTGTCTGTTTCAGGATACTGAGCACGGACATCGAGTTTCTGCTGGTTCGCACGCGGCGGAATCGCTGGACGTTTCCGAAAGGTGGCATGCATGCGGGACTAACCCAAGCTCAGTCCGCTGCTGTTGAAGCCTACGAAGAAGCCGGTGTTCACGGCCGAATTGAGGAGACCTCATTCGCTCGATATACACTCCACAAAACTGGCCGGCGTGAGCCACGTCAGGCTCAGAGTTTGGTCCACGCACATCTTTGTGAGGTTTTAAGACTTGGAGAACCAGAAGAGCTCAACCGAAATCCCACGTGGTTTGCTTCCGCAAAAGCGAAACGACGGCTCGCAGAAGGACGCACTTCGGAGAGCAGCGCTGAACTTGCCCGCATTGTTGACTGGGCCATCGCCCGCATCCGGTGCTTCCCCGGCCGTACGTTGACCGACAATGATCCTCTTGTGAAAGTAAGGTTCGAAGCTTCTGAATTCCACGCGAGAGGTCTCATGGAACGGGATTCGAGCATGGCCGGTACTCAGTTCTCGAAACAACCAGCGTCTCGGTTCGATGCGGTTCCGCGGCGCGGAAAAATCCTGGAACTGCGCCTGGTTCAGCCAGATCAGTCATAAGCCTCCGGTTCCGGACGTCCTGGTCTCGCGGCTCTTCTTTCTGCGGCGATCCACACGCCGAGACTTCCGCGGCAACTCTCTCGGCTGTCTGCGCATCCTTCTTCCGCAACTTGTCTAGAGCACGCCATGACCCGCCTATTTCTCGCCCTTGCCATTTTGGATTGCCTAGTCGTCCCCGCAGCATTTCCTCAATCTATCGCCGTTGCCTATGAGTACGCGCCCGTTGCGTATCCTGGCGCAGTGTCCAGCAGCGCCAATGGAATTAACAACAATAATGTGATTGTGGGCTCGTACCTCGATCAAGCGAGTATGGTGCACGGTTACGTGTACCGGAATGGCAAATATACGAAAGTGGACTTCCCTGGTGCCTCCGCCACTGAGGTATTCGGCATAAACGACGACGGCGACATCGTGGGGATGTATCAGCTTGCCGGCCCTCTAAATGAGCATGGTTTTCTGCGGCGCGACGGGCAGTTCTTCAAGATTAACGTTCCAAAGGCCACTTTCGGCACCGTTGCCCAGGGAATCAATCGAGATGGAACCATCGTCGGAACCTACGATGATAGTCAAGGCTTCGTGTACCAGAATGGTGCATACAAGACGTGGAATGCGCCACAGTTACCCGGCGAACCCACCCAGACGCAATTGAACGGCATCAACAATCGAGGGCGGATTGGCGGCCAGGTATTTACTGGAGGTAACTGGCGCGGCTTTTGGGTTGACGGGAAAGATCTGGATTTTCTCGAACCGCTATTTGCCACTGATAACGAGGTAACGGGAATCAACGGGCGCGGCGACATCGTCGGTTGTCACGATGCTACGAAGGGTTTTGCTTCATTCACAGGCGAAACCCCAGAAGGCAGTGAGAACAACGAGAGGTTTCCGCGGCAACAGACGCTCGCGTCCTGCGCTTCCGCCATCAATTTCGCCCGCGCAATTGTAGGGAGCTACTTCACCACCAATCAGCCCGTTGGATTTCTGGCGGTGCCGGTGCTTACGTTAAAAGTTGGAAGCCCTGCGAATCATGCCTCTCTCACAAATCCGTTGCTTCTGCGCGCCACTGCGTTTGGAAATAATGTTTCTCAAATCCAGGTCTGGGTGAACTGGAAGAAAGTTCTGCAGGTAAACGGAAACAGCCTGGCCGCGAACCTATGGCTGCCAGTCGGCAAGAACCAGCGATTAGCCATTCACGCCACAAATTCGAAAGGTATAACGGTTAAAGTCGTGCAGACGATAACGGTGCACTAGGAGCGTCTGTTCGGTAAGTGATGTAAACGGCGGGCATACGGAGAGACTGAGAGATTGGTGGATCTGGTCGGGATCGAACCGACGACCTCTTTCCATGCCATGGAACAACAATAATCGTAAGTGATTGCCGGTGCCGGTTGATTTGGGGCAGCGTCGCCCGCAGCTGGTTTTAATGGTCGTAACCGCCACTCGTCAGCGAGACTTTCCCTTTGAACATGCGATAGACGATGATGAAATACATCACAGCCAGACACATACCGAATGCCCACCAGACCAGCCCAACGCGAAGGGTGTGGGGGCCGGAAAGCGCATTCTGAATGGTGATGTCGCGGCTGGCGTCGCTGCTCGACGGCAGAAGACGAGGGTACAGAGCAATTGCGGCTCCGACCAGCATCACCGTGAGATACGTGCACGAACAGGCGAATGCCTTGCGGTCGTCAGATCTTCCAGAGAAATACAACATTCCGGATAGCGCCAGCAGCACTACAACCGGAACCGCCAGCAGAACCGGGTACGCCCGATAATTGCCTAGAGTGTCAGGACGAGCAATGACCGAAGCTGGCAGGCTAACTACGGTGAGCGCGAGCAGTGCTATCCAGAGGACACGTGCCGCTGCCCTGGATCGTTGTTGCAGACCACCTTCGGTTTTCACTGCGAGATACAGGGCACCGTGAAGCGACATCGCGACCAGCGCAACCAAAGCGCCGATGACCGTGTACCAGTCAAGAATTCCGGGTGCGGGTCCAACGCGCCAATTGGTCCACAGCGGCAGAAAGAAGTAGCCATCCTCGCCCAGAGGAACGCCGCGGATCACATTGGCTAGAGCGGCACCATAAAAAATGGCCAGAAGCAGGCTGGAGATAAAAAATAATCCATCAAAGAACGAACGCCATACTCCGATTTCCATGTGCATGCGCAGTTCGACTCCCAGGCCGCGCATGATCAGAAGCCATAGAACAATCATCAGCGCCAGATAGAAGCCGCTGAAGGCTGAGGCATAGAGCAGCGGAAAGGCGAAGTAGAGAGTGCCTCCACCAGCTAGGAGCCAAACTTCGTTTCCATCCCACACTGGCCCGATTGATCGCAACATCAGCTGCTTGTCTTCGTCGGTGCGCGCGAGGAACGGATGAAGAATGCCCACACCCAGATCGAATCCGTCGAGCACGACGTAGGCAACGATCATGATCGCAACTAACCAGAACCAGACAAATCCCATGCTCATCCTCAAACAGCCGTCATTGCAGCGTCAGTCGGAGACTAGTAAATCCAAGCTGGCATGCCATCTTTGGCGCGAAAAACGTAAGTGTCATTTCCATATTTAATTTCGCGCGCAAAAATCGTTTTGCACACCCTGGAACTCGGTTTTCCAACCGGTCACTGCAATCGCATCATCCTTCTGAAGATTCATCTCCATCACTTTTGTGAACTCGGTCGTGGCCAGATGTACCTCAATCGTGTTGCCGTTTTCCAGCTTCATAAGAATGTGCGTTCCGATACCGCCGCTGACCGGACATTCACGATCGCGTACATCGAGAACCGCGCCCTTGTAAACCGCCTCGGCCGCCGGATTATACCTCGGCAGCGATGGCTTTTGAGCACTTTGTGGAAACGCCGGCAGCGCGATGGCCAAAAGAAAGATTGAAATAAGGAGTTTCATAAATCCCTCCCGTAAGATTCAGTTTCAACTTCTGTTGTACGCTTCTCATCCGAAATTGCTGTGACGGCGGTCACATCAAGCTGTGCTTTGATAAGACGAAGACAGGGCTTATTTCGCCCGCACCCTCAAACGGTGCTCATTGGCGCAGCTGCCGGCGCGAGGGCAATAATTTCAGGTCCCTTTTGAACGATTCGATAGACCAGAACCATAAAAAGCATGGAGAGAACGGTGTACATTCCCATGAAACCCAGAAGGGTAAACAATCCGTTCCCGGCTGAAACATATTTGGAATAGCCCTCGGACGTGCGAATCAGTCCATAGACTACCCACGGCTGCCGTCCGATTTCCGCTGTCATCCATCCAGCCGTGTTCGCGATGTAGGGTAGCGGCAAACTCAGCATCAGCGGCCAAAGCGCCCAGCGAGTGTGAAACAATCTTCCGTGCCAGAGGAGAAATCCTGCCAGTACCATCAGCAGCACGAAATACGTCCCCAGTCCGGCCATGATGTGATAGCTGTAAAACAGCAGAGGCAGCGGTTCTGGCCATTGATCGCGTGGAATCTGGTCGAGCCCTTTCACTTCCGCCTCAGTTGTGCCGTAGATCAGGAAACTCAAAACATTGTTCACAACCAGCGGATTATCTATGGTTTGCTTCTCTTCATTGGGCTGCCCGATGAGAACGATTCCCGCCCCACGCTGGGTGCTGAAAAGCCCTTCCATGCCCGCGACTGCTGCGGGCTGATGTTTCGCAATGTAACGACCGTGAAGGTCTCCCGTAGGGAAAATTTGCGCTGTGCATGAGATCAGTCCTACCACCACGCCAACGCGCAGAAAGATTTTTCCCTGTTCCGCAAA
>QHZR01000059.1 GCA_003224755.1 Acidobacteriota bacterium
TAACAACTCAACTCAGGCAAAGACGAAGACCGCGAATGCCGACAAACTCGACATCAACTCGGCGACAAAGGATCAGCTCCAAGCGCTGGCTGGCATCGGCGATGCTTACTCGCAAAAGATCATTGCCGGGCGCCCTTATCGCACCAAACGAGACCTAGTCACCCGCAAGATCATTCCCGCCGCCACCTACGAGAAAATCAAAGAGCAGATAATTGCCCATCAGGGGACCGCGATGAATGACTCGACGAAGCATTAGCCGGGTTGCCCTACTTTGCGCGATTTTCGAACAGCCGGGAATTTGCGACCGCACCTCGCATTGCTTCCCCCTTCCCGCTGGCGCATAATCTAATCAGTCCCTTCTGCGGGACTGACGGGCCCTCGCAGGTGAATCTACCCAATTCCATTACGCTCGTCCGCATTCTCAGCATTCCGGTGCTCATCTGGGTGCTTTCAAGCGCGCGGTTCCCGACGGTCAACGGAGAGAAGGAACTGCTGGCTGCTGCGCTGTTCATTGCTGCTTCCATCACTGATGGCATAGATGGCTACCTCGCGCGCCGCCGTGGTCAGATCACCACCATGGGCATACTTCTCGATCCCCTTGCTGACAAGCTTCTCATCGCTGCCGCATTCATTACGCTGGTGCAGTTCAATCCACGCATGGTTCCTGCCTGGATCGCTGTAGTGATCATCGGGCGGGAATTTCTGGTTAGCGGATTGCGCTCGATTGCCGCCTCGGAGGGTTTCACCATTGAAGCCAGCGATCTCGGCAAGGTAAAAATGGTGGTACAGATCGTTTCCGTGGTCGCAGTCATTCTCGATCATCGCTGGCCGCAATTCACGGTTTATCGTTCTTATGTTTTCTCGCTGGACTGGATTGCGCGGTTCGCCATCTGGTTTATGGTCGCGCTATCTCTGGTTTCCGCCGGGGATTACTTTTATGCTTTCTGGTCCAAGATTGACCGTCATGTGGTAAAACGCCGGCGCCGCGCGTTCATTTTGAGCCGGCGCAAGAAGCGCGATGTCGCCGCAATCTAAAGATTCGCCGCTCGTTCTCTCACATCCCAACCTGCAGCCGGAATATACCCACGAAGAGCGCTCATGGTTATCGAAACTCGCCCGCGAGTCAATTCTGTCCTTGCTCGAAAGGCGCAAACTGTTTGCGTTCGAAGTATCGGAGCACCTTTCCCAGCTATGCGGAGTTTTCACCACCCTGTATTGGGAGAAAAAATTGCGCGGCTGCGTGGGATATCCGGCCGCGGTCACGCCGCTGTACCGCGCTGTGATTGAAACCGCAAGGGGCGCAGCGTTCGACGATCCCCGTTTTGCTCCGCTGACCCTCGCAGAAGCAACGCAACTGCAAATTTCTTTGAGCGTGCTTTCACCGCTCGTGCCTATTTCCGCAGAAGAGGTAGAGATCGGAAGGCACGGATTGCTGATCTCTGACGGTGCTTGCCGTGGTCTGCTGTTGCCACAAGTTCCCGTCGAGCATGGATGGGACCGCATCACGTTTCTGGAACAAACATGCCGCAAGGCCGGATTGCCGGTAACCGCATGGCTACACGGCGCAAAAATTGAAGCCTTCACCGCCGAAGTTTTTGCGGATGGAGATATCGTGGAGATCAGAATGCAGAAGTAAGAAGCGAGAATGCAGAAGTAAGAAGTCAGAACACAGCGATCCGAGAGTGCGCAGTTTTTCTAGTTCTGCACTCTCACTCCTGACTTCTGCATTCGTACTCAGTGCTGCAAGCTCACCGTACCCGATGTCACCGTCCCGGTATCCGTCTGCAACACATAAGCATCCGACCCCGATATCGCATACATCGCCAGGTCCAACCCGCCACCGGAATTCGAAAGTGCGCCCACGATCCTTCCGGTTGAACTGTCTACTTGATAAGAGCCAGTCAGGCCCCCGCCGTTGGGCGGTTGCGCGCCGTTCCCGGTGGAGAAGTCGTTGACCAATTCGGCCAAAGTCAATTTTCCCGATCCGTTGAAATTCATTGGGCCGATGCGAGCTAGGTCCGCCGCAGCAACTCCATCCATCACCATCGCGAACTGACCATTCATGGTTGAGGTGGAAAAAGAATTCACCGTCTGCAAGTCCGCAGTTCCATCCTCCACTTTGGTCCCGCTGTTGATGAGAAAGAAAGCCCGCGATGGGCTCACTATCCAGAAAACTTCAGATGGATTCGAATTCAGTGTAACCGCCACTCTTCCATTGGCAGTCGCGGCGTAAGTCCCAGAATCTGTGCCGTTCGAATATGACCCGTCCTGCATTGCGTCGAACGTGTATGAATTGATGGCCCCTCCATTCGCGCTCAAACTGCCCACGGTTGCCGTGCCACTGATGAAGGCGTCATCACCAGCGCTGCCAAACGCATAGTTCCCTGAAAGCCCCGCTCCAACCCCGCCGGACTGTGCCTCGGCGCTGCCTGAACCTATCGCGTTCGCATTGCTGACCAGCAGAATCAATTTGCCGCTGCTCACAACGTAATAGGCCAGCGTTGTTGAAAAAGGTGCGCTGTCGGTGATCGTCGCCGTGCCACGTCCCAGCGTGGCAGGGGCGCTGAATAATCCTCCCGTTATGCTTAGCTGACTGCTGGAGCCCCCGAGGTTCTCGTCCATGGCGCCGCCGGTTATGTTTCCTCCCGAGATAGCGAAAACTCCCACGTCAGAAGCCGGCACATTGGTGTTCGGCGCGGCGCCCTCCTGATGCAGGCGGAATACGAACATGCCACTCGGCGTCGTAGTGGAGGTTTGCAGTTCGGCGGTACCCACCGAGTCGGCGAAGAAGTCTGCTTCCATCAGATCAACTTTCGAAGAACTTACCAGCGTTATGGCCAGCGTGATTGCTCCTCCTTGAGCCACGGCGCTGCTATTGAAAGTGACGAACCCGGTTCCATCGTTCCCAACGGTGTAGCTTCCAGTGAAGTTCACCGGCAGTCCGCCCGAATTAAAGCTCGAATCATCACTTCCGGCGGTGATGTTTCCGGCGCCATCGGCAGTGAAGGCCCCTATTTCTCGATAGAAACCGCCCAACGAGTCACCGTGAATTTCATACACATAGGTGCCGTTCAGGCTCGCATTCGAGTAGTTGCCGGTCGTGTGGATGATATTTGTGCTGCCGCTACCACATCCGATGGCTGCGAAAAGCCCGAGCACGGTTGCTCCCAGGCCTGGAGTGCGGATCAGAATCCGAGACAGTTTCAAGGCGCACAGCTCCTGACAACCAGAATGGTGTTGCGTTCAGAAAAGAGAATGTATCGGCGATTTTAACCCGACCTTTGCAGGAAAGTTGCTTGCCGAAGGTAAAAGATCAACAAGTTTCGTAAAGAAGGTGATTTCATACTGGGGGTGGCCCACTTCTCGGGGTTTTTCAGAAGCGGGGAGACTCCGGGTATGAGACAGGTCGGAGAGACACCGAAGCCGCGAAGCGGCGCTAGAGCGCAGCCCAGGGCGCAGCCCTGGGAAAGTCGGAATGTGAGTCAGCCCTGGAAGGGCGAAAGACAAAGTTAAACGGTCTCGAAAATAGAGCACAGAAACCTGGTCACCGTCCCGTAACAACTTCCGTTGAGGCAACCGGCATGGGTCGCCTCTTCGCTAAAGCCATCCACCACACCACCACCCGGTAGCCGAGCAAAACAGCAAGCACCGCTCCATATTCCAGCGGCTTGCGGATGTCAGCTTTCACCAACCATAAATAGTGGATGACTCCCGCAATCGCGGCCGCATAAATCAGCCGATGCAGTGCCAGCCACCGTTTTCCACCCAGCCTCCGTATCCAGCCTGCAGTCGAGGTCAGCGCCAGCGGGATCAACAAAACGAAACCGGTAAATCCGACCGTGATGTACTTTCGCTTGGCCACATCCAGCAGGATTTCGTGCAGATTGAAAAACTTGTCCAACCAAAGATAAGTCGTGAAATGCGCGCATCCATAGAAGAACGCAAACAATCCCATCATGCGCCGGAACTTGATCAGCGACGGCACTTGAAGCAGCTTGCGTAACGGTGTAATGCTTAGAGTTACAAGTAGAAAGCGCAGCGTCCAATCACCGAACCCGTGCTCAAGGGCCTCGACGGGGTTCGCGCCCAGCCCCAGTCCCCATCCGCTCATGTCGAAAGGATGTGGCCCGAAAAACTTCGACAGAAGTATGCCCAGGGGAATCAGGCATATCCCGAAAACGACGATTTTGATGTAGCGAATCATGAGGGCAGCTATTGGCTGTTGGCTCTCTGCTTTAAATCCGAAACTTGAATCCAAGCCCCGGAGGGGCGAACGAACTTAGCCCAGCGCTTCAGCGCTGGGACCTATCAGAATTATGACCAAGTCCTGTAGGGACGACCGAGAGACGCGCGAAGCTCGCTCAGTAATTCTTCTTCAAATCCATCCCCGAATACAGCCCCGCCACCTGGTCATATCCGTTGAACATTTGCGTCTGACGCGGACGAAACTCACCCAATCGCCGTTCATACGCCTGGCTGTGATACGTCTCGACATTCGGGTTCACGTTGGAATAAAAACCAAAAGCGGGCGGGTTGGCCAGGTTCCACGAGGTCATTGGCTGGGAATCTGTGAAATGGATTCGCACAATTGCCTTCGCGCTCTTGAACCCATACTTCCACGGAATCACTAGTCGCAGCGGAGCCCCATCTTGATTGGGCAGCGCTTCTCCGTACATCCCGAAGCAGAGCAGCGCCAGAGGATGCATGGCTTCATCCATCCTGAGTCCTTCCACGTACGGCCACTGCAATACCTCTCGGCGCTGCCCTGGCATTTCGTTGGGCGCATACTTTGTGATGAATTCCACAAATTTCGCTTTGCCCAGAGGCTCGGCTTTCTTGATCAGTTCACTTAACGAGTACCCAACCCAGGGCACGACAATAGACCAACCCTCAACGCATCGGTGCCGGTAAATTCTCTCTTCGGGTGTGGCGAACTTGATCACATCATCCACGCCGAACTCCAGCTTCTTCTTGACCGCGCCGTCAATCTTCACCGTCCACGGCCGCGTCTTGAAATCTTTGGCTAGACTGGCCGGTTCTTCCTTTTCCGTGGAGAATTCGTAGTAATTGTTGTAGTGGGTGACGTCGTTATAAGGCGTGATCTTCTCGGTGGTGGAGAGAGCGCTCTTTTGTATGCCGTCAATTTTCTGCCCAGCGCTGGCGCGCATAGAAGGCAACATCAGCTCTTTAATCCCTCTGCCCGCCACTGCCGCAGCTCCTGCGACTGCAACTCCTGTCAAAAATTTGCGGCGATTTAGATAAACGTTTTGCGGTGTAATCTCCGATGAGCGAATGTCGCTGGCATTTTTGATCAACATAGACAAAGCCTTCCTTCTAGTTATACGCGGCCACCCCAATTTTAGATGTCTAGGATTCCCTGCAACTGGAAAAGTTACATCAATGCAGGCTTCGGACTGGAGGCGTCAGAAATAGCTGGGTTTCAGGCCCCACACGCCCGGAATTTAGTATTTGGGTCGGTTCAGTTTTTCGTAAATCAATCCGGCAACGAGAACCAGTCATCCCAGCAACGAGACCGGTGATCGGGACGCGGAAATACGCGGAAGTCATTCCGACGAGTTTAGCCCCGCAGGGGCGACCGATCTTAGCCCAGCGCTTCAGCGCTGGGGAATGCTGCGTGGATGACCAAGTCCCGTAGGGACGACTGAGTCCCAAAGCCAATTACCTTCCGACCGCTAGCAGATCACAAGTTCTGCGGATCGTATCTCTCTGAATAGTGTCTCGCGCCAGAAATTCGAATCCGTGACGCAGACCGTCGCGATACCGCACCAACGCCCGCAACTTCAGGGGAGCGCCGCCACCCGGAAGTGTCAGTTCCAGGGTCGCGACTTCCCCCGGCTTCAACTCGCCAGTCAGCGTGACCCCGATGCCGTCTTGCCCGAACTCGATAGATCGTCCCCACAGCTCAATGGGAGCCTCTTCGCGGAACACTTTTGCCGAAACTCGGACGTCCAGCGGATAACGGGGAAAGCGGCGCTGTTTGGAATGGTCGACTCCCTTTGTGGAATCAGGCGGGCTGACGCTCATTCAATCTCTCTTTCAGAATGAACTTCGGGCAGATAAACTCCGGACAGATGAACTCCGGACCTAAGAAGTCTATTCCTATCAATTTTCTAGATGTCTGAGTGGTTGATCTCAAGGCTTTGCATCAGCAGAGTAACACGGTAAACCAGTCCCTGCGGGAGACAGCGCGCTCGAACTATACCAACACACGTGGGACAGGCGGCTCGCCTGTCCAGCTCCAGCGGGGCGAGCTTAGCCCAATGCTTTAGCGTTGGCAATCGGGAGCAGGACGACCTAAGTCCCTACGGACTTGGGCAATCAACCTAACCCCGGAACTTTACCCGACTTTGTGTCGTATCCTATTTGAGGAAGGCTTATGTTCTGCAATCGCTGCGGCGCTCAACTTCAACCCGATTTCAACCTTTGCCCAAAATGTGGCAATCCGCTAGCGAATAAACCCCCTGTTGCTCTGCCTGCATCAAGAACGCGCTTAGAACGCCATCTGCGCCCAATCGGCATTTTGTGGATCGTCGTTGGGGCCCTCTGGCTTATTCCGTCAGCCGTCCTGATGTTCATCAGTCACGCCCCACGTCTTATGACAATGATGGGCGACGAAATGTTTACTCACGCGTTCATGCCGCCCATGCTCTTCTCCTTGGGCTCGGTATTCCTGTTGATTGCCGCCGGAGGAATTCTGGTGGGCTGGGGTTTGATAAATCACGAGCGCTGGGCACGGACCACGGCCATCGTTCTTGCAGTCCTGGCTCTCTTTCATCCGCCGTTTTTTACTGCGCTCGGCATTTATACGCTCTGGGTGTTGCTGCCCGCCGCATCAGCCTCAGAATACGAGCGTCTCTCAAGGATCTGAATTTCTGGTGCGGACCTGATCTGTCGCAACTTGCGCTGCTGCGGCTCCGCATCTAACGTCTGCGCCGTTCACTTCGCAGTTCCCATGCCGACAGTCCGCTTTTCAACTTCGCTGTTCGTGCTCATTGTCTTCTGCCTTCCGGTAGCGCCGCAAACGCCATCGGCCGCGCCTGGCGACGCGCATTCGCTTACGGTTGCAGTTCTCGATGAAAATGGCGTCGCGGTGCAGTCCGCTGAAGTTCAGTTGCTCGGCCCGATCCTCGGCCCGAGTCACGGCCCGGTTGAATTCCAGCGCTGCGTGACTGATCCTGCCGGCCGCTGCGGATTCGCCAATGTTAATGCGGGTCCTTGGGGGCTGCGAGTAGAAAAGGAAGGTTTTTACCTGCTTACGATTCCTAATATTCAAATTTCAGGGGCGCTTGAGGTGAGGATCGCACACCAGCAGGAAGTGAAAGAGACAGTGAACGTAGTGGAATCGCCTCTCGCTATTGATCCTTCGCAAGTAGCGGCGCAGGAACAGCTCAGCGGACTCGATATCCTCAACATTCCCTATCCCAACACTCGCGACTATCGCTACGCTCTCGCCTTCATACCCGGAATCGTGCTCGATCCCAATGCTCAGCCACACATTGCCGGCTCGGAGACTTATCAGACACTCGTCTTGCTCGACGGATTCGACGTGACTCAGCCTGCAAACGGACAGCTCCTGGCGCGGGTCAGCACCGATGCGCTGCGTGCAGTCAAAGTGGAAACCAGCCGCATTCCCGCCCAGCACGGAAAAGGCCCTGCCGGTGTTCTGGGACTGCAAACCGGCATCGGTGACGATCACTATCGCTTCGCGGTTACGAATTTCATTCCTTCGGTTCAGGACAAGAAGGGTTTGGCCCTCGACAAAGTGAACCCACGACTCACCTTTTCCGGACCTTTGGAAAAGGGAAGAATCTGGTTCTACGACGGCTTGGATGGAGAATACGACAACGTCGTCATTGTCAGTCCGGAACTTCCAATCGGTGAAGACACTGACCACATCTGGAGACTCGGCAATCTCGCCAAAATGCAGGCGAATCTCGCGTCGCGCGATATCGTGACTACCAGCTTCCTGGTGAATCGTCTGCACGACGATCACTTCAAGCTGTCGCCAGCCGCTCCCGCTACAACCACTCCCGAAGACTCGGAGGAGCTGTATGCAGCCTCAATCAAAGATCAGCACTCATTCGGCGCGGAAAAGCTGCTGGAATTCGGATTAGCGTTCAATCAATACGGGCTTGGTCAAACTCCTGTCGGATCGGCGCCCTATGTCCTCACGCCAACGCAAGCCCAAGGCAACTACTTCCAGACCGTCCGCACCACAGCCAGTCGCTGGCAGGCGCTTGCCAATTTCTACGCCGCGCACGAATGGCACGGCCGTCACGATCTCATGCTGGGCGTGGATACAGACCGTCTGGTATTTGATCAATCTTCCCAGCGAACGCCGATCTTGTCTGTGCGACAGGACGGAAGTCGCGCCCGCTACTCAACTTTTTCCGGTGGCCCCCCATCGGCGACCTACAATACCGAATCGAGTGCCTACCTGCAGGATCGCTGGACCTTGTTTCCGCGGCTCCTGATTGAGCCAGGTCTGCGCTTTGACTGGGATGAAATCGTCCGCCGGCCTCTGTTCTCGCCGCGCCTCGCGGGAACCTATGTCCTCGACAATGCCGGCAACACGAAGATTTCCGCGGGCGTTGGCGTCGTCTATGAATCCACGAACCTCTTTCTCATTGGCCAGCCGCTCGCGGGTTCAAGGAACGACACGTTCTACGATGCGAGCGGACAATTGGTCACCGCGACAGCACTCACCACATTCATGGTGGATCGAAGTTCTCTCTACGCTCCGCGCTTCTTGAACTGGAGCCTCGCTCTCGAACAAAGACTCCCGCGCCAGCTTTTTCTGAAGACCGAATTTCTTCACCGCAACAGTACTCAGGGGTTCGTCTATGACAGCAACGCCTCAAACGCAACCGACTTCGTGCTCCAAAACAATCGTCACGACCGCTATCACTCGCTCACCGTGGACCTGCGACATCCCTTTCGGGAACGATACATTCTCACCGCGTCTTACACCCGGTCCAATTCGCGTTCAAACCAGGTGCTCGATTATTCCCTCGATAATCTGATTCTCAGCCCGCAAGTTCCCGGGCCTTATCCCTGGGACACTCCCAATCGTCTCATCTCGTGGGGACTGCTGCCCTTTGTCAAACGTTTTGACGCCGCCTACTCGCTCGAATTCCGCACGGGCTTTCCCTTTGCGATAATTAACAGTCAGCAGCAACTTGTGGAACCGCCAGGCGCACACCGGTTTCCCAATTACTTCTCCTTAAATCTTCATTTAGAAAAACGATTTGACGCACTGGGTTTTCACTGGGCGCTGCGTGGAGGTTTCGACAACATCACCGATCATCACAATCCATATGCCGTGAACAACGTCGTTGGCTCCACAAGCTTCCTGACATTCAGCGCTTTCGACAGCCGCGCATTCACCGCCAGAATACGAATTTTGGGACGGAAATAGTTTCCCGCATTCTGGCGTTCCTTGGTAGGAAATTTTTACCCGGCAATCCTTCCACACTGCGCTCCTTTTCTCCGGCTAAGCTACACAAAACAAATCATCGGCCATTCTTGGCAATGTAGGTGCTTGAATATAAGCAAAATTCCCGCACTCGGAGGTGTTCTGTGGAAACTCATTTAGAAGATTGGCAGGCCCTCTCCCAAGCTGCCAGCCGTGAACAGGATCCTGATCGCCTGATACTGCTGGTTGAGCAACTAAACCGTGTTCTGCTTCAGCGTGAAAATCTGAGGAAACAGCGTCTTTCCACCAACTAAGGCACGCTTGGACCTATAGCCGCACACCTGGCCACTTCGTCTGCAAGCCCCGCTATCGTGTCCTGCGCCTCAGGATGCAAATCAACTCAGATTCGTGGAGAATAGATAGTGGTCAGTTGCCAGTGATTAGTTGGTAGCTAAATTGACGCCTTGAGCTCCTTTGCTCACCGATCCCTAGCAACTAACAACTAGCCACCGAGCGTGCATCGTTCCACGCACTGCCGTCATCTTTGAAATCGGAGGAAGAACAATCTTATGGCACACGAATTACCTGCCCTGCCTTATGACTACGCCGCGCTCGAGCCTGTTATTGACGCGCAGACGATGAAGCTGCATCACGACATGCATCACGGCGCCTACGTAAAAAATCTGAATGCCGCATTGGAAAAACATCCAAATCTTAGTTCGAAGAGCGCCGAAGATCTTATTCGCGATCTGACTTCAGTTCCCGAAGACATTCGCTCCGCCGTCCGCAATAACGGTGGCGGCCACGTCAATCACACTATGTTCTGGAAGATCATGAAGCCGAAGGGCGGAGGCGACCCCGCCGGGCCCGTCGCCGATGTGATCAAGAAATCTTTCGGCAACTTCAACGACTTCAAAACCAAATTCAACGACGCCGGCACCAAACAATTCGGCAGCGGATGGGTCTGGCTCGCCGGCAAGCCCGGCGGCGAAGTGCAAATTATCTCAACGCCGAACCAGGACAATCCCATCTCCCAAGGCCTGTTCCCGATTTTCGGCAACGACGTCTGGGAGCACGCCTATTATTTGAAGTACAACAACCGCCGGCCGGAATACCTCGCTGCCTGGTGGAACGTAGTGAACTGGGAAGAAATCAACCACCGCTACGAAACCTTCAAATCGGGCAAGCTGGAACCGGCGCTGGCCGCAAGATAAACCGTGTGGCGCGGATACTCTTGTCCGCGGCTTTTGAGTTGTGCATGGGGCGGGCGCCCTCGCCGCCCCGTTGCCTTCTCTCCTGTCCGTAACTCTGTCATTGAATGTCTAGTGCACGTGGATAATTGCGTTCGACTTGTTCTTGGGACCGGGTAGAAATGCTTCCAAGTTCAAATCATTCAGATTGATGTTTCAGTAAAGAATTCGGTGTCGGTACCACTCGTGGTGCACGGCTTGCCGTATAAGGCCACGCTTTCCCGTTGATAGTGCCGAACTCGACGTCAGCATCTTCACCATCTTTAAGGTTCGGCAAATGCGTACACCGCGATGTGCGGCCCGTCCTCAGCTTCGGGATACCACTCTCCCTCGGTGATTTCTAATCGGAGATGAAGTACGTGCTCGTTGAGTGTACCTGCGGGCGTGCGGTTTTGATGGGTGATGATGCGCGACAGCGGTGTGTCGGAGGCGGAGGAGGAAAGTGACAACCATGACAGCACAATTCCGAGGAGGGCGGAGCGTTGTATGCAATGAAGGACGCGCATTCCGCGCGCCATCAGATCTTCCTTCGGACTGGAAGTTTCACTTTAGACCTCTCCACGCCTCTTTGGGTGTAGGAAGAATTGGGCCTTCATTACTAGCATCACGTATCCATCAACACAAGCGATGATTGCGATTCTATCGGGGGCAATAATTTGCTTGCTCGGGCGCTCGTCTTCTATACCATTCCCGATTCGTGGACCAGGCGATCAGCTGCATCGATAATTGATCTGTCATTTCGAGCGCAGCGGATCGTGAAACGATCCGCGTAGTCGAGAAACCTGACGTTTTGGATGTAAAGGTCTGACCTGAGCGCAGTCGAAGCGATGGGGCAATCTCAGCCTCGCGGGACTTGTCGCTTAACAATCTATTGACAATCGGTTTCTTGACAGTCGAAACTCCGCCAGAGTAGCGTTGATTGCTCGACCCAGCTGTGGATTTTCTCTCAGCCACTTCCTCGACCTCAATGATCACCCAAAAGCGGCCATGTAAGGTCACTTCAAAACCGGCCATGTAAAGAGCGGTCCAGGACATTGACAGCGGTGGGAGGCAGAGTAGCCTTCCGCGGCATGGCGAATGTCTTGAACAACGAGAAGAAACAGCAAATATTAGCTCTGGGGCAACTGGGCTGGTCCCTGCGTCGCATCCAGGCGGCCACTCACGTTCGTCGAGAAACCATCAGCACCTACTTGAAGGTGGCAGGAGTGGGAGTGTGGCCGCCGGGAGGGTGGGGTCGGCAAACCGGTTCAAAACCGGCCATAGGGGTGACCACCGACTTTGGCGTGGAGTTGAGCGCTCCGCGACCCGAGATCCAGGGGGTGATTCCGGGTGAATCGGCAAAACCGGCCATAGAGGTGACCACCGGGTTTGGCGTGGAGTTGAGAAGCCCGCGACCAGAAAACCCGGGTAGCAATCGATAAATTGACACTTGCGTCAGGAACTCGGACTTGGCTTGCTGCCAGCATACCCTACCCCACATCCTCCCCCCACCCTTCCAGCGTCTTCTTCACAAACGCCATGAACTGGTCGGCGACGGCGCCGTCTATCAGGCGGTGGTCGTAGCCTAGGGTCAGGTGAACGACCGAGCGGATGGCGATTGAGTCTGCACCGTCTTTGTCGGTGACGACCAGCGGCATTTTTGTGATGCCGCCGACGCCCATAATCGCCGAGTTGGGCTGGTTGATGATAGGCAGCCCAAAGACAGCGCCGAACTGGCCAGGGTTGGTTACGGTGAAGGTTGAGCCTTCCACTTCTTCGGGCTTCAGCTTCTTGTTGCGGGCACGTTCGCCAAGATCGGTGATGCCGCGCTGCAATCCTAGGAAGTTCAGTTCGTCGGCATTCTTAAGCACGGGAACGATCAGTCCCCAATCGAGCGCGACGGCGATGCCGACATTCACATGCCGGTGATAGCGAATGCCTTCAGCTTCGAGCGAGGCATTGACGATCGGGAACTGCTGCAGGCCAATGATCGCGGCGCGTACGAAAAATGGCATGAACGTCAGACGCGCGCCGTTGCGCTGCTCGAAACTGGACTTCAGTTTGTTGCGGAGATTGACGATGCGCGTGATGTCCACTTCGAACATGCAGTGGACGTGCGCGCTGGTGCGGCGCGACTCGATCATCCGCTGCGCGATAATCTTACGCATGTTCGTCATCGGAACAAGGTCGCCGGGGATGGCGGCGGGGGCGGGGCGCTGAGCGGGAACCGGAGGAGCAGGCGGTGCCGAAACTTCCCCGCCCAAGCCAAGCTTGGACGGGGCACCCGCTTGGGGTTGGACGGGCGAGACGCCGGTCGCTCCAGAACCCGACTCAATAAACGCCAGAATGTCCTGCTTCGTAATTCTTCCACCCAGGCCTGTTCCCTCAACATGTGATAAATCCACATTGTGTTCGCGCGCAATTTTGCGGACTAGCGGCGACGACCGGGCGTGTTCGTCTTCTTCGTGCTTCGGTGTCGGTGTCGTCGGAGGCGGCGCAGG
>QHZR01000582.1 GCA_003224755.1 Acidobacteriota bacterium
CGCTAATGGTGACGTTGGTGCCTCCATTGAGCGAACCGGCGGCAGGTGAAACCGATGTGACGGTTACTTGCGCGGGCGAACCCGCATACTTAAAACCATTAAGTAATTTGAAACTCTGCCCATCTTTGTTGGTGACCATCACATCGACCGGCCCAGGATTTGCAGCGGGAGTAGGGGGCGTGGTGGTAGATATTGAGACCTGACCAACGCTGTTCACGGGGACCGGAGCCTTGTTACCGGTCACTGGATCGATAAACGTAACCGTCAGCCCGGGACGCAGATTGCTTCCGGTAATGATGACCGAATCGCCACCCGCTGGAGATCCTGTCCCTGGCGAGACCAGGTTTAGTTTTGGCGCGGTAGACGGCGGCGGCATCGGCGGAGAGAAAGTGAAAGCGGTGGGAAGCGTGGCCGGATTCGCGCCATTAACAACGGTTACGCCGGTAATCGCGGGCACGTGCGGAGGCGTGTTCGCGGTAATCGTGGTGCTAGTTACGACTTTAACGTTGCTCGCCGCGGCAAAACCAAAACTGACCACTGCGCTGCCTGAGACGAAATTGGTCCCGGTAATTGTCACAGGAGTTCCGCCGCTAGACGGTCCGGAGCTGGGGGTAATGGAAGTAACCGTGGCCCCGCTTCCGGGAGCGGTGCCCGCAGTAGTAAATGACCAGACGGATGGCGAATTAGCCGTCGCGCTGAGATTAGCCATCGTCTTGGAAACCACTTTCCAGTAGTAGGTCGTTCCCGGCGCCAGACCTGACACTTTGAACGTTTCGGGCGTGAGCGGCCCACTCGGATCTTCTGGCTGTCCGGTGATGACATTGGAAGAGATTAGCAGCGGGTTCGTCGCGGTCCCAAAATAAATGTCGTATTGCTGCGCCCACGGACCGCCTTCCCAGGTCAAAGTGACCGTGGTAGCCGTGGACGTTGACCCGTTGACAGGATTTTTATAAGTCGGCGGGCCTGGCGGTAATGGGATAAAGGCTTTATATTCTGCGTTTGAGTTCCAGCGCCGCTCGAATTGGTTTTGAAACCATTGAAAGAACCACGGTTTGGTGGGCGACACATAAAAGCACCCCTTGGATGTGTATGCTGCAAGCTGTGCCGCACAGGGGAAATAATTGTGCTCCTGCTGGATGTTGAATGAAGGCAGGGTCCAATTTGAGGAGCCGAAAACCGTCATCGCTTGCCCATAAAGAAGAAGTGATTACTCATGATTTTGTCCCAGGTGTTTCGTTATCTTTATGGGAATTCCATGGATTGCGGTACTGCGAGGAATCGACAATCAGTCGAATGGGAAGGTTGCCCTGAGTGAACGCTTTGATGGTCGTATCTGTGATGTCCGCATTGGTGATGCGGAACATGTCGACGTCAAGTTGCTTTGTCTCGGCGTTAATCGCAGCCTGGGAGCGAGTTCCATAGTTGTTCTTCGCCACGTTGGTGGGCAGAAAGTCCATTTCAGGATCAATTGGATACGTGGGATAGGCGCGCGTCAGAGTAATGCCAGAAGTGTTTGCGAAATCAGTGAAGCTTGCCAGAGGAGTGTTTGTCCACCAGTCGTCGTATTTGGTGCGAAAACTATTGACCACAATTGCGTCATCAGAGAAATAGATGGCCTCATCGGTGTAATTCACATAGGGGGTGAAGGGCTTAAGTTCGGAAGCGGTGTAATTCGCACCACTGAATTGCACTACGCCTTGACCGGAAAACAGCATCATTTTCCAGTGCAAGATGCCGTTTGCGACCCGCTGACGCATTTGAAATCCATCAGAGGCAAGTGTGTTAAGAATGCTCGTATTCGTCGGATGGCCTTCGTCCGCCCGTGGATCCACCAGCATACGCACGATAACGCCGCGATTTTTCGCGGCGATCAACGCATTTGAGATGGTGGTGTCATCCATGAACCAGAAAGCGGTATCAATTTCCTGATTTTCATTTTGGATGAGTTTCAGCAATGGCGCACGACAATCTTCAAACGATACATCACAAAGCCGTTCTGTCGCCGATGCGGACGGGATTAGGAAAAGGACTAATGCCAAGGCGAGCAGCGGTATCCAAGCTTTGTTTACGATCATATGCACCTATGACAGAATTTTGGAATCTTTTCAGATGCGAGTCCGACTGGAGCAGCGGGGATTCTCGTCGGTGTCGGCAAACCCCGCCTCAGGAAGACCATACGCAGCTATATACCTAAAACGTCTACAGGCTTATGCTGCACGGAGGGTTCCAGCCTGTCAGACGTCCAGAGTACCCGGTTGGTTGTCTGCCAGCCATTGACAGCACCGATTAGAGATGCAACCGCCCCGTGATTTCCATCGGCAGTCATCGCAACTCAAACGGATTGCGCAAAAGTGGAAAAATCTTCTCCCTTTTATGCGAGATTTACATGGGCAGAGATAACTCCATTAATTCGTAAAGCTCAGATACTGCTCGACAGGTCGCTGTACCGGGCTTGTAGAACAACTCCTGGGAAACCGCTTTGCGCCGCGCGGAAAGCCGATTCGGATCTGATAGGGAATATTCTACAGCACACACCGCCTGTGGAACACTCCGAACGCTAGTGGAGGCTTCGACCATCAGGGCTATGTAATCAGGGTGAATATTGGTTCTGGCAAGCAGTTCCGGTATCTCAACGCGGATCAGGGGACGATCCAAAAGCAAATATTCGAAAGCTGCAGAACTGTGATCGCTAACCATCACGTCGGCCGCGGCGAGATATGATGAAATCGTGCCGCGCTCAGCGAGATGCCCGCCCCTTTTTTGTAGAATCGGAGCCAGCCGTGCTACCCAATCAATCCCCCCGGAATTTCGTGGATTGGGGTCTCGGGAATTATCGTGCAGCTTCACAATCACGCAGAAGCCCGCGTTCGCCAGTTGTGTTACCAGCTCCTCACCCATCGCATTGAGAGAAGAATAAGGCGTCCAGGTTGGCGCGTAGAGCACAGCGGGACGAGCGGGGTCGAGGGCGAGAGATCGCAGGATTTCATCACGCCGCAGGGAACCATCGACCAGACAATCTGCCTTTGGCATGCCGACCAGCCGCGCTGCAGGACTATCAGCCTCGATTGCACCAGCGGCCATGAAATTATTCATGCGTCTGCGATTGATGAAGAACAACCGGTCCCACTCGCGTAACGACGATTCTGGGCGGTCGTATAAGTTCCCGTACTTCCCGGCAACGCCGTGAAAGGTTTGCACGCGTTTGGTGCCGCGCAGCAGTTTTGCCCAAATCATATCGGCGGCAATGTAAGCATCAAATTTCATCCATGCTGCCTGGGCGGGGCTGACCAGTGGAAGGCCGGTTCCAGCCTCCCCGAAGATTCGTGGAACTTCATTTGGACGGACGGTAGAGGTGAAGAAAAACTGGACTCGTGGATCGCTCTTCATGCGCCGGTAGATTGGCGCAATCATGCCGAACTCCATGGGCAGGCCGGCATTTACCAAAACACGGCGATGCTCGGGATTTCGTGTTCGCTGCCATTGCGTGTCGAGCTCACGCATCCACCGCACAATTTGCCGCTTCATGTGGCTCTCGCCTCTGATGGGAACCTTGCCGGTTGGTGCACTTCAGCGCTCTTCGCTCGTAGCAACCGATTGGAGGCGAACAATTGCAGGGATTTGCGGCAGAACTTCTTCCCGTGCCCGCTGGTAATCTTCGGGAAAGTCG
>QHZR01000581.1 GCA_003224755.1 Acidobacteriota bacterium
TTATTTGAGGTGAGTAGGTCCGCGGGCAAGGAAACACTGGCTTGCTGCGATCCTTGCGCCAGCGGTAGAGAGCCAACTTGCGTGCCATTCAGCCAAACTTCCAGCCAGCTTTCGCCAGGGCGCAGCAGCGGTGCCTTGTAACGCAGATCGAGACTGGCACCGCTGATAATTTTTGTGAGCGGCATGTCGAGAAAGAAATTCTGTGCCGAACCCGGACCGCTTAAAGTTATGAGACCGCGTCTAGCCATTGCGCCCAACTCGTAATGATCGTGAAACGCCGGTGCCGGAACTGCTTTGCTCATCGGTAATTGCGCATCCGGCGTGTCGGTTGCGTTTTCGCCGACATCGGCATGCAGCGGCGTGCAAACGAACCCCGTGAAACCAGCGAGGGCCACACATGCTGCAATCGCAGTGGCGCTTCCCTTTTTTTGTTTTTGTTTCACACCCTCACCCTCAGGCTCGTTTCGCGGACGTGGACTGAATAAACCCGTCAAAACCACGACAATTCCTCGCAGCGCAAGCCTGGTCGACCGGACGCGAACGATGCCAGGAGAGCCATGCTTCCGGCCTCGAGTAGGTCTGATGAACTAGAAATTTCTCCTGGTCTATAGAAAGCTGAGGAAAGAAAAGATGTAAGTGTCGCTTGGAGGCGCGGACAACACGGGCCGGAATCTCACAGCGCGAAGGATTAGCCTCGAACTTCAACATCACCGGCGTGCCACGAGAAAACCGCACAGAACTCGCCAAACGCACCATTGCTCCGCGGCCCGAAAGCTGCGCCGTCACGCCCGCGATTCGCTGTGCGTCCGAAGTCGCAAGTTCGAGTGGTACGCGCACGTTAACGCGCACCAGAGAACGCCGCTGCTTTTTCTCCCAAGCCACGGAAGCAGCAACCGAAAGAATGACCATGTTGTATACCGTCCAGACCGTGTTCATCAGAACCGTGTCGTGGTGGTAGGGGTCTGATACAAAGCGCCGCTCGGCCATGACCAGTCCCGCCGCATTCAGAGCCAGCAGGAGCAGAAAGGGCCAGGCAATCCGCCGGTCGAAATATGATCTGCGAATGATTCCACCCTTGCTGGTGACATTGAACTTCCCAAGCCGCGGATTAATCAGTGCGAGCAAAGTTGGAAAAAGAATGTAAGGCGCGAGCACTGCTTCGTAGATCTCATTCCAGAAAGAAAAACGACAGCGTCCTTGCACACGCGAGTTCGTCATATTCGACAGCACAATATGGGGGAGCGCGTACGCAAACACTGCCAGCGAGTATCCGTAAATGTTCACCATGCCGAACAACAGATACACAAGCGGGACGATAAGAAAGATCAGCCGTGGCAGTGCAAAAAGGAAATGAGTGGTCGCATTGAAGTAGCAAAGCCGTTGGGAAAAGGAGAGTCCCGTAGTGAACAGAGGATTTTCAGTGCGCAGGATCTGGACCATTCCACGTGCCCAACGGACACGCTGTCCAATGTGCGCAGCCAGGCTCTCCGTTGCTAAGCCTGCAGCCTGAGGAATATTGATGTACGCCGTGTGCCAGCCGCGCCTTTGCATGCGCAAAGCGGTGTGAGCGTCTTCTGTGACCGTTTCAACGGCGATGCCGCCAATGTGGTTCAGCGACTTTCGACGGAGCACTGCGCACGAACCACAGAAGAAGCTGGCATTCCAAAGGTCGTTTCCATCCTGGACCAGGCGGTGAAACAACTCTCCTTCATTGGGAATCTTGCGGAATTGTCCGAGATTGCGCTCGAATGGATCGGGAGAATAAAAATGGTGGGGCGTCTGCACCATACCGAGACGGCGATCTCTCTGAAACCACCCGAGCGTGGTTTGCAGAAACGAGCGGGTTGGAATGTGATCCGAGTCGAAAATCGCAACCAGTTCGCCGCTGGTGATTCCTAGCGCGTGGTTGATGTTGCCGGCTTTGGCATGAGCGTTATTGT
>QHZR01000583.1 GCA_003224755.1 Acidobacteriota bacterium
ACCACATTCAGGCGATACGTGTGGATAGCAAAAACTTCGCGCACAGCAGGCTCGGCTGGCCCTGGCGCCGAGCCACGACCGCTTTAGTAGTACTCGGGGATAGCAGATTCGTCTTTGCATTGAAAAAAGATCTTGAGGAACACCGAATGCGGCATGGCCACACCCTCGCAATAATACGGGAGGACAGGCCGTCGGCGAGCGAGCGCACCAAGCATTCCAATGACCCAACGGTTTATAACCGACTGCCAGGCATTCCGTCTGACGGTGAGGGAGTTCGCCTTAGCCATCTCACCCTCACCGCAGGTTCAACCGACAAGCCTGGCTTCAACAGACCTGCCGCATTGAAGTCCTGGTTTTGCAAACGGTCGAAATCAATGCGAACGGGCACCCGTTGCCTATCTTGGGGGTTGCTGGCCGAGTTGCAAGGAATGGCGCTGAGAACAGAACCCGCGGCCCCGCCCAGACTTGTCACATGTCCCTTCCACGAGCGGCCATAGGCATCCACCTTAATCTCGGCCGGCTGGCCGGGCCTCAAGTGGCCAAGCTGCGCCTCCTTGAAGTTGGCCGTTATCCAGACGTCGTCCAGTGACACGACGTCGATCAGTTCCTGTCCGACGCTTACGTTTTGTCCGGCTTCAACGCGCCGCTTGCCAACGACTCCGGTAACAGGAGACCGAATAATCGTGTAGCTAAGTCTGAGTTGAGCCTGTTCCAATTGTGACTGGCTCTCCATAATCTGAGAGTCCGCCGCTTGCGCCTTGGCCTTTGCAATTGACACCTGCTGCGAGGCCGTCTGCGCAACCTTCAGATTCGTAATTGCCTGCCCGAGCGTTTCTTGTGTTTGCATCAACACCTGCTGATCGGCCCCCAGAACTGCCTCTATGGGTGGCCGCATCCAGAACTGCCTCTATGGAAGTGGCATCTACCTGGGCCACCTTTAGCACTGCTTCATCCATTTTTACCTTATGCTGCGCCGCCGCAACTTCGATTTCGGCGCTTTTTGCCGCGGCTTGCGCCGAATTAAGGCCGCCGTACGCAGTAGTGACGGTAATCGCCGCAGTGAAATAGAGGCTCGCCGCAGTATTCTGGGCATATGCGACATTCGCCATGGCCAGGTTCACCGCAATGCTGCATTCGCTTTGGTCCATAACGGCGAGAACATCGCCGGCGTGGACCAGTTGGCCCTCGATGACGTTGACCTGCTGTACCTGTCCATTGATCCGGGCGCTCACCGGCGTGATGTGTCCGTCAATGTGCGCGTCATCCGTACGTGCATAGAGTACCGAATCACGAACGAAAAACGCCGCACTCATGGCGACTATTATCACGAGCGATGCAACGACCATTATTTTGTGGTTGAGCCGGAATCTGGGACGGTCTGCGATCGTCGCTGCGCTTGATCTGGACCCTTCGCCTTGATAATCGAGCTCTGTGTGTCCCTGGTGTTCACTCTCGTATATCGTCTGGCTTTTGTCGTGTTCGGACATTACTTACCCCGAGAAAACGGTCGTAGGTCGTTGACCTCGTGAGGTGCGCTGATGGCGCGGCACGAGATCGTATAGCTGCAGGCGCTTATTGATCGTTGCGAGCTTCGTCGTTCCATGCATACTACCTGCACTCGTGCTTCTCGCCTTGGGAAATGAGTTCTCTCGGCGATTCAGCAATATGGTCAGTTTTGCTGGCGAGCTGCCAGCCTGTCGAACAGGTGCCGAAGAAATGGCATGGGGACGCCCGAACGCCCGGCAATCTAACCACCGATCCGCTACACGGCAAGGCACGCCCAGCGCATCGAGTCGGCAGAACATCTGTAAGGCTTGCCCCTGCCAAGAAACTGGCAAAAAACAACAAGCACAGCACTAACTGTGAGGTGATCGAAGTAACCGGCTGGCCATCCGACTGGTTGTCCCGAATTCACTGCTGGAACCGCGCTTGCTCTATGTCATTGCGAAATCTCCGAGGAGCACAACTCAACATGCCATGCCCCGCAGAAGCTCAACTCGAGAAGCCGGAACCGGAACTGATCGTCGATGCCCGTAATGGAGACCTGGACGCAATGACGGAATTGTTCCGCCGCCACTATTCGCATTCCGTCACCGTCGCACGCCGCATGTTGCCGGCGCGGGAGGAATTCTTGGACGCTGTTCAGTCGGCATACCTTTCTGCGTTCAGGCAATTCCAATCCTTCCGCGGAGAGGCAAGTTTCAAGACCTGGATCACACGAATTGTCTTGAATCAATGCCTGATGCATCTTCGTGATCCCGGACAGTACCGGATAGTTCTGAGTTTGGACGAAATCGGGCCCGGCGGCACTCTGCCGCTGATGGCGGTGGATTCACTCACGCCGGAGGACGTCGCAGTGCGGGCGGAGTTAGCGAGGGCTATCGCAAATGCCGTCGCTAAGCTCCCGAAGCCCCTGAATGACGTGTTCACGCGTTGCACTGTTTCGGGGCTCTCAATTCGAGAAACAGCTAAAGCGCTCGGTCTTACAGTGCAGGCAACAAAAACCCGCTTGTTTCGGGCCAGGTCTCGACTTCGGCGCCATCTTCACACTGCGTTCGCGGGTGTTACGGTCACACCAAATATTGTTTTCAGGTCGTAAGGACAAATCGAAATGATTGAGAAACCAAGAGCACGACGCGCACGGAATCACATGGTAAATTGCTGGCGTGAACCGATCCACGAATGGGCCGTCATTTTGGCGGGTGGTGACGGAACGCGGCTCCGCGAACTCAGCTACGAAGTTTCAGGAGACCGCAGGCCGAAACAGTTCTGCGAATTCTTTGGCGGGAAGACCCTGTTGGCCCACACTCGGGACCGGCTCCGGCCGCTTTTCCTCCACAAGAACACATTCTTTGTGCTTAACAAGGCGCACCGAATATATTACCGGAGGGAGTTGTCTGACGTCCGATTGGGCCAGAAACTCGTACAGCCCTCAAATCGGGGCACTGCACCCGCCATCGCCCTGGCTGTCCTTGAAATTATGCGGCGAGATCCCGGTGGCACGATCGCGCTTTTTCCGTCAGACCATCACTTCCGCGAATCCTCGATTTTCCGCGCGACTGTCGATCGGGCATTGCGGCTCGCGAGAATTTGTGAAGACCGGCTCTTGCTGATCGGAGCGCCCGCCACTTATCCGGAAGTTGAGTACGGATGGATTCAGCCCCGCCCAATCCTTACCGAATCCCCGTCGAATTCTCTCCAATACGTTTCGCGATTTTGGGAAAAGCCGAGCCTTGCGGAAGCCAACGTTTTGCAGAAGAATGGATCTTTATGGAATACGTTCATCACGATCGGTTCCAGCGGCGCATTCCTTGATCTCCTTGCGGCCACAGTTCCCCACCTGGTTGATGCATTTGCGAAAGGGGTCTCGGCGACCGCCCTCGATCGGATTTATCGGGAGATCAAGCCGATCGATTTTTCGAAAAAAGTACTTTCGCCCCGGCCGGAGCGTCTCCTGGTATTGCGCGACGGCCCGTCCGGTTGGGCGGATTTTGGCAGCCCACGAAGAGCTCGGGACGTTCTCCGCCTTTTCTAACTCCGTCTCAGCATCTCCGCGCCAAATTGGGACGGCTTCCTAACTACAACGGTCACGATGGCTAATTCGAAGATTAAA
>QHZR01000079.1:0-62817 GCA_003224755.1 Acidobacteriota bacterium
CTCGGCCTCCCGGCTCGTTGGGGAGTTCGAACCGGGAATCATGATCGTCGCCCGCGGGGGATCGCATAAATGGGTGACGGAGCTGAGTTTCCATCGAGAGATTCAGATGAGCACGAGCCTTGGTCAGCCGGCACGATCTGAATTCTTCCACGAGAGCGAAATGGCGCTCCTATAACACCCGAGCCGCCCACACCACCCGTATCTCTTGACAGAGCCGTCGTTGTTACAGAAGGGATGACAACGTAGATAGCGTAGATAATGTTAGTTATCCAATGACCAGATCACCCGATGATCCGATGGAGCTCATTTTTTGCGGTACTCCACAATTCGCGGTTCCCACGTTGGAGAAGCTGGTCGAGTCGTTCAATGTACGACTGGTCGTCACCCAGCCTGATCGCCCTAAGGGCCGCAGACTTGAACTAGTCGCCTCTCCAGTCAAGCAGAGCGCCTTGGAGTTGAGCCTACCGATTTACCAGCCGGAAAAAATCAAGACTAACGAAGAGCTGCAGACAAAACTGGAGGAGATTAGTCCCAACGCGATCATCGTGGTCGGTTATGGCCGCATCGTTCCGTCCTGGATGCTACAGCTTCCGGAATTCGGCAACATCAATCTGCATGCCTCACTTCTGCCTAAATATCGCGGCGCGGCGCCGATCCAGTGGGCAATTGCGAATGGCGAGAGCGTTACCGGCGTGACGACCATGAGGATTGATGAAGGTCTCGATACCGGCGATATCCTTCTGCAGCGTGAGCTCTCGATTTCGGAAGATGCCACCGCCGAAGCTCTCGCGGCAAAGCTGGCGACGATTGGCGCGGACCTGATGATCGAAACGCTGATGGGGCTTCAAACCGGCACTATACATCCGCAGAGACAAGACAATGCACAGGCCACGTTGGCCCCGATTTTAAAGAAAGAAGATGGCCGGATTGACTTCAGCCGCCGCGCACCGGAAATTTACAATCGCTTTCGCGGCTTCCAGCCGTGGCCAGGAGCATTCACCAGTTTTCGCGGACGGGGCCTGAACATCACCGCAATGAAACCTGCCTCGGAACAGACTCCTCCCACACAGCTTCTCCTAAAAGGCGACCAGCTATTTGTAGGATGCGGGAACGATAGCGCGATCGAACTGCTCGAACTTCAGCCCGAGGGCAAGAAACGAATGTCCGCCCGCGACTTCGTTCACGGATACAGACCGCAGACGATGGAGAACCTTGGCTAGCACAGCGCATGGTCGTTGGTGAAGGAACGCTCTCGATGCGGAGTGCGCTACGAGAAAATCCGCACCGTCATAATTGACCTGGGCGTCCGCGGTTCTCTTCCGACAAAGAGCTTTTATGCAGTCAAATTTCGGTCGCAAACTTCAACTAAACTTCAGGCAACAGTGCGTGCCTGTGGCGCTTGCTGGTTAAGCCGCTCTTGTTTCTCGCGCAGTAATTGGTCTATTTCCCGAATCAACGCCATCAGTCGCTGCGGGTCTTGTTCGACCGCAGCCTGCTCACAAAGAACCTGCCATCGTTCCCTAGTTTGATCTTTCATCTGTCAGCTCCCGCTTGCCACGCTGGCAAACTTTTTCTTTCCGGGTGCAGCCACTCCGTTTTTCGCTGGTCGCTGATTCGGAGTTTCATCAAGGTGCAAAACCTTCTTTACCGCCCGCACTGGAACCTGTTCGAAATATGTTTTTGGCTTGCGAAGTGTGATTGGCTTCTTCAACACACTTTGACAGTAGCAAACAAGAACTGATACGGGTCACATCTTTACGGAATCTTTTAATAGCCCTAAAGGCCGGTTTAGGGCGCGGGTTTGTGCCCATTGTGGGTTTAATCTGCGCCCCGCCATAATCCTTTAGAAATCTAATAGTTTAGGAGCCCGATAATTTATCTTGACAGATACGTTAGTATTACGTTAGGATAACGTTAGTTATAGAAAACTGCCATCGCCACGTGGAGGTCCAATGAGCCCGCGTTTCGATAAAACTCCAATGAACTTCAAGACCATGGCGCAACTGGATGTGCCGCAGGGCCGCAACGGCAAACACAAGACGATTGTCACTAAAATTCTTTCCGACCTCGGTCAGGTTGACCAAGGGGTCGCGCTGAAGGTACCGTTGGCAGGTTTGGACGGAGGCAAGGAAAAAGTGCGCTCGGCGTTGAACCGCGCCACTCACAAGGCCGGACGCAAGGTCGCAACGGCCACCGACGCCAACTTCCTTTACATCTGGAATGAAGGCTGAGTTTCGGCGCATTGCCGGTGCGGGTTGAAGATTGCCTGTCATCCCTACCTGCAACTTTTTAGCGGTCCGACGTTCTCGACGGCTCAAGCCTTCTAAAATAGCTGCTCATGCCGGTTTCCCCTGCGCGCGCGGCGGCGTTTGAAATCCTGCTGCGGGTCGAGACGACCGATTCCTACGCTTCGGAGCTGCTCCACTCCAGCCGCTTCGCGAAGCTTTCTGGTGCAGACCACGGCTTGCTGACCGAGTTTGTCATGGGTGTGCTGCGCTGGCGCGGCGTACTGGATGACAAAATCGCAGAGCACACAAGTCAACCGCTAATCAAACTGGATCGCGAAGTGCTAATCGCACTGCGCCTGGGTGCGTATCAACTCCTGTTCCTTGATCGTGTTCCGAAGCACGCCGCCATCAACGAGAGTGTGGAACTGGTCAAGCGGGCGCGCAAGAAGTCAGCAGCTGGAATGGTGAATGCGGTGTTACGGAAGATTTCTAATTCCCATTTCTCCCAAAAGAGGCAAGAAGTTGGGCCCTCATTCGATGATCGTTCCGCACATCCTGCATGGCTAGTTGAGCGATGGCAGCGAATCTATGGCCCAGAGGCCGCAAACAAGATCTGCGAGTACGACCAATCGATGCCGCAGACTGCGGTTCGCATGACCACTACTCTTTCAATTAGTGATGCGAGTCGAGCTTCGCTTGATGGACAGCCGAGGGCGGCTGTCCCCACATTGGAATGCATCTCCTCACCGCCGGCACCGCCTTTCCACACGGCATTCGAGCAGGTTCGGGCTCAAGGAATTCAGTTCAAAGGAGGAAGACTACTGGGCCAAGCCGCCGTTCTCAAAGCTGGCGACATCTCTCAAACTGCATTTCGCGAACGCCGGTTGGTAATTCAGGACGAAGCCTCGCAACTGGTCGCGCTGCTAGTTGGGCGGGGGAACTCCATTCTCGATTGCTGCGCTGCGCCGGGCGGCAAGACACGCATTATGGCAGAAAAGAATCCCAACGCAACGGTCGTAGCGATGGATCTGCACCCGCACCGCGCGAACCTGCTCCGCAGACTTGCGCCTGAGTCAAATATTCAAGTGATCGCAGCCGACGCCCGCCACATGCCATTCGCCACAACCTTCGATCGCATTCTGGTGGATGCTCCGTGCTCGGGAACCGGGACGCTGGCCCGAAATCCCGAGATCAAATGGCGGCTTACACCGGAGGACATCTTGCGCTTGCAGGCATATCAAATCGAAATTCTGACCGCGGCGATGAAGCACGTGGCGAAACGCGGCCGCATTATTTATTCGACCTGCTCGCTGGAACCTGAGGAAAACGAAGCGGTCATCGAAAAGGCGATGGCTTCCGAGAGGTCATTTAAAGTGGTTGATTGCGGGGGCGAACTGCGGCGGCTCGCTACACAGGGTGAGCTTGTCTGGGAAGGCATCGAATCGCTCTTGAGTGGGCCGCATCTGCGGACGATTCCTGGCGTGCATCCTTGCGATGGGTTCTTCGCGGCTGTCCTTGAGCAAGGATGAAGTCTTCGTCGATTTCAACCAGACTCGTTTATCTCGACGATCGAAGGGTCTAGGCGAGCGCGTGTTGCTGTCGTCCCTACAGGACTCTCGTTGTCTTTGAATCTACCCAGGACTCACGTCCTGGGCTAACTATATCCCGCCCCTGTCGGGGCTTGTTAGTTGCCAATTCAATCCTCTTGCCTCATGCGCGCATGGTGTTCTCACACACTAATGTGTGTCGCAGAGGAGGATCTGTTAGGTGTATCGAGGCCTTCACCGCAGGCGGCCCTAATTTTCATTTCACCACAAAATTGATTGCCGATCCGGCCAGCACCTTCGCTCCTGGCGAAGGATCCTGTCCCACGACGATAGAAGCAGGAGATGAAGTAATCGGGATTAGCGGCCCTGGGCCGTTCGTCTCTGATTGAGTGCCGGAGTTCTCTGGCGTCGGCGTTACCGCCATCGTGACTCTTCCAACTGAGAACCCAGCATCTCGCAACGTGTTCGTTACCGTGCCCAAGGGCTGTCCAACGAAACTCGGCATCACAAATGCGGCAGGTGAATCTGCCTGTGTAATCAGAAGGCTAACTCTGGGCGCTGACACATTCGGTGAGTTCGCCGGCGGATTTTGTCCAGCAACTTGATCTGAAGTTGAGCCGGGAAGCACGGCGCGGGCAATGGATTCGATTTCGATTCTCCGCTGAGCCAGCGTCAGACTCGCAGCCCGTTCACTGTCGCCCACAACTTGGGGAACCGTGACCCGCTGCGGACCAAGACTTAGGGCCAGCCGCACCTCCCAACCGCGGCGAACCACAGTCCCGGGCGAGGGCACTTGCGATAGCACCTTCCCCTCAGGAACTGCGGCGCTGTAATAGCTGCGCTCGACTGAGGCAGCGAGGCCGGCATCATCGGCAACGCGGCGCGCTTCGACCGGACTCTTGCCGCGTAGATCGGGAACGTTGACTTCTTGCCCGTGGATCGCCAGACGCATCGCGGTAAGCGCAGAGAGCAAGGCGACTGCGATCAGCACCAGCGCCAGCAAAAAGTACCGCAGCACGTTCCGCATGCGCCGATTATAATCGGCGATTTCAGGAATGCCGCGCGGGCGAATCCCACTCAGAGAACCATCTTGAGATTTCTTGCGGGACTAATTGTCGGAGTCTTGCTGGTAATAGGAGCTGCCTTTGGATATTTCCTTTCGGGCAGAGCGCCGGTTGCAACTACTGACAAGACGCTGCCGTTTGAAAAAATGCTTGCCAACGGAGCGCTGCATGCGCGAATCAAAAAAGAGATGCCGAAGTCGGTGCCGGTTACTGCCGATGAGGCGACGTTTCTCGCCGGCGCCCACGTTTATCAGCACCATTGCGGGTTGTGCCACGGATTCCCCAACATGGATCAGGGCCCAATCAGAAAGGGAATGTTTCCAAGCCACCGCACCTCTTTCGCGGCAAAGGAGTCACAGATGATGAGCCGGGCGAGCTTATTGGAAGGTGGCGAATGGAATCCGGCTTACCGGAATGCCGTCATTCAATGGTAGTCTGAGCGAGACCGAGATGTGGCAGGTCAGCGTGCTACTGGCGAATTGCCAACAAGATTTCCGATGCCGTGAAACAAGAATTGAAGCCGCCGAATTTTGGTGGACCGCTGCCGCCGGGTACGCCGGTCCGTCAGGGTACGGCCCCACCTGCAGGGAAGACCCATTAGCTTCAGCTTAGGACTTCCACGCTGCCGGTACGGGATGCTGCGCTTCGTAGGCAGAGATCTCCGACTCGTGCTGGAGCGTAAGGCCGATGTCGTCCAGTCCTTCAAGCAGGCAATGACGCGTGAAGTCGTCAATCTGGAAACGCGCGCCGAAGCCGTGTTCATCTTCTACTGTGCAGGTTTCGAGATTGATGTTGAGCTGATAATCCGGAATTTCAGACGCCCTGCGCGCGATCTCTGAAACTTCTTCTTCCTTCAGAACTACCGTGAGCACCCCATTTTTTGAGCAGTTATTGGCGAAGATGTCTGCAAACGAGGGCGCGATTACAGCACGGAAACCGAAATTTGCGAGCGCCCAAACAGCGTGTTCGCGCGAGGAGCCACAGCCGAAATTCTTGCCGGCGACCAATATGCTTGCGCCCGAGTAGCGGGACTGATTTAGAACGAAATTTGGATTGGGCAGGCCCTCAGCCGATCTGCGCCAATCATTGAACAGGAATTCGCCGAATCCAGTGCGCTCAATCCGCTTTAGGAATTGCTTGGGGATAATTTGGTCGGTATCTATGTTTGCCTGGTAGAGCGGAGCGACTTTGCCGGTATGCGCGCGAAATGGTTGCATATGAAGTTTTGCCTTTGGCCTGGATCCCACAGGGGCTAAAGCCCCACTCATTTCAAACAACTTACGCGGCGCTGAAAGCGCCGCTCTTCCACAAGTAGCACAAGCATACGCTTTGCGTGGCGCCAGTATTCGCCTACGAAGAGGCTGAAGTCCTCGCGTCTTAGTTGAACCGCCAGTTGCGAATATCCGTGAAGTGTCCGGTAATTGCTGCCGCAGCCGCCATCATCGGACTGACTAGATGCGTGCGGCCGCCCCGCCCCTGCCGGCCTTCGAAATTGCGGTTGCTGGTTGAAGCGCATCTTTCGCCGGGCTTCAGAATGTCGGGATTCATGCCTAGGCACATCGAGCATCCAGATTCGCGCCACTCGAAGCCTGCCTCTTGAAAAATCCTGTCCAACCCTTCCCGCTCGGCCGCGCGCTTCACTTGCTGCGACCCGGGTACCACCATGGCACGGACACCAGCGGCGACGCTATAGCCTTTGGCTACGCGGGCTGCTGCGCGCAAATCTTCCAAGCGCGAGTTGGTGCAGGAGCCTATGAACACGCGCTCCAGGCGAATCTGTTCGATTGGAGTGCCGGGCTGCAGGCCCATATAGTCGAGCATGCGCTGGGCATTGGCGCGGTCGTTCGCATTACCGTTTGCCGGAAGGGCGGGCACGCTCGCAGTGATCGGAACCACCATGCCGGGATTTGTTCCCCAAGTGACAAAAGGAGCAAGTTCAGCAGCATTGATTTCAACGACAGCGTCGTACTTTGCTCCGGCGTCTGATGCCAGAGATCGCCAATGAGAAGCCGCCGCATCCCAATCGGCGCCCTGTGGAGCGAACCGGCGCCCCTTGATGTAGGCAAACGTCGTCTCATCCGGCGCCACCATGCCGGCGCGAGCCCCGGCTTCAATGCTCATGTTGCACAGGGTCATTCTGCCTTCCATCGAAAGCGCGCGCACTGCTTCGCCGGCGTACTCCATGACATGTCCGGTTGCCCCGTCAGTTCCGATTCTGCCGATGATTCCCAAGGCCAAATCTTTGGCGGAAACACCTTCGCCTAGCTTGCCTGTCACATGGATCAGCATCGTCTTCGGCGTGCGCTGCGGCAGCGTTTGCGTTGCCAGAACATGCTCGACCTCCGAAGTGCCAATACCGAAGGCCAGCGCGCCGAACGCGCCGTGAGTACTAGTGTGGCTATCGCCGCAGACGATAGTCATGCCCGGTTGCGTGAACCCCAACTCAGGGCCAATCACATGCACAATGCCCTGCTCGGGCGCGTCCATGTCGAAGAGGCGAACCTCGAATTCGCGGCAATTTTTCTGCAACGCTTCGATTTGTTTTTTTGCGATCGGATCAAAAATTGGGGTGCCCCGTGGTTCGGTCGGGATATTGTGGTCAACTGTGGCGATCGTCCGAAGTGGTTCGCGGACCTGGCGACCAGCGACGCGCAGCCCATCAAATGCCTGCGGGGAAGTAACCTCGTGGACGAGGTGCAAATCCACGTAAAGCAGTGCGGGCTGGCCTGGCGGCGTCGCGACGATATGCTCGTCCCAAACCTTTTCGAAGAGGGTGCGTGACATGTAGTTATAAGTTTATCAATAAACCATCCTCGCCAGAGCGCGGCACGCACCTCAGGAAGGGACGTCCGAAGTCGCGGCACTTGCCGTTTTTTGCCTGCCAGACGAGTTGGTTACGTAGAACGTCAACATCGCAGCCACACTGACCAATGGGACGAACAGCGCAAGACGCAGGCTGCCCGAGTGGGTTGATGTCACGCCAACAATCCAGGGCAGGACGGCCCCTCCCAAGTTGCCGCTGGCAAAAACTGGGCCACTTGCTCGCCGCGAGGACTCCGCGAACCAGTGTGGGAAAAGGGAAACGCTGATCGGAAAAATTGAGGCGAGACCTACACCGGCAAAAAAGGAGCCCATAATAATCAGAGCAATGCTGTGAGCGCTGACGAGGGCAAGGCCTCCCAGCAATGCTAGTGTGAGACCAATTTGAGCGACCGTCGTTTCTCGAAGTCGAGTAAGCGCCAGAGGTGCTAAGGCCCTGCCCGCGAGCATCGCCCCATAGAAAAAAGATGGCGCCATCGCCCAGAGCTTGCTGTCCGGCCCAATGCGGTGCGCATACGTGGCAACCCATCCTCCGAACGAAGTCTCCGCCCCGACGTAGATGAAGAACAGTGCACAGATGACCGGCAACAGGCCGGATCGCCGGGTCCCGGTCGCGACGTTGTTGAGTTGGTGCTCCTCAGAATGAGCATCAGGCACAAATCGCACCAGCAGGTGTATCGCCAGCAGAGTACTTAGTGCGGCTGCGGTTCCATACAAAAAGTAAGACGGATGATGCACCGTAGCTTTCAGCAACAGTGGAGAACTCATTGCGCCGAATCCCCAAACCGCATTGATTACGTTCAGGGCAGAGGCGCTCCCATGCGGATTGATGTCAGCGGTCCTGAGATTACCCGCAGGTGTCGTAATCCCGTGGCCAAATCCCAGAATGGCAACGGCGATGATCCCTTGCGCGAATGTACCGGAAGCGAGTAGTGCCATGCCCCCAGCCATCAAGATGAGGCCAATGATGAATGTGAAGCGGTATCCGCGCATTCGAACGACGGGCGCAGAAGATAGCATGCCGAACATGGAGCTGATGAACTGGGTCAGGTATAGGCGTCCGGAAACGGCGTCGCTCATCGCCCAACGCGAGGCGAGAATTGGCAGCATCGGGCCCAGAAAAGTCATGACAATGCCGGTGAGGAGAAAATTTAAGTGAAGCAAGGCCGTGCCCCGAGTGGTGATGGGAAATGTGGCTGGCCGCGATGCAACGGAACTCATGATTTATGATGAGTGTAAATCAGGAGAAACAGCGGCGAGCTACGAGTAATGAGCTACTGTGCTCGCTCAACGCTCATCCTCATCGCTTCGTTCATGCTTAACGGAAAACGCATTGCCGTAGTAATGCCGGCCTATAACGCCGAAAGGACGCTCCAGGCGACCGTGGACGAGTTGCCCGAGATCGTTGACGTTCGAATTCTCGTGGACGATTCGAGCGCCGACCGCACGGTGGAAGTTGCTCGCGAGTTAGGGCTGGTGCACTTTGTGCACGATCGGAATTACGGCTACGGGCGTAATCAGCAGACCTGCTACACCGAGGCGCTGGCCGAAGGTGCTGACGTCGTGATCATGGTGCATCCTGACTATCAGTACACGCCCAGGCTGGTGACGGCGATGGCCAGCATGGTTGCTTACGGAGTTTACGACGTTGTGCTGGGCTCAAGGATTATTGGCGGGCAAGCACTGCTCGGAGGGATGCCGCTCTACAAATACGTATTCAATCGTTTCCTGACAGCGTTTGAAAATCTTTTCTTGCGAATCAAGGTTTCTGAATACCACACCGGTTACCGTGCCTTCAGCCGAGACGTCCTGACCAAGCTGCCTTTGCTGGAAAATTCCGACGACTTTGTTTTCGACAACCAGATGCTGGCGCAGTGTGCGTATTTCGGCTTCCGGATCGGCGAAGTTTCCTGTCCGACAAAGTATTTTCCTGAGGCGTCATCCATCAATTTTCGACGAAGCGTGAAGTACGGGCTTGGTGTTCTGGCAACCACATTACAGTTTGCTTTTCAGAAATGGGGATGGGCGCGCTATCGTATATTCGACGCCGAAGGCCGCAGATTGGAGCCTGGAGTTGCCAATTACTATGCACGCGGAACCGTCGGCAGCTCCCAGGCCTAAAATCACACCTCCTTCAAAATCTCCCGCACGCGCTGATCTCCAAACGATCATCGTTCTCTTTCTTGTCGCAGTGGCTGCGGTCCTGGTTCACGGCTACCATCCCTTCGTTGAGGACGCCGAGATTTATGTCCCTGGCATAAAAAAACTGTTGAACCCGGCGCTCTACCCCTACAACGATATTTTTTTTGCGTCCCATGCACGACTGACGTTCTTCCCCAATCTGATCGCGGGTTTAGTGCGCTTAACGCATTTTCCTCTGGAATGGGTGCTGCTGACTTGCCATCTGGCCTGCATTTTTTCTCTGCTACTGGCGGGTTGGAATTTGGGACGACTCTGCTTCGGTTCAGCACGCGCGGGATGGGGAAGCGCGTTGCTGGTTGCGTCTCTTCTTACCATTCCGGTGGCGGGGACCGCACTCTACGTAATGGACCAATATCTGAATACGCGGTCTTTTTCGACCGCCGCGGTGGTTTGGATCGTGCTCGCAGCAGCGCGACGAAAATACCTGCACGCCCTACTTTGGGTCGTGATAACAGCACTCGTGCATCCACTGATGGCAGTCTTTGCCGGCGTTTATGGTGCGCTGTTAGTTTGGCAGCTCCCTCGTTCATTTGAACTTCCGCGGATGGCGCCGAGGCAAGTAAAATACTAGTTTGTGTGATCCGAGCAGTCCTATCGTTGCTTGAAATCGTTGCTTGAAAGGAAAGGGATGAAGGTACTCCGGCCCGTCGCAATTGCGGCTCTGCTAGTTGGTTTCTTCTTTTACTACACGACCTACCGTTCCGGTACGTTTCACACCGTAAATTCTCCCGTCAATTTTGGATTCTTGTTCTTCGCCGCCGCACTGATTACCAGCGTGCCTCCGTTTGCGAGATTTGCGGAACTGCAGCCCATGCGCAGTCTGCATTTGGTCTTCATCCTTCTATTTGTGATTTCTGGCGGGTGGCTCACCGAATGGGCAATGAGTTCCACTCGAAATCTGCGACTTTTATTGTTCGCAGCGCTGGCCCCACTCAACGGCGGAATGTTCTACGCGCAGCGGCAACTGTTTCCGGCAACGCATCACATCGAATGGCCGGGGCGAAATTCGGGAAATGCATGGGTGCAGGCCTTCACCTGGATACGGGACGACACGCCGGTAGAGGCCTACTTCGCCCTTGACCCCGACCACATGCGACTGCCCGGAGAGGATCAACATGGATTTCGCGCGATCGCGGAACGCTCCATGCTCGCCGACCGCGTCAAAGACAGTGGAGCAGTCAGCATGTTTCCAGCTCTTGCGGAAACCTGGTCTGAGCAAGTTCAGTCACAGGCGGGCTGGACTCGTTTTCGGCGCTCCGATTTTGAGCTTCTGAGATCCCGATATGGTGTGGATTGGGTCGTCCTACAGCAACCCGGTGCCGCGGGCTTGGAGTGCCCTTACAGTAATTCAACCGTGCTCGTGTGCCGAGTTCCCCCCGCCCCCGGAAAATAGAATCACAGTAGAATGTTCTTCGAGCGGATATTTTCGACCGTAAGGTGCTCACTTCATGAAGTTCGTTCGACCGATCGCAATTGCGGCTCTGCTAGTTGGCTTTTTCTTTTACTACACGACCTACCGTTCCGGTACGTTTCACACCGTAAATTCTCCGCCCGAAAAGATCGAGATCACCCAGGCCGCCAGCAACGAACCACTGGACGCCGACGAGCAGAACAATATTTCGGTTTATCGCAAGAACATTGGTTCAGTCGTCAACGTCACGTCTAAGGTCGTCGCGTTCGATTTCTTCTACGGGCTGGTGCCGCAGGAGGGGCAAGGATCGGGATTCATAATTGATCGCGATGGTCATGTGCTTACGAATTACCACGTCATTGAAGACGCGCGCCAGGTTGAGGTGACGCTGCACAATCGTAAGAAGTACCGTGCCACTGTAGTTGGTACGGACCGCTCGCACGATCTGGCTGTCATACAGATCAAAGCGCCGGACCTGGCATCCATGACGCTTGGAGATTCGAGAAATCTTCAGGTTGGGCAGAAAGTCTATGCCATCGGCAACCCATTTGGCCTTGCTGGAACTCTGACCAGCGGGATCGTGAGTTCGATCCGCTCGGTACAAGAGCCGGACGGTGTAACCATTGATGAAGCCATTCAGACCGATGCCGCTATCAACCCGGGAAACTCGGGCGGTCCGCTGCTGAACTCGCGCGGCGAAGTGATCGGCATCAACACCATGATCGCCTCCACCCCCGGGGTGGGCCAGAGCGCCGGTATTGGTTTCGCGATTCCGATCAATACGGCTAAGGCTGTTCTAAATGACCTACTCACACTCGGCAGAGTACGGCGACCGGCGCTCGGAGTATTAACGCTCCCTATCAGTCCTGATATCGCGGATGAACTGGGGCTGCCTTCCGATTACGGCCTGCTAATTGTGCGAGTAACGCCGGGAGGGGCGGCCGAGCGGGCGGGATTACGTGGAGGCTCAGAACGCGCCTACCTTGGCAACACGCCAATCATGGTCGGAGGAGACCTGATTGTCGCTGTGGATGGGCAGCAAGTGCAAGACCAGCAAGAGCTCTCGCGAATCATGAATAGTCATCGCGCCGGCGAAGTTGTGAAAGTGACCATATATCGGGGAAAGCGAAAAATGGAAGTGGATGTGACGCTAGGTGAGGCGAGGGAGCAGGTCTAGGACGGTTGCGGTATGGACTTGGATGCGATTCGCGCGTTCTGCCTGTCATTTCCTCGCGCAACCGAGAACCTGCGATGGGGTGAAGAACTCTGCTTCAAAGTGGGCGGAAAGTTGTTTGCGGTGGTCGGATTGGGCAGCGTCCCTCAGCGGATCACCTTTAAGTGTAGTCCCGAGACTTTTGCAGAGCTTACGGAACGAGAAGGAATTGCGCCGGCAGCTTATGCAGGACGATATAAATGGGCGACGCTTGAGGACTTGGACGTGCTTTCCGACGCCAAGCTTCGCGAAGCGATTTCGAATTCGTACAGAATGGTCGCTGCGAAGGCGAAACCGGCTAACCGACGCGCAAAGAGCCGTAAGCAAAGACCCCGGACTGCAAAGTGGACCCCAGTGATTTGACGGGCGCGTGTACGCTAAGCTAGCCTCAAAAGTCCGCCGGCACTTCGAGTAAAACATGCTGAAGGCGATCTCCACATACATCTACGTCAAGGAACGGCTGCATCCGGGACTGCTCGACAAGCTGGTGAGCGGAGGCGCTCAAGCCATCGAAATTTTTGGCGCCCGCCAGCATCTAGACTACGCAAATCGCAAGCAGCACGTGCGTGAAATCGCCGACTGGTTCCGCACCAGCGGTGTTCCACTGCATTCGGTGCATGCACCGCTCTACGCTGACTATGAATGGGGACGGGCCGGGGCGCCGCCGATCAATATTGCTTCCACTGATCGTGCCGCACGAATCGAAGCCATGGATGAAATCAAGCGGGCCATCGAACTCGCGGAACAAATTCCCTTCCGCTTCCTGATTCAGCACATTGGCACGCCCAACGAGTCCTACAACGAGCGCAAATTTGAAGCGGCGATGACGTCGGTCGAGCACCTGCGCGCGTTTGCCAAACCTCTGGGGGTGCGGGTGCTGCTGGAGAATATTCCGAACGATCTCTCGGTCCCCGACCGCCTCGTGGAATTCATCCGGACGGCGCACTTCGATGACGTGGGTGTCTGTTTCGATACCGGACACGCTCACATCATGAGCGATGTGCCATCGGCTTTTGAAAGCGTGAAGAAATACGTGCATTCCACGCATATCCATGACAACACTAAGGACCGCGATTCCCACCTTTGGCCCGGCGCCGGCAGCATTGACTGGAAGCAAACACTGGAATTGTTAAGCGGTGCGCCCCAAAAACCTCCGCTGCTGCTGGAAATTGAAGAGGACGCAAAGATCAATCCCATCGAGAAGATGGGAGAAGTTTTCAGGAAGGCTGAGGCGCAATTAGTTTAATTATTGAGTAATTGTGTAATTTTGTAATTGGGAAATTGTGCGGCGCTCGAAATTACCCGATTACCAAATTTCCCAATTACTCAATTTTTTGAAATGACTTCACCCGTAACCACAATCTCCGAGATCGGCAAGCACGAGGGCCAATCGGTCACGATCCGTGGCTGGCTTTACAACCTGCGCGAGAGCGGAAAGCTGCTGTTTCCCATCTTCCGTGACGGAAGCGGAACTATTCAGGGAGTGGTGCCGAAGAACGCGGTCGCTCCTGAGGTTTTCGAGGATGTGAAAGCCCTCACCCAGGAATCCAGCGTGATCGTTGAAGGCAAGGTGCGGGCCGACAAGCGTGCACCCGGCGGATACGAACTCGATGTATCCAACCTACAAGTGTTACAGCGTGTGCCCGACGATCAGCCATTTCCAATTTCTCTGAAAGAGCATGGCGTGGACTTCCTGATGGACCATCGCCATCTATGGATCCGAACTCCGCGTCAGGCGGCGATCCTGCGGGTGCGCGCGGAAATCATCAAGGCTTGTAGAGATTTCTTCGACGATCGTGGATTCACTCTCACCGATCCACCGATACTTACACCCGCCGCCTGCGAAGGCACGTCTACGCTCTTCCCCGTCGATTATTTTGACGAGCAGGCTTACCTTACGCAGTCCGGACAGCTTTATATCGAAGCCACAGCGATGGCGCTCGGGAAAGTGTATTCATTTGGGCCGACGTTTCGCGCAGAGAAGTCCAAAACACGGCGGCACCTGACCGAATTCTGGATGGTTGAGCCCGAAGTCGCTTATGCCACGCTCGATGATCTGATGGATCTGGCCGAAGGACTGATCAGCTTCCTGGTGCAGCGGTGTCTCGAAAAGCGGCGTGCCGATTTACAAACAATCGGTCGCGATGCCGCAAAGCTCGAGAAAATCACCGCGCCGTTTCCACGGATTACGTATGACGAAGCGGTCAAGATGCTTCAGGAAGGGCATGCCAAAGGCGCGCTCGAAACGAAATTTGAGTGGGGCGGAGACCTGGGATCTCCCGATGAAACGTACCTGTCGGCGCAGTTCGAAAAGCCAGTGATGATTCATCGTTATCCGGCGCAGGTGAAGGCGTTCTATATGGAACCTGATCCACAACGGCCGGACTTGGCGCTTTGCGTGGATATATTGGCACCGGAAGGCTGCGGCGAAATCGTCGGCGGCTCACAGCGCATGGCGTCGTATGATTTACTGCTCAAACGCATTCGCGAGCACGGTTTGCCGGAAGAGTCATTCAAGTGGTATCTCGACCTGCGAAAGTACGGCGGCGTTCCGCACGGCGGCTTCGGCATGGGCGTGGAGCGGGCGGTGGCATGGGTGTGCGGTCTGGAGCACGTGAGGGAGACGATTCCGTTTGCGAGAACGTTGCACCGGTTGTATCCGTGAGAAACGGTTGTAGCCGTGAGGAACCATTGAACCGCTGAGGTCGCAGAGTTCGCAGAGAAAAATGGAATAAGGGATGATGAACGAACGAGAGCGGCTCAACAAAATCACCGAAGAAATTATCGGTACGGCCATTGAGGTCCACCGCGTTGTTGGACTCGGCTTGCTGGAGTCAGCTTATGAGGCTTGTTTGGTCTTCGAGTTCCGCGAACGAGGCTTGAAAGTAGAGCAGCAAAAGCCATTGCCAGTTATCTACAAGACTGTGAGACTCGACTGTGGGTGCCGGCTCGACATTGTGGTCGAAAGCGCCATTATCGTCGAAATCAAAGCAGTCGAACGTCTGAATTCCATTCACGAGGCACAGCTGCTTTCGTACTTGCGGCTGTATGGATGCAAACTGGGCCTGCTTGTCAATTTTCATGTTCCCATGTTGAAGAACGGAATTCGACGGGTCGTGAATGAGTTTCCTGACTCTGCGATCTCTGCGGACTCTGCGGTTTAATGATTTTAGTTATGACCCTGTCGTCACCGAGCATCGCGGCCAAGAAAATCCGCGTCATTGGCGTCCCTCTCGATCTTGGTCAGTCACGCCGCGGCGTCGACATGGGGCCTTCTGCCGTCCGCGTCGCTGGACTGGAAGCGCGGCTGGAAGAATTAGGTCATGTCGTCGAGGATGCGGGCAATATTGCGGTGTCGATCCCCGAACAGAAAAAAGCGGGCGACCCCCATGCAAAATATTTGAAGGAAATCACCGCGACCTGCACCAAGCATGCGGAACTGGTGCTGAAGACTTTGGAGACTGGCAAGGTTCCTCTGGTTCTGGGCGGCGACCATTCCGTTGGGGCGGGCACTGTCTCCGGAGTTGCCGAGTTCCACCGGCGTCAGAACCAGAAGATTGGTCTGATCTGGATCGACGCGCACACCGACATCAACACACCGGACAGCTCTCCCAGCGGAAACGTGCACGGCATGCCGCTGGCCGCGATTATGGGGCTTGGGCCGGCAGATCTCACTAACATTTTCAATTTCTCGCCGAAAGTTGCGCCCGAAAACTGTGTGTTAGTCGGCGTGCGCGATATTGACGCGATCGAAAAAGAAAATGTCCGCCGGGCCGGGATTGACGTTTTCACCATGCGCGACATTGACGAGCGCGGCATGCGAACGGTCATGGAAGAGGCATTGCGAATTGCAGGACGCGAAACGGCCGGCTATCACGTGTCGCTAGATATGGATTGGGTTGATCCTGAAGATGCGCCAGGCGTGGGCACTCCCGTCCGCGGCGGCGCCACTTACCGTGAGGCGCATCTCGCCATGGAAATCATTGCCGACCACGGGCGCATGTTGAGTTTTGAAATCGTCGAAGTCAATCCTGTTATTGATGAGCACAATCGCACGGCCGACTTGGCGGTGGAGTTAGCGCTGTCGGCGTTTGGAAAGAAAATTCTGTAATCTCCTTAATCCTGTCATTCCGAGCGAAGCAGGATGAGAATCATCCTGCGAAGTCGAGGAACCTGCTTTCCGCATAAGAGCGGCTGGTTCGTGGCCCGCGGTGATCAATCCCCTATAATGTTTGCTCCGCTTCGCAAACAAGATGCTTCGTCCCGATTACAAGGAATTTTCCCGCCTCGCCCGCGAGTCCACCCTCGTGCCGGTGGTGAAATCCGTGATGGCCGACTTGCTGACGCCGGTCTCGGCTTTCTTGGCAATTGCGCGCGGCGAAGAGAACGCATTCCTGCTCGAATCGGTTGAGCGCGGCGAGCAAATTGGGCGATACACGTTTCTTGGTGCGCGGCCTTACATGCACCTTCGGGCGCATGGCGCTGAGATCACTGTCGAGCGCGGCAAGAAACGCGAACGTCGGGATGGGAACGTCTTTCAAATTGCCAAAGAACTGCTGACACAACACAAGCCAGCGCTTGTGCCCGGCTTGCCGCCATTCACGGCCGGCGCAGTAGGGTACTGTTCCTACGATATCGTTCGCCAACTCGAAAACATCGGAGACGACACCCAAGACGATCTTCAGCTTCCCGACTGCGTGCTGATGTTTTTTGATCGCCTGCTGGCCTTCGATCACCTGCGCCATCAGATACACATAATGGCCGCTGCGGATGTTTCGACCGAGAGTCCACGAAAGGCTTACAACCGCGCGGTTGCAGATATTGAAAGACTTGAAAAACGTTTGGCAGCGGGTCTTCGACCTAGTGAGCTGGGCAAAGTTGCTGGCAATAGACGCGGCAATCTTAATTTGCGTTCGGTAACTCCGCGCAAAAAATACGAACAGTCCGTTAGGACAGCGAAAGAGTACATTGCCGCGGGAGACATTTTTCAGGTTGTGCTATCACAACGTCTGGACTTTACGCCCCAGATCCCACCATTTGATATTTACCGCGCACTGCGAGCCGTCAATCCTTCGCCCTACATGTATTTTCTAAAAATGGGCGGAACGCACGTTTTGGGCTCATCACCGGAGATGCTGGTGCGAGTGACGAGACGCAAGCTGGAATATCGTCCGATCGCAGGAACGCATCCGCGCGGCAAGGATGAGGCCGAAGATTCGCGGCTTCAGGAAAAAATGCTCACTGACGAAAAGGAGCGCGCTGAGCATGTGATGTTGGTAGACCTCGGCCGCAACGATCTCGGCAGAGTGAGCGAGTATGGATCGGTCAGAGTGAAAGACCTGATGTATGTGGAACGTTACTCGCATGTCATGCACATTGTTTCCGCTCTCGAAGGAAAACTGCGACCAGAGCTACATGCGCTGGATGCGTTTGCGGCGTGTTTCCCGGCGGGTACGCTGAGTGGAGCGCCGAAGGTTCGTGCCATGCAGATTATCGAAGAACTGGAGCCAACACGGCGCGGGGTCTACGGCGGATCAGTGCTCTATGCGGATTTTGCCGGGAACCTTGACTCCTGTATCGCGATCCGCACCATGCTGATGAAGGGTAAGAAAGCATATTTGCAAGCGGGCGCGGGCATCGTTGCTGACTCCGATCCTGCGGCGGAATATCGGGAGAGCATGAACAAAGCGCAGGCGGTGCTGCGGGCGGTGGACACAGCAAGGGCAGGAATGCGTTGATGGATTTGAAACGAGTGTATCTGTCGTTAGGGTTCTTGATCTGCACGTTGACGGGATTACGCGCACACTCACAACAGACTTCGCTGGTTCTTGCCCGCGACAACAGCACCATCGCGCTCGAACCTTATGCTCCCAATATCGTCCGCGTAACTCTGAGCCTCGCGAAAGACCAAGCCACTGCGCCGCCCGGTTTCGGATTCGTCGCACGCTCTTCGTCAAAGGGATGGAGTCACCAGCACACCGATGCTGCCGACGTTTATCGTTCATCGAGAATGATTGTTACCGTGGATGTAAATCGGCCTGGCCACCCTTCCCTCACTGAGCGTGACATCGGGAAGTTCTTCAATGGCTCAGCGCCGCCCGCGCACATCACGATCACAACGCCCGAAGGAAAGAAGCTGCTGGAGATGACCGGCTGGTCCATGTCGGTTCCGAACTACAAAGATGGGAATGCGTATATCGAACACGATCGTCGGCCTTCGGATCAGCCGTTCTATCAAGTCGGAGCGACGTTCGTTTCCCCCGAGGATGAGCACTATTACGGGCTTGGCCAGAACCAGGAGGGCTTTCTCGACCATCGTGGTCACACTGTCGAGTGCTGGCACAACTACACCGCCACCGGCGCGCCGAGCATCTGCGTGCCGTTTGTTGTGACCAACAAAGGCTATGGATTGATTGGGGACAATCCGTCAAAAACGACGATCCAGCCCGGCTTCAACGAGCAGACGAACTGGATTTCGCAGGTGGGCAATCGGGTTTCGTTCTTCGTGATCGCCGGCGACAACGTTGACGAAATTTACTCCGGCTATCGTCTGTTGACCGGTGCAACTCCAATGCTGCCTAAAGCTGCCTACGGGTTTGTGCAGTGCAAGCAGCGCTACATTACACAGGAAGAAATGCTGAACGTTGCCAAGGGATATCGTGAGCGGCATTTGCCCGCCGATGTGCTCGTGCTCGACTGGTTCTATTACGACACCATGGGACAGTTGGACTTCGTTCCGGAAAGATTTCCCGATCCGGCGGCGATGAATAAGCATCTGCACGACATGGGATTTCAAACCATGATCAGTGTGTGGCCGCGGTTTACGAAGAAGTCGCGCTACTACGATTTCATTCTGAAGCAGGGCTGGTTCGAGCACCTCGCCGACGGGACACCAACAAGCGGGCTCCCCTACGATCGGGCCGGCTCTGACGTTGATACGAGCAACCCTGACGCGGCGCGCTGGTATTGGGGCGCGATCCGCGACAATATCCTCAGCAAGGGATTTGATTCACTCTGGATGGACGAAACCGAACCCGACCTTCCGCCGAACGGCAGCTATTTTTCAGTCGGCCCGGGCACGCGGTACTTCAATATTTATCCATTAGTGCATACCAGCGCGATTTACGATGGCTTCCGCCGCGATGTGAAGAATCGTGCTCTGATACTTTCCCGCGACGCTTATCTCGGTTCGCAACGAAACGGCACGATGGTGTGGTCGTCGGACATTTATCCGACGTGGGATGCGTTCAAGCGGCAGGTTCCAACCGGACTCGACTTCACCGCTTCGGGGATGGCGTACTGGACGAATGACGTCGGCGGCTGGCAGTATTTGCCCGCCGAACATCATCCGGCACACCCGCCGCTGCTTGACCCATCCGATGCCCGCGAAAACGTTGGCGGCTACGACGATTATCCCGAACTCTACACGCGCTGGTTTGAGTACGGTACGTTTTTGCCCATCATGCGCACCCACGGTAGCCGTAAGTATAACGAAGTCTGGTCGTATGGAAAGCAAGCCGAACCGATCCTCGAAAAATATCTGAAGCTTCGATATCAGCTCATGCCGTACCTATATTCGCTGGGCTACAAGACTTACCAGACCGGAGCGCCGTTTATGCGCGCACTATTCATGGATTTTCCGAATGATCCCAACATCGCCGACATTCGCGACGAATATATGTTCGGCCCCGCGTTTCTTGTCGCTCCGGTGACTGAGCAGGGTGCAACCAGCCGTGAGGTTTACCTTCCTGCGGGAACGGACTGGTACAACTATTGGACGAACGAGCGCGTACGTGGCGGTCAGGCAATCAAAGTTGATGCGCCGATTGAGGTTTTGCCCTTGTTTGTGCGAGCCGGTGCAATTGTTCCGTTGGGTTCCGCGATCGAGAACACCGGGCAGGAACAGAAAATCGAGAAGGTGCGGGTTTATCCCGGGGCTGACAGTGAGTTCACGCTCTATAACGATGACGGAAAGACGTATGCGTATGAGATGGGCGAGTTCAAAACAACGCATCTGCGGTGGGATGATGCGGCGCAGAAGTTAACCCGCCAAGGCACGCCAGCATGGACGGAGCCCGATGAGAGGATTCTTGAGATCGTGAAGCGCTAAGCGAGGTGGAAATGGGCGCGAAGAGCTTTTGGGCAAGTCGAAATTCCCACCCTGTCGCACAGAACGCGACAAGGATGGGGCAACCCGCTATACTCCATCCGATCCATACTCCCTCTCTCTCATGTCCTCCGAAACCTCCCGCGTCGAGGCTTTCTCCGATGGCGTATTCGCCATAGCCATCACGCTTTTGATCCTCGACGTGCACGTGCCCTCGGCAAGTCAGGGCAATCTGGGCGCGGCATTGATCCGGCAATGGCCCACCTATGTCGCATATCTAATCAGCTTTGCGTTCATCGGAATCATGTGGGTGAACCATCATCGGCTGTTTAACCATATTCGCCGGTCGGACAACGGTCTGATGTTCCTCAACCTGCTCCTTCTTCTGGGAGTGAGCGTGGTTCCCTTCCCCACTGCCCTCCTCGCCGCTCACTACTATTCCGGTGGCCGAACCATTGCAGCGGCGGTTTTTAACGGCACCTATGTGGTGATCGCGATCTTCTTCAATATGCTTTGGCTTCATGTAGTTAGAGGCGGATTGCTGGATGCGTCAACTCAGGAATCGGCGGCAGCAACGAGCCGTCAGTATTCGATTGGTCCGATCTCGTACCTCATCTGTTTTGGACTCACCTGGATCAGTGTTCCGGCAAGCTTGATCCTGAACATTGCTCTGGCTGTATTCTTCGCCATCCCCCCGAAACTTCAGGACGAAAAACACGCGGCGACGATGCGGAGTGCAACGAAATAGTTGCATTTCTTGATTACCCAGAGGTAAGATGAAGCTCGGACACCGTAAGCGTCCGGTTCTGTGTTAAACCGCCCAATTCTTCCCGGGTTCGAAACTAACGAGTTGTCTCGCAATCGAGGTAAGCAGTTCCGCCTCTGACCAGCTATGGAGAGACTCTTATGTCTTGGTATGCGTACTGCCTCACTGAGCAACGACATCTCAACAATGGAATACGGACGCGTAGGCCATTCGTTCTCGACGGAATTCAGGGCGTAAACAACGCGACAGTACTCAGTTACCCGAGCGGCGATTTCGCGGTGATCGTTAGCGAGTTTGATCGCGCAACCACAACTGTGGACGAGAAGCACGTACTCGATCATGCCAGGGTCGTCAGCGTTTGTTTCCGCCAGGGAACAGTACTGCCTTTCCGTTTTGGAACGATTTTCGACAGCGATGACTGTTTGCGGCAAGCTGTGCGCACCAATCGCCGTGCGTTCGGCGAGAGTGTTGCCCGCCTGAAGGGCAAGGCCGAGATGCATGTAAAGTTGTTAGTGCGGGATGGATCTTTACGCCAGCTACAAGACGTTTTGATTCCAGACACAGTCGGCGGCGAGTACCTCTCCAAATTAAGAGAAAAGGCCATGGCCGACCGGGAGCGCCAGACCAAGGCCAAGGCGATTTCCGTGCAGGTGCACAGGCTGTTTAATCCGCTGGAGGAAGAAATCAGTTGTAAGCGGGTCGATACCGACGGAATGATGATTGATATTGCCCATCTGATTGATTCCAAATCGATTGAAAAATATCAAAATCGTTACGCCAGCGCCGCCAAGCAGCTGAAGAACTGTGAAATGTCGGTGAGCGGCCCTTGGCCGCCGTATCACTTCATGCCGGGTAAGTTGAAAACGGTAGCGTAAGCCCATCTCCTGACCAGGTCTAAACCTTTGAATCTGCAGCGGGCGTTCTTGAATGTCCGCAGCGCGCCCGCATTCCTTGTCGGAACCGCTCCCGCTCCTCCGGCGCCATTGCCTCCCACCGCGCCCGCATCCGATGGCGCCAATGGCCGTGATGTCCCCCAAACCAGCCGCGCGGACCTCCAAAAAGAAGCCAGCTAAGTCCCAGCAATCCCAATGCCTGCCAATACGTTATGGGATGCAATCCAAAAGCCGCCGGCATGACCCAGTTCCACAGGTGCAAAACCGCCTGACCGAAGCCGAGCACTATGATCGTTCCGACGACCAACGCAATCACCAACATTTGAACCACTCTCTGGGTCCTCATTTCATTCCTCCTTATCGAATTCCTGGTAAACCTCTCGCAAATGTCGCCTCAGATGCAGGACTGCATATCGCTTGCGTGAAAGAAGCGTGTTAATGCTGGTTCCAGTCTCTTGGGCGATTTCCGCGAATGTGTGGCCTTCGATCTCATTCGCGATGAACACTTCACGTTGTTCTGGAGGCAGTTCCGCCAGGGCCTCTCCGATCTCATCCATCAGCACATTTCGTACGAAGGCAGCTTCAGGGCTGGCGTCAGACGAGGGAAGCAGCTCTTCCAGCGAGAGCGCACCTTCCTCAGCTTTCGATTCTCCCAGCCTGACTGTTTCAGGTTTCCGCTTGCGGAAACGATCAATGATCCGGTTTCGCGCCACCCGAAAAAGCCATGCCCCAACCTGCTCAACGGGTTTCATCAGCCGATAAGCTGCAACCAGTTCGAAAAAAACATCCTGCAGGATGTCCTCGGCATCGCTGGGATCAGGCACGCGGCTGCGAATGAAATTGCGCAAGCGAGCGCGTTGCTGTTCGACCGCTTCCGAGATACGCCGGTCTTGGTCTCCGGTCATTCGCTCGATGGCCTCGAAGCTCAATTCCGTGTCCATCTACGGTTGAAGACGTTTGGAACGAAGAAATATTGTAGGGAAAATTGAGGTGAGGCCGAACTATGCGCGGCGAGCGATTGTGGTTGCCGCAAGCCAGGAGATCGCTAAACCAGCAAGTGCCGCAATCGCCGAGCCCAGGAGCAGAACACGCCGGGCATGCGCAGTCGCAATATCAATGTCGGCTAAGGGATAGGCAAGGCGAACCGCGCCGCCTGAAACCGGCACGGCCACATAAAGTACAGCCACGCCGAAATCATTTCTTTTGCGGGTCACGACGCTGGTTTCTCCCCGCAGGGCGGCCACAAATTCCGGGTGCCGGGCTTCGTTTTCGAGCGCTGAAAGCTGGACTTCGGAATCCGCGACTACTCTGCCGTTTGTGTCAACCACGGTAGCGCGTGCGCCGGCGAGCTGACCTTCCTGCGTAGCGAGGTCTCCAATCTTGTGCTCGTGATCGGTATTCACGCGGACGGCAAACATTTGCGCCTTCTGGGTGAGATTGCGAGTGATTTCTACTCGCAGGACATCTTCCCAATAACGATGAATGTTATAACCGATGCCGACCGCAGCGGCGGCGATCATCGCCAGAAATGCCCCAAACAGGATAAGGAAAGCCGTCAGCCGGCCTGCCTTCTTGCCCGTGGCTGCATCGAGCTTACTTTCCATTTGTGGTCAGGGCCAGCGAGAGTAATGCCTTCTGTTCAACATCGTGGGCTTTTGCAGAGCCTGTGGCAGGGCTGGGGCTTGCCGAACGCTTGACCGACAGCACCGGGCGATCGCCGGCAAGATGCCGCAAGCGCGGAAGCATGTAATTGAGCGCACCCATATTGGCCGGCTCTTCCTGCACCCAAACAATTTCGGCGTTTGGGTAACGCGAGAGTTCAGCCGCGAGCTCCGCCTCCGGAAATGGATACATCTGCTCGACGAAGGCAATAGCGACGTCAGAAATCTTCTTCTTCTTGCGTTCCATGCGGAGTTCATGGCCGATCTTTCCGGTACAGAGCAGAATTCGACGAGCTTCATGTATTTCTGCCTCGGGACGCACACGAAGAAAGTTTCCGCTTGAGAATTGTTCGATCGAAGACGACGCCTCGGGATGGCGAAGCATGCTCTTAGGCGTAAACACCACCAGCGGCTTGCGCCAGGGGCGCAGTGCCTGCCGACGCAAAAGATGGAAATACTGTGCCGCGGTCGAAGGCTGGCAAACCTGGAAGTTGTCCACGGCTGCAAGTTGCAAGAAGCGTTCGATGCGGGCACTGGAGTGCTCAGGGCCCTGGCCTTCATATCCGTGCGGAAGAAGCAATACCAAGCCGGAGAGCAGGTCCCACTTGGCTTCGCCGGCAACAATGAATTGATCAATGATGGCTTGCGCTACGTTCGCGAAGTCGCCGAACTGCGCTTCCCACAAAACCAGAGTCTCCGGATAATCGCGGCTGTAGCCGTACTCGAAGCCAAGAACACCTGATTCAGACAACGTCGAGTTATAAATCTGGCACCGCGCCTGATTCTCTGAGATGTGCTCAAGCGGAACATATTCCTGTTCGTTCTCAATATCGAGAAGAACTGAGTGGCGCTGGTTGAATGTGCCCCGGCGGCTGTCCTGCCCAGTCAGGCGCACTGGAATTCCCGCCTTGACCAGACTCGCAAAGGCCAAGGCTTCTGCCATGCCGTAGTCAACCTCCCGTTTGCCCGCGCCCATCTCTGCGCGCTGCTCAAGCAGCTTGCCGACCTTTGGATGAATATGAAAACTCGCCGGAAAGGTGGTAAGCCGTTGGGTGAGCGGCGCTAATTCTTCCGACGGCACCGCGGTTTCCACTTCGTATTGCGATTTATGACGGCCGCCTTTGTACTTGTCCCAGTAGTTCGGAAGTTGTCGCAGGCTGGGCTTTTTTCTGATCGATCCCGCACGTTTCTGCGCCGCTTCTAATTCGGCTTTAATGGAGTCGGCTCGAGACTGCGCATTCTGCAGATCATTATCTTCAGCATAGATCTCCCACAGCGGCGGATGGTCTTTGATGGCCTTGTAGATCAGCGGCTGCGTGATCGTCGGATCGTCCACTTCGCTGTGACCATGCCGGCGATAGCCGATCAGATCCACGACCACGTCATTGGAAAACGTATAGCGATAATCCAGAGCTAGCCGGCCAACACGGATGACAGCATCAACGTCCTCCGCGTTCACGTGGAAGATTGGTACATCCTGTCGCCGAGCAAGCTGGGAGGCAAAACGGGAAGAATGTAGCTCGCGAGGTGTCGTGGTGAAGCCGATCAGGTTGTTGACGATCACGTGTACCGTGCCACCGACGGTGTAGGCCGGAATGTCCGCGAGGTTCAGGGTCTCGGCAAAGACGCCCTGGCCAGCGAATGCGCCATCGCCGTGCACGAGCAACGGAAGGAATTGTTTGCTCCCCCCTTCCCCGGCCCGATCTTGCTTGGCGCGAGTGCGGCCGACGGTCACGGGGTCGACAGCTTCCAGGTGACTGGGATTCGAAACCAGATGAATGTGGATTTTTGCGCCAGTGCGTGTGGTGTATTCGCCGGTTGCGCCCATGTGATATTTCACATCGCCGCCTCCCAGAACGCTGCGAGGATCCACGTCTTCAAATCCGGCAAAGACTTCCTCAGGAGCGCGCCGCGCGATGTTCATCACCACATTCAGGCGTCCGCGATGGCTCATTCCCATCACCAGTTCGACCGCTCCATACTGTCCGGCGGCGTCGAGAATTTCATCCACGAGCGGAATCAGCGCGGTGACACCCTCCAGTGAAAACCGCTTCGTACCTAGATAGCGTTGCTGCAATACAAGTTCGAACAGGTCCGCACGAATGAGCTGATCGAGTACGAACTCGTGGTCAACCGGCGCAGGCCCTCCCTCGAGCCGTTCCTGAATCCAGCGACGGCGCTCCGGATCAGGAATGTGCATGAACTCGGCGCCGATGGTGCCGCAATAAACGTTGCGGGCCTCCTGGGCAAATTCGCTGTCAATTTGCAACTCGGGATGAGGCACGGGTGCCAGAAAGCCCAGCGGATCGAGATCGGCAGCCAGATACCCCCAATGGCGAAAGGCGTCGAACACGCGTTCGCGTTCCCCTTGGAGCGCAGGTGCTTCCATGAGCGCGGTGTTACCGGAGTTGCCGGACTTGATTGGTCGGGAAGGCATAGCTTAGGTATCTAGAATAAAGGATGCGGCGGACTGGGAGGGTGATTCGGAAGTAACTTTGGTACGAATATCAAAATGCCCACCCTGACTCCAAAAACCAGAGACAAGGTGGGGCACCCAAAGGTAGTGTCGGTGGTCAGTTAGGGCGGCTAAAGTGGAATGCGTCGAACAGATCGTCGATAGCTGGGCTGTTCAACGGCACATAAGGGCTCAATCAGTTTTGCTTGCGCCACAGTTGAGAAATACGGAGTCTTCGGGCCGCCGGCAACGACAGGAGGAATGTTGGCATAAAGTGCTTTGCTTCCGGGATTGAGAGAGTAGGTAGTGGTATTGGACGCGCTGTATTGGTTCGAGAGCCAGTAGTTGGGTCCGGGTTTGCCGTCAGTGGTGACGATACCCTTCGAAAGAAGATTCGATACCGTTCCGCCGTGTTTCGGCACGTAGGTTGCGAAGATGTGGTCGAAGCTACGATTCTCTCCGAGGATGATGATCACGTGCTGAATAGGTGAGCTGACAGTTTTCTTTGGACTCTCAGCATTCAGAGAGATAGGAAGTAGCGGGTTGAAGACCGTCGAAAAGAGTGCCGCTGCCAAGCCGGCGTTCTTCGTACCGGTTTTGAAAAGACTGCGAAGCTGCATTGGATCCTCCGAGCTGATTTATGGAGCGCCGCCGCGATGGGAACAGAAGTCCCTTGATGTTCTTCCCCGGATTGCAGCTTACTCAGCGGGTATGAAGGAAAGATGAAACGAACTTTGAAGGATGGTTAAATTCCGGATGGTTAATTCTGTAAATACAAGATCACTGTAGAAAGATCACCAACAAGCGTCCGTCAGAATGATAGCCACCACCGCTGGCATTCTTGGCGTCCTGCACGGGATTAGCCGGGAGATAGTAAGTCATGTTCTTGACTTTGCCTGATTTTTGCAGGCTCTGAGCGATGTTTTCGCGCTCCAGGTCCACTTCGGGATCAATTTTGTGTGTGAGGTGTCCGCTGCGCACGTCTCTTTCGAATCCTATATCGTGGGTTCCAGCTCCAGCGAAGACCGTTTCACCATTCCACGTGAACGGAGTTTTCCACATGCGAAAGTGATGACGGCTCGCTACAACAGCGAATGCCTGCGCTTGCTCATAACCGAAGTCCTGCATGCGGTCAAAAAGGTAGAGATGGCTCATGGGCATCTCCAGATAATCTTTTTTCTGGTAGGTGTTCATGATTGCCTTGAGCCCGGCTTCTTTGCTGTCCACGTCGGCTAAGTGCCAGTTCGCTGCGTCAAGCGTTGCCTGAGCCCGGTCCTGGCTGCCGACTATCACAAAATTCACCATGTCTCCGGGATTGCCGAGGTGATCGTGCACCCGGCGAGGAAGATCGTCTATGTACTTGCAAAGTTCGGCATCCAGGATGACGCCCGGAAGCTTCAACCCTGACGATGGCACGGGTGCGGTGCCGGTTGTCGCGCTTGACCTGACCGCATTCGAGGATTCAGTGCTGCTCGTTTGGGGCTTACCGAATTGTCCTTGCAGCCAGACTTTGGCAGCCGACGAAAGCTGATCCTTCATACCTGCCCGCGGGCCGCTTTGGTCAGCGGAAGGCTGAGCATGAGCGATCTTCACTTTCACAACCAACGAGCAGTCAGATTTCCCGGCCTCATTGATGCCGAGAAACAAATGTCCGGAGCTATCCACGAGCAAGTCGCGGCTACCGCCCACGAGCATCGGGGCACCGTCTACGCTGGTGCGGGCGATGAGAGCGCCCAGGGGTGCTTCGCCCAAAGGAAGTTTGTCGGAAGAAGACGAATTTGTTGCGGCGCCGCCGCAAGTCCCAGAGTCAGGCTTTGCCCCCGCAGTTAAAGAGAGGCTGTCGCCTGCGCTCAAGTCGGTTCCAGTGTCAGTCCAAATCTGCGCACCAGAAACCGTGAATAAGAGTTCCGAAGGAGCCGGAGAGTTGTTCTGCCCGAGCGCGGGCAGGTTTAGTAGTACTAAAACTGGGGAGATCCAGCGAATGGAGTTTGGCACGGCATCCTCCGAACGATTCTGGAAGCGCACCCATTATGCCAAAAAACAATTCGCCCTGGAGATGAGCCAGGGCGAACCGCCACCGTGAAATGATTCAGTTCGGCGTTTACGGCCAGCGTTTAGCGCTGTCTTCCCATCCCGCGGCGCGGGCGGTAGGTTGCACTGCGGCAACCTGCGGCTGCGGGATACGAATTGGTTGTTGCTGCGCGGTTGTGGCAGTGGCGAGCGTCGGCTTCGCGGTTGTGGCGTCAGAACCGGCCTCTTTGTCGTCTGAAAGCAGAGGTGCGGCGACACGCAAGGCCTCGACCTCTTTTTCCAGACGCGCAAGCTCCAGTTCTTTCTGCCTTAGGACCTCATAAACATTCTTCATACTTTGGCACCTGTAGGAGAACACGAATCGAGAAGCAATTGATCGAACTTTATGCAGCGCCAAAGATTTTGTCAAGAAAAAGAAGCGTGGAGGGGCGATAAATGGCCTTTGTTGGCAAGGACCTACGCCAAACGTGCGGGAAAATGGTGTACTCTCACCTTCATGAGATCCGCATTGCTGCTTCTGTTGTCTTGCGCTTTAGTCCGGCCTGTACTGCATGGCGCCCAGTCAGTCCCTGCCGCCGTGCCTGAGGACTACTCCGGAATGTACTCATTTCTGCGTGACGGAGAGTTCGTCCAAATCACCGTTGAGGAGAAGGGACGGGTGACCGGCTTCATCTCGCGGTTTGGAGACTCCGAAAGCGATAAGGGCGTTTTCATGAATCAGTTCTTCAAGTCAGGCAAACTGGAGGACAACAAACTCAACTTCACAACGGATAACGTCCACGGAGTTTGGTTTGAGTTTGCCGGGGCAGCGACCCGTGGTCCGGGCAAGAAGCCTGATGAAGACGCATATTACTTGTTGCGCGGAACATTGACGCGCTTCAGCACGGATGCGGATAAGATAACCACGTCGCAGGTAAGAATAGTTGAATTCAAATCTTTCCCCCGAGATGCCGCGACGAACTGATCTCGCGGTGATGGCGTCAGCGTTCCACAAGAGCTTTACCGCAAAGAACGCAAAGAAAAGCAGCAAAGATTGCGAAGCAATCACAAACGACCTAATTTTTTGCGATCTTTGCGTTCTTTGCGGTTAAAGTCTTTTGCCTCGATGAGGCAAAGCGCTCTTTGCCTTTGAGTCGGACTATCTGCGAAACTGAATCTTGACCTCCGAAGCCCCTAACTTCTCTTTTCTTCCAGCAATGTCGGCCATTGCCCGCGAAGCCGGCGCTCTGCTGATGGAGTACTTCGACCAGAACATCAAGATCGAATACAAGGGCGAAGCCGATTTGGTTACAGCTGCCGATCGCAAATCGGAGACGCTGATTCGCGATCGCATCCGCGCGAAGTGGCCTGGTCACGACGTGCTGGGAGAAGAAGAAGGCTTACATGATACCGGCAGCGCATACCGCTGGTATGTGGATCCGCTCGACGGCACCACGAATTTCGCGCATGGCTTCCCTGTGTTCTGCGTTTCTATGGCCCTGCAGCACAATAACGAAACCATCGCGGGCGTATGCTACGATCCCACCCGAAATGAAATGTTTGCTGCTGAACTGGGCAAGGGCGCGTACCTGAACGAGCGTCCGATCCATGTCTCGAAAACCGTGGGCCTGGCAGAGTCACTCGTGGCGACCGGCTTCCCCAGCCACAAGCGCCACAAGAATCCCAATATTCACTTTTATCATCAGATCACATTGCGAACTCATGGCGTGCGGCGCGCTGGATCAGCCGCCTTGGATCTTTGTTACGTCGGCTGTGGACGACTCGACGGCTTCTGGGAATTCAACCTCAATCCCTGGGACACAGCCGCTGGCGTTCTCATTGTGCAAGAGGCTGGTGGTCAAGTGATGGACTTCCAGGGTGGACCGTTTCAATTGAACAGCCGCGAAACGCTTGCGTCGAATGGGCTAATTCACGGTGCGCTGCAGCACGAGTTCCAGGAGATTTTTGCCGGACGCGGACTGGACCCGTTGCCGGATCCGCGGGAATACGCAGCCAAGATCAAGGTCTGAGGCATTTGTCATGATGCTCCGCAAGATTGCGATTGCAATCCTTCTGATCACTGCCTCGCTAGTCGCAGCAGTCGAGCCGCCCGATTCGGCTTACTTGACATCCTTCGAGAAATGGAAAGCCGAACTGGTGGATGGTCGCAAGCAGCATTGGCTTCCGCTTGCGGGTTTGTTCTGGCTCAAGCCCGGAGAAAATGCCTTCGGCAGCGCGAACGATAATGCCATTCTGCTTCCATCGGGCCCTGCCCACGCGGGCGTCTTTGTGCGTCAGAACAAAGATGTTTCAGTAAAGCTGCAATCCGGAGTCGAAGCAAAGATTGGCGGAAAGATCGCCACAGAATCGAAGCTGGATGCGGACGTCACGAACCATCCCACTATCATCGAATTGGGCGCGCTCCGCATGTTCGTTATTGAGCGTGGGGACCGGCTCGGCATTCGAGTGAGAGACCTGAACAGTGCTGCGGTCCGCAATTATGCAGGACCAGTCTTTTTCCCGCTCGACATGAATTACAGAGTTACCGCAACCTTTGCGCCTTCCGATGGGAAGAAAACGGTTGCTGTTCCGAACGTGCTCGGTGACGTAACCCCGAGTCCAGTAGTTGGCGAAGTTCGCTTCAAACTGAATGGGCAGGATTTGACGCTTACGTCGTTTGAAGGCGATCAGAAAGAAGGTTTGAGCTTTGTGATCAGCGACCTCACCAGCAAAACCGACACCTACCCGGGCGGCAGGTTTCTAGATACAGATCCAGTGGCGGACGGGAAAGTTGTGCTCGATTTCAATCGTGCATACAGTCCGCCCTGCTCAGTTACTCCGTACGCGACCTGTCCGCTTGCTCCGAAGGACAACCATCTGCCGGTAGCGCTTCCGGTAGGAGAGAAATATGATCGCAAACACGGGCATCATTAAAGCAGGTCGGGAGTCCTCAACTTTCTCTTCGCAGGGTGCGTGGTAGATTTTCTTGCGATCTTTGCGTTAAACGCTTGCCTTGCGAAGCCTCCCGGAATTCATCGGCGTAGAATAGATGTGGACGGGCGGCCCGCTTGTCCAGTCGGGCGAATTCAGTGATGGATGCTCTCCTGCAAAGAAAGATTGAGAAGCGCTCGCAGACGGTGCGCCTCCAGGGCCGCATTCTTTTCCTGACAGAAGATCCAGCGCTGATCAAGAAGCAACTTGCCGGGGAAGATCTGCCCTGGGACACGAAAAATCCCCAGAACAATCCCAAACTGCGCGATGATATTTCGACCGACGAGATCACTCCCGCCCACATCTGCTTCTTCTTCGATGAAACGCTTGGCGAATTCCCCTACACAGGCCTGAAGTGCGGAGCCGAGCTGCCCATCCAGCGCGGAGATGTCAAGCGCGGCGGCTTTGTCGCGGCGGTTAGCGGCAAACGCCGCGGCAAAGGATCGAGCCGCGAGCAATCTCCTTACGCCGAGCTTTGCGCCGGCATCGAGCTGGTGATTGCTGAAAATATCGAGCGCATTTACAAGCAGAATTGCCAGAACCTTGGCGTTCTTACATCTACGGATTTTTCTCTGATTGAGAAGATTCTCTCGGGCGACGAAATTCCGCTGTCAGTTTTTACGGCCGGCGAAGATGAGATCACGCGGCAGATCATCGAGTACGGCGGTCTGTTTCAGTTCAATCTCGCGCGCATGCAGGGAAAAGTTTTTCTTCCGCCAATCGGGGCCAAAATGGAGTATCACGGCCTTGGAAATGTGCGCCGTTACAGTACACCGCCAATGACCCTTGCCGAAAAGATCTTCGCGCGTCACATGGTGAGCACGAGCGAGGGGATCAGCAATGACCACGTGGGGACGGGTGCCCCCACCCGTCGGGGCGAGCAAGGCTCGCCGAGCCTTGGTGTGCCCGCAGTCAAATCCGGTGACTCCGGTTTCGCCCGCACTGACCTGCGCTTCAGTCACGAATACGTTAACCCGATGGCGGCGATTTTCTTCGATAAGCTGGTCGGACGCGACGCTCCAATCAACGATCCCGGTTCGGTGCTCTTCTTCCGCGACCACCTGACGTTTCTAGACGAAGTCCTCTCCGAGCAAAAACGCAAGATGGGCCTACTCGATCTCGCGACCCAGCTCAAGTTAAAACAAGGCGAGTTTGCCGCGCGAAAAGGGATCCGACTGCACGGCGAATTGACCGATCGCAAGGGCGCAGAAGGCATTTGTCATTCAGTTGTGCTCGAGAGTTACGCACTACCGGGCCAGTTGATTGTCGGCTCTGACTCCCACACCCCGCACTCCGGTGCCATTGGCTGCGTTGCGTTTGGCATTGGCACGACTGATGTTTTCAATTCATGGATCACGAAGGATGTGCGCGTCCGCGTTCCCGAGTCGGTGAAAATCATTGTTCGTGGCAAGAAGAATGCAAATGTAACCGCAAAAGATTTCATTCTGAAGATACTGAGCCTCGATTACGTGCGCAGCGGAAAAGCGCTGGCCAAAGTGATTGAATATGCCGGCGAGTCGATTGAAGAACTCAGTGTGGACGAGCGCGCCACCATGACCAACATGGCGGCCGAGATAGGCGGCTTTACTGGCATCGTCGCGCCGGATCAAAAGGCTGTCGAGTTTCTGGTTGAACGCCGTGGCATGGACAGATGTGAAGCTGAGCGGATGATCCAAGGCCTGACCAGCGATCCCGATGCGCAATATGCCGAAGTCATTGAACTCGATGCGTCTGAAATTCATCCGATGGTCGCAACCCCTGGCGATCCCGGTAACGGCAAATACGTGCGCGATCTAAATACTCCGGTCCCCGTTGAGCTCGCATACGGCGGGACCTGCACCGCAGGCAAGAACGAAGATATGGACATGTACGCCCGCGTGCTAGCCGACGCACTCCAGCAAGGCAAGCGCGTGGCAAGCGCGGTGCAATTTTATATCCAGTTTGGTTCCCAGCAAACGCGCGAGTATTGCATTCGAAAAGGCTACCTCGAGGTCTTCCAAAAAGCGGGAGCTCATGTGATCGAGCCCAGCTGCGGCGCCTGCATCAATGCCGGACCGGGGGTTTCAACACGGCCAGATCAGGTTGTCATCAGTGCGCAGAATCGCAACTTCCCCGGCCGCAGCGGTCCCGGACAAATGTATCTGGCGAGCCCGCTCACCGTGGCCGCCAGCGCCGTCGCAGGCTACATCACGGAATACAATCCCAGCGAAGCACGCGAACTCATGCCGGCATGAGCCATCCAAGCTCTGTCATCCCCAACGACTAACGACCAACGACGAGTTTTCCGCATTTGCCAAACCAGCCAAGCTGCTATAATTTCCAGTTTCAAAAAACAAACAGCATTTCTTTCAACTTATTTTCGTCTTAGGTTGGACAATCGGGTCGAACAACGGTTTCCGCGGCAGAGAAAAATTCTCACTGATGCAGATTTTCCATCGCAGCGCTAATGTAATTTCTCGTGCCTCGATTTACACGGGCATTTTTACAGCTGCGTTTGCGCTGTGGGCGTGCATTCAGATTCAGCGTTCGCCTTACGTGACCTATGCGGGAATTGCCCGGCCCCAACCCGCGCCGTTCAGCCATGAGCATCACGTGGCCGGGCTTGGAATTGACTGCCGCTATTGCCACACGTCAGTTGAGACGTCGAGCTTTGCCGGAATTCCTCCAACCAAGACCTGCATGAACTGCCATTCGCAAATCTGGACCAACGCTCCGATGCTGGAGCCCGTTCGCGAGAGCTTTCGGAGTGGCAAGTCTCTGGTGTGGAACCGCGTAAACGATCTGCCGGATTTTGTTTATTTCGATCACAGCATTCATATCAACAAGGGCGTGGGCTGCAATACATGCCATGGCCCGGTGGACCGCATGCCACTGATGTACAACTATGCATCGCTGCAAATGGAGTGGTGCATCGAGTGCCATCGCGCGCCCGAAAAGAATTTGCGCCCACGTGAGCAGGTGTTCAATATGCGGTATCAGCAACCCACGAAAGATTTGCCGGTTGCCGACGATGGAAACTCGTACACCGACCAGCTTTCTTTAGGCAAGCATTTGGTGGACAAGTACCATCTGCGCTCGGTGATGGATATTACAAGTTGTTCGACGTGCCATAGGTGAGGCAGCTGTTAGCTGTTAGCTCTTGGCCTTTAGCGTGAGGCCCTTGGGTTCCGAGTGTGTGACAGTTGTAATAGTTATGCTCCAGCCCCGTAGGGGCGGACGAACTTAGCCCAGCGCTTCAGCGCTGGTAACAAGGAATTCAAGTCCCAGAGGGACGGCCGAGTCTTTCGGCTTGCGTCGGCATCGTGGGAAGTTGGAAATGCGCTGGCGTACGGCGTGAATTACCAGCCGCGCAGCGCCGCAAGAATACAGCCCAGGGCGTAAGCCCTGGGTAGGATGAGAACAACCGAGAGCCCCGAAGGGGCGACAGAATCAAAGTGCACCTCCGCACCGAGATTCGAGGTGTGGCACAGGACCAGCCCCGAACCGGGCGATATGTGAAAGCCCGGCACGGAAGTGCCGGGGTAGCAGCAGAAATGGCGCGAGTCCCGTAAGGGACGGCACAACATAAATGAACGAAGAAAAACAAAACGGCAACATCGAGGCGGTTTGTCCCGGCAAGAAGGACAAACTTGACCTCGTTCAGGTGCAGGCCGACATCGAGAAAAAAAATGGTCCGGAATTCTGGCGCAGCCTGGAAGAACTCGCGGGCAAACCCGAATTCCGCGAGATGATGCACCGCGAATTCCCCAAGGGCGCCTCCGAATGGATTGACGCCGTTTCGCGTCGCGGCTTCCTCAAGCTGATGGGATCATCGCTGGCCCTCGCAGGCATGACGGCCTGCACCAAACAGCCATTCGAGCCGATCGTTCCTTATGTTCGCCAGCCGGAAGATGTCATTCCCGGCCGGCCGATGTTCTACGCCACGGCTTTCACACTCGGCGGATATGCCACGCCATTGCTGGTCGAGAGTCACCTGTATCGTCCGACCAAGATCGAGGGCAACGACAAGCATCCGGCGAGCCAGGGCGGTACTGACGTCTATGCCCAGGCTTCCATCCTCGACATGTACGACCCTGACCGGTCGCAGAATGTCATTCATCTCGGCAACATCAGCAGTTGGGGTGCGCTGGTCGCCGAACTAAAAGGAGCGCTCAATTCGCAAAGTGCGGTCAAGGGCGCGGGCATCCGGGTTCTTTCGAAATCGTTTTCTTCTCCAACGCTCGCCGATCAAATGCAGCAGTTTCAGAAGGCTTTCCCGGAAGCCAAGTGGCACTTCTACGAGCCGGTCAATCGCGACAATGTTTATGAAGGCGCGCGGATGGCGTTCGGTCAACCGGTCGAGACGACTTACGATTTCTCAAAAGCGGACGTTATCGTTTCGCTGGACGCCGATTTTCTAACCGGCGGATTTCCGGGCATGACGCGTTATACGCGTGATTTCGCCAAGCGCCGCGATCCCGATTCCGAGAAGATGAGCCGGCTGTACGTGATCGAGAGCACTCCGAGCGCGACGGGAGCGAAGGCGGACCATCGGTTAGGGGTGAGGGCGGGCGAGATCGAGCCTTGTGCTCGTGCACTGGCGAACTTTCTTCATGCAGGCCCAACCGAGAACGTCGCCTCGACCGCATGGGCATACTTTTTTGATCCACTTGTCAAAGATTTGGAATCGCATCATGGTGCCAGCGTAGTTATTGCGGGCGACCATCAGCCGCCGCACATTCATGCGATCGCTCATGCGCTAAATCAGGCGCTTGGCAACGTCGGCAAGACCGTTTTCTACTCTGATCCCGTCCTCGCCAGCACCGCCAGCCAGAACGACTCGCTGAAAGACCTGGTCAGCGACATGCGTGCGGGCAAAGTTGACATGCTGGTGATCCTCGGCGGGAATCCGGTTTACGATGCGCCTGCCGATCTCGGCTTCGGAGACGCGCTGAAGAACAGCAACATTCCCATTCGCGTTCACCTCAGCCTCTACAACGACGAAAGCGCCGAGCTTTGCCAGTGGCATGTGAATGAAGCCCACTATCTCGAAGCCTGGTGTGACACGCGTGCTTACGATGGAACCGTCAGCATCGTTCAGCCGCTCATTGCGCCTCTCTATGACGGAAAGACTGCGAGCGAACTGGTTGCGCTTCTAGCAGGACAATCCGCTGCTACCGCTCACGATCTTGTCCAGAATTACTGGAAGACAAAGCACACCGGCGCAGATTTCGATTCGTGGTGGCGCAAATCGCTCGAACAAGGCTGGATTGATGGGACAACATCGCAGCCGAAGCAGGTTTCAATCAAGAACACGAACTTCCCGGCGAGCAGCGCGCCTAATCAGCAGAGCGGCATCGAGCTCAACTTCCGCCGCGATCCTTCCATCTATGACGGTCAGTTTGCCAACAACGCCTGGCTGCAGGAACTTCCGAAGCCGCTCAGCAAAATGACTTGGGACAATCCGCTGCTCATGTCGCCGACGATGGCTGATCGGCTGAAGATCCAAAGTAAAGACATGGTCAGGATCGAGTTGAACGGCAAATGGGCGGAGCTTCCAGTTTGGATCCAGGCCGGACACCCGGATAATTCTGTCACCGTTTCTCTTGGCTACGGAAGAAAGCGTGTCGGCCGCGTCGGCAATGACGTCGGATTCGATACTTATCAATTGCGATACAGCGCGATGCCGTGGATCGCCACCGGGGTCAATGTCACAAAAGCCGCGGGTACGTACGTCCTCGCCAGCACACAGGGCTATCAAACGATGGATGTAGGCGACGAGCATCGCGATGTCGTCCGCACTGCGACGCTTGAGGAATATAAAAAAGAAGCGAATTTCAACGAAGAAAAGCTGCAGGAAAACGAGACCCTGTATCCACCGTACGACTACAAGTCCCCATCCGATAGCGGGGCGCCGCATTACGCATGGGGCATGGCGATTGATCTGAATTCCTGCGTTGGTTGCAACAACTGCATCATTGCCTGCCAGTCGGAAAATAACATCCCGGTGGTCGGCAAGTATCAGGTCAACAAGGGCCGTCACATGCACTGGCTGCGTGTTGACGCCTACTACCAGGGCGATCGCGACAATCCCAAAGCTTATTTCCAGCCGGTGCCGTGCATGCAGTGCGAGAACGCGCCTTGCGAACTGGTTTGCCCCGTCGGCGCGACCACGCACTCGACCGAAGGTTTGAACGACATGATTTACAACCGCTGCGTCGGCACGCGGTATTGCTCGAACAACTGTCCTTACAAAGTGCGGCGGTTTAATTTCCTGCTGTTCCAGGATTGGGACACGCCACAATTCAAGATGATGCGCAATCCTGACGTGACCGTGCGCAGTCGCGGCGTGATGGAAAAATGCACTTACTGCGTGCAGCGTATCAATCACAAGCGAATTGATTCTGAGCGCGAGAACCGGCCAATCGCCGACGGCGAGTTGCAGACTGCCTGCCAGCAATCTTGTCCGGCGAACGCGATCGTCTTCGGCAACATCAACGATCCGAACAGCCTGGTCTCGAAGTGGAAAGCAAAAAATCGCAATTACGGTTTGCTGGACGATCTAAACACGCGTCCCCGCACCACGTATTTGGCGGAGATTAGAAATCCGAATCCGGAGTTTGAGGAGAGTAGTTCGTAGCTGTTTCGTTTCACGTTGAAACACGAGCTTTGAGCAACGAGCTTCGAGCAAGCTCACGGCTCATAGTTCGCTGCTCACAAGCTAAGAGCTGATAGCTGAAAACTGATAGCTCAGTACAACATGGCTAAACCAACCGAAGTCGAAGTCGGCGAACAGAAAGCACCGGTCATCCGGCCGGGGCATACGTTTGCCTCGCTCACCGAGAAGATCGGCGGAATTGTGCTGAAGCGCCCGATCATGGGTTCGGCATGTTCATCTGCTTCGTCATCCTGCAGTGGTTCCTGCTTGCGGTGTGCTGGCTCTTCTACAAGGGCGTGGGCGTCTGGGGTGTGAACATTCCCGTCGGCTGGGGATTCGCCATCGTGAACTTCGTTTGGTGGATCGGTATCGGCCACGCTGGGACGCTGATCTCCGCCATCCTTCTTTTACTCCGACAACAGTGGCGCAATTCGATCAACCGCTTCGCCGAAGCCATGACCTTGTTCGCGGTCGCGTGCGCCGGCATGTTCCCGATCTTCCACCTCGGCCGTCCATGGTTGTTCTATTGGCTCTTCCCGTACCCGAACACCATGACCTACTGGCCCAACTTCCGGAGCCCGCTGGTCTGGGATGTGTTCGCGGTCACGACCTATCTGACGATTTCGTTGGTGTTCTGGTTCGTCGGCTTGATTCCTGATCTCGCCAGTATGCGCGATCAGACTTCGAACAAAGCTCTGAAGTTCGTATTCGGAGCCATGGCCATGGGCTGGCGTAACTCGGTCCGACACTGGAACCGCTATGAAACTGCTTATCTGCTGTTAGGCGGATTAGCTACGCCCCTGGTGCTGTCTGTCCACACCGTCGTGAGCTTCGACTTCTCGGTGGGTATCGTGCCTGGATGGCACACGACCATCTTCCCGCCATATTTTGTTGCGGGCGCAATCTATTCCGGATTTGCCATGGTGCTTGTGCTGGCGATTCCCATCCGCAAGTTTTACGGAATTGAAGACCTCATCACCATGCGCCACATTGAGAACTCCGCCATGGTGATGCTCGCCACGGGCTGGATCGTGTGTTACGGATACGCCTTCGAAGCCTTCATGAACTGGTACGGCGGCGATCCCTATGAAAGTTTTCTGCGCTGGAACCGATTGCACGGACCCTATGCCTGGTCGTATTACACTTTGCTTTTCACCAACCTGGTAGTGCCGCAGGTCCTGTGGTTTAAGACGGTCCGCACCAATCCGCTCCTTCTGTTCTTCGTTTCACTCGACGTGCTGGTTGGAATGTGGCTGGAACGCTTCGTAATCGTCATTGTCAGTCTGAGCCGCGATTTCCTGAACTCATCGTTCGGTCAGTACTATCCGACACAATGGGACTGGGCTATTTTCATCGGTACGCTCGGCTTCTTCTCAGCCTGCATGTTCCTGTTCCTTCGCCTGCTGCCTGCGGTTTCGATCTCTGAGTTGAAAACGTTGCTGCCTGAGGCTGAGGTCAAAGTGGCGCACGCGGAGGAGGTCCACGATCTATGAAAGACACCGGGACCTACGGACTCATGGCCGAATTCGACGAGGTGAACGCCGCGATCGTGGCGGCGCAGAACGCCTATGGGGCAGGCTATCGCAAGATGGATGCGTACGCTCCATTTCCGGTCGAAGAGCTTTCCGAAGCGGTCGGGTTTCAGAAGAATGGCGTGGCTTTGGTCTGTCTGGTGGGTGGCCTTCTTGGCTGTACCGGCGCATTCATTCTGCAATGGTGGATCAACACAATCAGCTATCCCGTCAACATTGGCGGTCGTCCCTTGAATTCCTGGCCATCGTTCATCATCGTGACTTTTGAGATGACCATTCTTTTTTCCGGGCTCTCGGCAGTCTTTGGCATGTTGGCGCTGAACGGTCTGCCCATGCCTTATCACCCGGTATTCAACGTGCCGCAATTTGACCGCGCTTCAAAAGACCGGTTCTTCCTAGTCATCTTCTCGTCAGACAAGAATTTTGATGCGTTGCGGACGCGCCAGTTCTTAGAGAGCCTGAATCCGATTTCAGTCGCGGAGGTGCCAAGTTGATGGCGAGCCTCCGCAGATTCACGTGGCTGGGATTGGTTTTGATCCTTGTCGGCTGCCGTCAGGACATGCATGACCAGCCCCGCATGAAGACGTACGCTATGAGCGATTTCTACGCCGACCTACGCTCTGCTCGTCCGCCGGTCGAGGGCACAGTCGCACGCGGCCAGCTTCATGAAGACACATATTTCTACACCGGAAAGATCGGCGTGAATCCTGGCGACTACATGCCGTCCCAGGTTCCGGTGAATGCGGAAACTCTTGCCCGTGGCCGTGAGCGCTTCAATATTTACTGCGCCCCTTGCCACTCCCGCCTGGGTGATGGCAACGGAATGGTCCCCCAACGCGGCTACAAGCATCCGCCTACATATCATCAGGACCGGTTGCGCAAAGCGCCGCTCGGATATTTCTTTGACGTGATGACCAACGGTTTCGGTGCAATGCCCGACTATGCCGCGCAAATTCCTCCGGATGATCGCTGGCGCATTGTCGCTTATATTCGCGCACTGCAGTTGAGCCAGAATGCGGGCCAGGCCGATGCGGGCCAGGCGGTTCCATCGAATTCGCCGGAATTTGAAGAGCCTGGATCGGGCGCAACCCCGCCAATTCCAGTTCCGCCATCGAGCCAAACAGGAGAAGAGCAGAAATGATCCCGGCGCGCACAAACGGTTCTGAATTCATGGTGCCTGAGATCACGCAGACGATCTATCAGCGCTCGCTCGGCGTTGGTCTGCTCTTTGGAGTCGTGTCGCTGATCGCTGCGATTTTCCCCGACACGCGTGTACAGTTCTTCCGTTCTTACCTGCTTGGATTCATGTTATGGCTGGGAATCACGCTGGGCAGCATGGCGATTCTGATGATTCAGCACATGACTGGCGGCAAGTGGGGTATGGTGATTCGGCGCCAGCTTGAGGCGGCCGTTAAGTGCCTGCCGCTAATGGCTCTGTTGTTCATTCCCATCATCGCAGGAATGCCATATCTCTATGGCACGTGGCTGCACCCTGACGCAAAAAACAAACATCTGGTGGATCTGAGCCATGTTTATCTGACCCACCACGGCACCGCGAATTTTCTGTTTCTCAACGGCTACATTGGCCGCGCGGTTGTTTACTTCGCGATTTGGATCATCATCGCATTCTTCCTGAACAAATGGTCGGAGGAACAGGATTCGCCTCCCGTTCAGAATCTCAGTCCGCGTTTCCGCCGGATTGCAGCGCCCGGCTTGATACTTTACGCATTCACGATTTCGTTCGCGGTAATGGACTGGATCATGTCGCTTTCGCCGCCGTGGATTTCCACGATTTACGGGTTCATCTTCATCGTCGGCGAGCTGCTCTCAGCCATGTGCTTGATGGTCGTGATCGAGCGCATTCTTTCGAACTATGCGCCAACTGCCTCGTTGCTGAAAGCAAAAGAGGTGCACGATCACGGCAAGCTGATGCTCACATTCGTGATGCTGTGGGCGTACTTCAGCTTCTCGCAGTTGCTAATTATCTGGGCGGGAAATCTGCCGTCGGAAATCAATTTCTTCACCAGGCGGTTGTATTCCGGTTGGCAGGCCATTGCGCTCGCGCTGGTGGTCTTCCACTTTGGCGTGCCGTTCCTGTTGTTGCTCTCGCGGCAATTCAAACGCGATGCGAAGACGTTGGTCTGGCTGGCGAGTTGGCTTCTGTTTATGCGATTTGTGGATCTGTTCTGGTATATCGAGCCGAATTTTAACCAGACACTTGCCTTTCGCTGGGGATATTTGCTTGATCTGGCAGTACCCATCGCGATTGGCGGCTTCTGGTTTGCGTTCTTTTCCCGCAACCTGAGGTCGCGTCCGCTGCTGCCGGTGTACGACATGCACGCGCAGGAATTCCTTGAATACGTAGGTGCGGCACATGAATGACCTGCAGAATCACGGCAACGGCGGCTTCGAGCGCGAAGACCTGGGCTCTAAGCCGATCATCGGCTTCATTGTTTCGGTGGTCGTGGGCGGAGTGCTGATCTATTACGTGCTGTGGGGGATGTTCCGTTTTCTCGACGCCTACGAACGAAAACAGCAGCAGAGTGTCAGCCCCCTGGTGAACGCGGAGCAGGACACGCGTAACGCGGATCGCCAGACTACCGCCAGGAAAGTTCAGGAGCAGTTTCCGGAGCCGCGGCTGGAAGACAACGAACGCACCGAGCTGAATGACTTCCGCTACAGCGAAGAAGAGAAGCTCAACAGCTCCGGATGGGTGGACCAGAGCGCGGGAGTCGCGCACATTCCAATTACCCAGGCGATGCAGTTGATCGCACAACGAGGACTGCCGACAACGCCTCAGGCTGGAACCGCCCCACCGTCGATTGTGAATACGGGTCGAGAGGCAGCGGTCAAATCAGACACCAGCAGTTCGCCGAAAAATCCGGCAAAGAAGAAGGGAAAGTAAGTAGTGAGAGGTAGGCACAACAATTCGGCTCTCAACAAAGTGGGGACAGCCGCCCTCGGCTGTCCGCCGAACGCAGTTCGGCTTAATTGTTTTCTGAAGCTGCGGAGCAATGCAGGCGAAAGAATTGGCGAGCAAGCTCGCCAGGACAGCCGAGGGCGGCTGTCCCCACGTTTGTCCAAATATGTAATTGCAATCTTAGCCATGCTCTTCACTACATCCTTCGCTTCTGCCCAGAGCATGACGGGCGGCATCTTGGGGCCATCTGCTTCTGTCAAGCCTCCTGGCCTGAAGAACGTAGGAATCGAGCAGCGGCTGAACGAGCAAATTCCGCTTGACCTCACATTTCGAGACGAAGCCGGCATGGCCGTCCGGCTCGGCGACTATCTTGGCAAAAAGCCTGTGATCTTAAGCCTGGTTTACTACCGCTGCCCCATGTTGTGCAGTGAATTGTTGGTCGGGCTCGAGAGTACGCTCAAGGTGCTGAAGTTCGATGTCGGCAAGGAATTCGACGTCCTCACCATCAGCTTCGATCCCAAAGACACTCCGGAGCTTGCTACCTCAAAGAAGGCCGAAATCCTCAAGCGCTACAAGCGAGCGGGCGCTGAGCAAGGCTGGCATTTCCTCACCGGCCCACAGGAATCAATTGACGCGCTGACCAAGGCTGCTGGGTTCCAATACCAATACGATCCCAAGACCGATCAGTTCGCGCACTCGACGGCAATCATGATCCTGACTCCGCAGGGCAAGATCGCACAGTACTACTACGGCGTGGAGTTTCCGCCGAAAGACATGCGATTGGGATTGATTCAGGCTTCACAGAACAAGATTGGAACGCTAGCAGATCAGGTGATTCTATATTGCTATCACTACGATCCGAATACGGGTAAGTACAGCGCCATTATCAGCCGGATTATTCAGCTCTCCGGCGGCTTGACCATTCTCGGCATTGGGACGGTGCTGTTGGTGCTGTTCCGGCGCGGCTCGGATTCTGACTACGGTTCCAGGAGGCGAAGCGGCTCTCATCAATATGTTCGATAATTTTCCAATCTGGCCGGTCGCCGCGTCATCGCACGCGTTTTGGGAAGACCTGCTCTATTTGTTTTTGGTGGCGGTGTGCACCGCCATGACCTTGCTGATCTTCGCGGCGGTCGCCATCCTGGCCACGAAATATCGGCGCCGCCATGGCCGGGAAGCCACTCCCATTCATGGTTCGCTGCTACTAGAAATCACTTGGTCAGTGCTCCCGATGGGTGTCTTCCTGGTGATGTTCGTCGGGGGCGCGGTGCTCTTCTTCAAAATGCGCACACCACCACGCGATGCTGCGGAAGTCTATGTCGTGGCCAAGCAATGGATGTGGAAGCTGCAACACACCGAAGGCCAGCGCGAGATCAATGAACTCCACGTTCCCGTAGGACGCGACACTAAGTTGATCATGACCTCGCAGGATGTGATTCACAGCTTCTACGTGCCCGCATTCCGCGTCAAAATGGACGTGATCCCCGGCCGTTATACGACCATGTGGTTCCGCCCGACCAGAGCCGGCACATATCATCTGTTCTGTGCCCAATATTGCGGCACTATGCATTCAGGCATGATCGGGGAGGTTATCGTTATGGAACCCGCCGATTATCAGGCTTGGATGTCCGGCGGTCCGGTCGCTGGCTCACTCGCAGAGAACGGTCAGGCATTGTTCCAGCAGCTTGGATGTTCCACTTGCCACCGCTTTGACGTGCAGGGCCGCGGGCCGAATCTGATTGGCATCTACGGCAAGCCTGTGCAGCTTGAAGACGGACGCACTGTAGTTGCCGATGAAGACTACATTCGCGAATCAATCGTGAATTCCCAGGCCAAGATCGTTTCCGGATTCAAGCCAATCATGCCCATTTTCCAGGGTCAGATCAGCGACGAACAATTAAACGCGCTGGTGGCTTACGTGAAGTCATTGAGCCAGGCGCCGGCCGGGCAGGCTGGAACTCCGGAGCTGAAGAGTCCTGGCACTCAGCCGGAGAGCCCGAAGTAGGAATCGAAGTGAAGGGACAGCAATGGCAACCCTAGCAGTAAGCGGAGAACGAAAGAACTACTTAAATGCGGAGTACGGCATCCGCTCGTGGTTGTTCACCACAGACCACAAGCGCATTGCACTACTGTACTTGCTCTCTATTACCGCATTTTTCTTTATCGGCGGCTTTGCTGCATTGCTCATTCGCCTGGAACTGCTGACGCCGGCCGGCGATCTGCTCAGTGCCGATGCCTACAACAAAGCCTTCACTATGCACGGTCAGGTGATGGTCTTCTTTTTCCTGATCCCCTCGATTCCGGCGGTGCTGGGAAACTTTCTGATTCCCATGATGGTCGGGGCAAAAGACCTCGCGTTTCCGCGCATTAACTTAATCAGCTGGTACATCTACATCATCGCTGGCATTCTGTATATTCATTGCCTCGTGACCGGCGGTGTGGACACCGGCTGGACCTTCTATCCGACATTCTCGACGGAATTTAGCAACACCAAAGTAATTGAAGCTGGCCTGGCAATCTTCGTTTCAGGATTTTCTTCGATTCTCACCGGACTGAATTTCGTGGTCACCGTGCATCGCATGCGCGCGCCAGGGATGACGTGGTCGCGCCTGCCACTGTTTGTGTGGTCGCACTATGCCACCAGCATCATCATGCTGCTGGGCACACCGGTCATCGCCATCACGCTGGTGCTGGTGGTCCTGGAGCGGGCTTTGAACCTCGGGATCTTCGATCCCACCCGCGGCGGCGATCCCGTTTTGTTCCAGCATTTGTTCTGGTTCTATTCGCATCCGGCCGTTTACATTATGATTTTGCCTTCGATGGCAGTCATCAGCGAGATCGTACCCTGCTTCTCGCGGAAGCGGGTATTCGGCTACAACTTCGTGGCCATGTCGAGCATTGCCATTGCCGCGATCGGCTTCCTAGTCTGGGCGCACCACATGTTTGTCGCCGGGATTTCTTTATATTCCGCGATCGTGTTCTCATTCTTGAGCTTCCTGGTCGCAGTGCCCTCGGCGGTCAAAGTCTTCAACTGGACCGCCACCTTATACAAAGGTTCAATTTCATTCTCCACGCCAATGCTCTACGCGTTCGGCTTTATCGGATTGTTCACCATTGGCGGACTTACCGGCCTGTTCCTCGCCAGCCTCGGGACTGACGTTCATATTCATGACACCTATTTTGTGATTGCGCACTTCCACTACGTAATGGTCGGCGGTGCGGTCATGGGATACCTAGGCGGAATGCACTTCTGGTGGCCAAAAATTTCCGGACGCATGTATCCCGAAGGGTGGGGACGCCTGGCGGCGCTAATTGTATTTATCGGATTCAATCTGACGTTCTTCCCGCAGTTCATTCTCGGCTATCTTGGAATGCCGCGCCGGTACTGGCAGTATCCGCCGGAATATCAGGTGCTGAATGTGCTTTCAACAGCAGGCGCGACGATTCTCGCGGTCGGATATCTGCTGCCGATGGTTTATCTGCTGTGGTCGTTGCGCTACGGCAAGCCAGCACCCGACAATCCGTGGCAGGCTACAGGGCTAGAGTGGCAGACGTCATCGCCACCACCGACATTCAATTTCGATGAAACTCCGATCGTGACTCAAGAAGCCTACGAATACGAGAATATGCCGCTGCCCGAAGAGGTGACACTTGAGCGATAGTCCCATTGTCATGGAACACGCCGAGCACGAAGCGCGGCCGGAACTGCGGCACCACTTTGCCGACGTGGAGCAGCAGCGCAATGCCGCCTCCCTCGGAATGTGGTGGTTTCTGGGCACCGAAATTATGTTCTTCGGCGGCATGTTCTGCGCCTACCTGATTTATCGCCGATGGTATTTCGAGGAGTTCGCCGCTGCCAGCCGAAGTCTCTCTCTTGGCATCGGCACATTCAACACCACCGTGCTGATTTGCAGCAGCTTGACCGTTGCAATGTCGGTCCGTGCGGCGCAGCTTGGCAATCGCAAACTTCAGGTAAAGATGTTGCTATTAACTCTTGTTTTTGGCTTGTCGTTCATTGGAATAAAGGGCATAGAGTGGCACAAGAAGTACACAGAGCACCACATCCCAACCTTCGACTACAACGTCATCAGCGGCGAAGGAAGTTTGGTTAAGGGCAACGAGCACCTACTGGGGATAGACAAAGTTGAGAACGATCCAGTCAAGCTGAGGGAAAGAAAGGTGGAAATCCAGCAGCATACGAAGATTTTCTATTCTCTCTATTTCGCCCTCACCGGAATGCACGCGATCCACATGATTGTCGGCGTCGGCATCTTCATCTGCATTACCTGGATGGCCCATAAGGGACGGTTTACGCCCGAGTACCACACGCCTTTAGAAATCGCCGGCTTGTACTGGCACTTTGTGGATATTGTCTGGATTTACCTATTCCCGTTGTTGTACTTGATTGATCGCAAACCCATATCTTGAGCAGCTATGTCTGAACATTCTGAACACATCGTTTCCGCCAAGCTCTACTGGCTGATCTTTCTTTCCCTGATCGTCGGGACCGTGGTCACGGCCTGGGTCGCAACAGTCGATCTAGGGAAGTATCACGGCATTGACGCCAACACCGTGGTCGCCCTCTTCATTGCAACCTGCAAGGCTTCGCTAGTTGTCCTTATTTTCATGCACGTGAAATACACCAGCGAGAAGATGACCAAGGCCATTCTGCTGGCAGCCATTTTCTGGTTGTTGCTCCTGCTGGTTCTGAGCCTTACGGATTATTCTTCACGCTACGACGGCAGCTTAAATCCGTTGCCCTCGGACTTCACCGCTTGGCTCGCATAAGAACACCGTTCAGCACTCGACCAAAAAGCCAACTCACGCCGCGCCGGACAGCCGTCCCGCCCTGTGCTGTTCTCCTCCAGACCGTGCGTTGGGACAGCCTAGCCGCGAGGCGGCGCTAGAATGCAGCCCCGGGGTGCAAGCCTTGGGTAAGCGTAAGAGATGGCCAGCCCCGGCGGGGCGAAAGGTGCGTCACGCCTCTGTATAGCCGCAAGGAATGTCTTCACCTGTGTTAATCCTGGAAATCCGCGGCGAAGTTTTGAGGTTGCCGAATGCTATCTTTACTCCATGCCTTCGGACCTCGATTCCGTGGCGCTCGAGTCGGCGCTGCGTCGCAATCTACGCGGTGACGTTCGTTTCGATAACGGCAGCCGCGCCCTCTACGCCACCGATGGTTCGAATTATCGCCAGGTTCCAATCGGAATTGTTCTGCCGCGCGATAATGACGACGTAGTTGCTACAGTTTCTATTTGCCGCGAGCATGGCGCGCCCTTGCTCTGTCGGGGTGGAGGGACGTCGCTCGCCGGACAGTGCTGCAATGTCGCCGTTGTGGTCGATTTCTCGAAGTACATGGCTCGGATCCTCGAGATTGATCCGGTTCGCCGCAGAGCACGGGTCCAGCCTGGCGTCATCCTCGATCACCTGCGAGGCGCTGCCGAGAAACATAATCTGACCTTCGGGCCCGACCCTGCGTCTCACAGCCGCTGCACCATCGGCGGAATGGTCGGGAACAATGCTTGCGGTGTGCACTCGGTTATGGCCGGCAAGACGGATGAAAATATCGAGGAACTGGCAGTCCTCACTTATGACGGTGTCCGCATGCGTGTCGGTCCAACGAGCGACAGCGAGCTCGAAAGCATCATTCGGGAGGGGAACCGCCGCGGTGAGATCTACGCAGGGCTGAAAACAATTCGCGACCAGTACTCCGACCTCATTCGACAAAAATTCCCGAACATTCCACGCCGCGTCTCCGGCTACAACTTGAATTTCCTGCTTCCGGAGAACGGCTTTAACGTTGCGCGGGCCTTAGTTGGCTCAGAAGGCACATGCGTTACCGTTCTTGAAGCAACTTGCCGGCTGATCGAAAGCCCGCAAGCTCGAGTCCTGCTCGCAATCGGATGTCGGGACGTGTTCGAATGCGCCGATCTCGTCCCTGAGGTGCTCACTCATCGTCCAATTGGACTTGAGGGAATGGACAGCCAGCTGATCGAATACACGCAGCGCAGGGGAATGAATCCCGAAGGCTTGACTCTTCTTCCCAAAGGTGGAGGATGGTTGTTGGCCGAGTTTGGCGCCGATACTATCCCCGCCGCCGAATCCCGGGCGCGCCGATTAACGGAAGCACTCGGTCGCACCTCGTACGCTCCATCCTTTCGTCTTCTTACGGACATCCGGCAAACAAGAAAAGCTTGGGAGGTACGAGAATCCGCTCTGGGCGCGGTCTCTCGCGTACCGGGAGAGCCGGCAACCTGGGAAGGTTGGGAGGATGCCGCAGTTGCTCCGCACAAACTCGGAGGTTATTTGCGCGATTTGCGCAAGCTGACCGACGCGTACGGCTATGGCTGTGTCGTGTACGGTCACTTCGGCGACGGCTGTGCGCACAATCGCATCAGCTTCGACCTTGAGTCCGGAGAAGGCATCAAGAAATTCCGCAACTTCATAAACGAGGCCGCAGATCTCGTCGTCTCCTACGGCGGCTCTCTTTCCGGTGAGCACGGCGACGGACAGGCGCGTGCCGAGTTGCTCCCCAAAATGTTCGGACCCGAACTTGTCCAGGCGTTTCAGAAATTCAAATCGCTATGGGACCCTGATTGGAAGATGAATCCGGGCAAGTTGGTTCGCCCGAATCGAATGGACGATAACCTGCGCCTCGGTGCCAATTACAAGCCCTGGCAACCGGACACACATTTCAAATTTCCGCACGATCATGGCAGCCTGGCCGAAGCAACTCTTCGTTGCGTAGGCGTTGGCAAGTGCCGTCAGTATGAGGGCGGCGTCATGTGCCCGAGCTTCCGTGTGACTCGCGAGGAAGAGCATTCCACTCGCGGACGCGCGCACTTGCTCTGGGAGATGACCAATGGCGAAGTCATACCCGACCAATGGCACGACACGCGCGTGAAGTCCGCTTTGGATTTGTGCCTTTCCTGCAAAGGCTGCAAAAGCGACTGTCCAGTCAACGTAGATGTCGCGACCTATAAAGCTGAATTTCTGTCCCATCATTATGACGGTCGCAGTCGCTCGCTCAACCACTACGCCTTCGGCCAGATCGACCGCTGGGCGCGGATTGCATCGGTCTTACCTGGAGCAGCAAATTTCTTTGCCCAAGCGCCAGTATTGCGAGATCTGGCTAAATCGCTTGCCGGAATTTCTCCCAAACGTACAATCCCGGCGTTTGCCAAGCAGAGCTTTCGGCGTTGGTTCGCAAAGAGGAAGCCGCGTGGGACAGGCGGCTCGCCTGTCCTGACCGACTTACGTACCGGCTCCAGACACGCCAGCCCCTCTTCAGTAGTTCTGTGGCCCGACACATTTAACAACTATTTCCATCCGGAAACAGCGATCGCCGCCATAGAAGTATTAGAAGCCGCCGGTTGGCAAGTGCGACTGCCGAAAGGAAATGTCTGCTGCGGACGCCCACTCTACGATTTCGGCATGCTCGATCGTGCGAAGAAACTGCTCCTTGCAACCCTCGACGTTTTGGAACCCGAAATTGCGAGTGCGACTCCGATCGTTGTCCTCGAGCCGAGCTGTGCTTCCGTATTTCGCGATGAGATGCTTAACCTCTTTCCCGACGATGACCGCGCGAAAAAACTCTCGCAACAAGTGTTCCTATTAAGCGAGTTTCTCGAGAAAAATGCGCAGGCGTTCCAACTGCCCATACTCTGCCGCAAAGCGCTTGTCCACGGCCATTGTCATCACAAGTCCCTGATGAAGATGGCAGATGAAGAGTCGGTCCTTCAGCGCATGGGCATTGAGTATGAAATGCCGGCGCCAGGATGCTGCGGAATGGCGGGAGCCTTCGGATTCGAAAAAGAAAAGTACGATGTGTCAATTGCAATCGGTGAACTCGAACTGCTACCTGCAGTCCGCCAAGCGCCGGCGGACTATCTGATCATTGCCGACGGCTTCAGTTGCCGCGAACAGATTTCCCAGTGTACTGGACGCCACGCCATTCACCTCGCCGAAGCGATTCAGATGAGCATGCGAACCGCAATGTAGAGACGTCGCTTGCTACCTCTGAGGTGTTGCGAAGCAACGTCTCTACACCATTGCCATAGCGATTGCCCGCTTCAGCAGCCTTCCCATTCTTACGGCGCGATACAACGGAAAGAGCGAGTCCGGTATTCGCATACTTTCCCATTCGCTGAGGCTTGGCGTCAGCGCCAGCCGCGTTGCAAACCGAATACGGTCCTGCCAACGTTCCCGCGCGGCGGCGAACTCACGAAAATACCGCAATGACCATGTGTCTGGTTCTTCAGCTGCATCGAATCGCAGCTGGATAGCGTCAGCCAATTTCCCTGCATCTTCAATCTGACCTAGGCCGGGCATGTTTCCAGGAAGCGGACAGCGTAGGAGATCGCGCGCTAGCAACAATGAAACGTGCAGAATCTTGCGAATGCTCAGCCGCCCTGCCCCGGCCCATACCCACTCCCAATCCAGTTCGAAATCCGCAAGCGTAGCGATGTCTCGCAGCATTCCCAGATGCGCCCAGCCGTGCTTCGCGGCGTGAACGCAGAGCACCAGCATTAAGTCCTCGCGACACAAGCTTCGCACACGAAGACCTTCTATCTTGATTTCGATGGACTGCTTAAACATCGGCTCGATGTCGAACTCGACGGCATAGAACCGAGGCAGGATTTGCCACTGCAATTCCAACAAATTACGGTCGTCATTCAGCCCGAATACGTACTCATATCCTGAATGAAGATAGGCCTTCTCCTGACGCGGCGAAAGCTGCAGTTGCGGCTCATATCCAAGTTGCTGCAATACCGCTTTCGTCTGCACGACGTTCCTTGGCCGGACTAGCAAATCCAAGTCACCGAATTGCCTCATCGCCGGATCGCCATACAGGACTTGCGCCAGAGCCGGCCCCTTGTGCGCCAGCACTTTAATTCCGCTATCGTGAAACACACGCGTGATTCTGGCCAGCTCTGCCGTGAAGCGCAGCCCCGTTAGCGCGTTGCTTTGAAATCGTGACCGCAGGGCAGACTGGATACTAGCGGGGACATCCACCCGGCCGTAAAGCGCTGAATGCAGCGCTGGCAGAATACGGTGATGCTCCGAAAGGCGCAAAACGGAATCCCAATGAATGGGTGATCGGAGCGCCTGCGTTAGGCGATCGCCATGACGGCCAGATTGACAGCAGGCAAGAAGCAATTCGAATTCCGGTGAGAACTGTCCGCTCTCCTGACCAACAGCCATTTCGACTTGCGCCGCGATCGCCATGGTGAATGTGAACTAACTATGTCCGCCCATTATTCTTAGGCTCGCAATTCCGCCTGACGTCCATAGAATCTTCTTACAGCAGAAAGCCGCTTCATAAGTATCTCTCATTGCACCGACGACAAATGAATACCGTCGCACTCGAATCCGTCAGTAAGATCTTCCAGCAAAGGGCTTTCTTTTCCAGAACCGTCAGGGAAGAAACTCATGCCCTAAAGGATGTCTCACTGGAGTTGGCTCAAGGTGAGGTCGTGGGACTGCTCGGTCCGAACGGAAGCGGCAAGAGCACCACGCTGAAGCTCGTTTCCACCGTGCTGCTGCCGGACAGGGGACGGGTGACTATAGAAAAATTCGATACACGCCTCCACGGCCCAGCAGTGCGCAAGCGAGTGGGATTCGCACTTGCCTCAGAGAGATCTTTTTTTCCGCGCCTCACTGCACGGGAAAACCTCGAATTCTTCGCTGCTCTTGATGACGTCCACCGCAGCGACTGCCATGATCGAGTCGAGTCAGCCCTGAACCATGTTGGGCTCTGCGATGCGGCTGAAAAGCAGGTGATGAAGCTATCGTCCGGCATGCACCAGCGGCTTGGGATCGCCCGCGCGTTGCTCAAGAAGCCATCAGTCTTGTTGTTGGATGAACCTTCCCGAAGTCTTGACCTCGCCGCGGCCGCGCAGCTATGGGATCTGATCCGAGACCTCGCGACGATCGGAATGAGCATCCTGATCGCGACCCACAACTTTGCCGAAGCCGCAGAGGTCTGCGACCGTGTCGCAGTCTTGCAGAAAGGTTCGCTAATTGCGACATCCAGAACGCGCCACCTGAGCGACCGCCAACTCCGCGAGGTCTACCTGACTTTGATAGGAGAGCAAGATTTGATCGCCTGGAACGAAGAGGTCCCGGCATGATCTTCGCCAAGGCCGCCGCGGTCTTAAAAAAAGACATTCTCACGAGCGTGCGATACCGCAGCGGCTTCTTCCTTAAACTGGTTTCACCGGCCCTGCAACTCGCCACCTTCTATTACCTGGCGCGCGCCGTGGGCCCACAGTTCCGTCCAGACGGAATGCCGTATGTCGTATTCCTGATTGTCGGAACCGGGTTCTACACGTTCTTGGTTGCGGGTATTCACAGCTTCCTGCAGACCATTCAAGATTCGCAGCAAACCGGAACGCTCGAAGTCCTGATGACTACGTCCACGCCGACGACGACGCTTCTGTTACTGAGCGCGCTATCATCGTTCGCCGGCAACTTGCTGCAATTTGTCGTTTACGTGGGCAGCGGCATCTTGCTGTTTGCACCTGCGGTAAACATCAGCGTGTCTGCGGCAGCCGCAGTCCTCGTGCTGTCGCTGCTCGTTGCGATTGCCTTCGGTCTTTTCGCGGCTGGCTTGCAGGTTTCCATCCACAAGGGTTCTGCTGTACTGTGGCTGCTCGGTTCCTGTGCCTGGCTCATGGCTGGAACACTTTTTCCTGTGGCCGCTTTGCCAAGACCAGTACGTTTTCTGTCGGCACTACTGCCGTTCACACACTCTTTGGCCGGATTGAGAATAGCCATATTTCAGGCCGATAATTCAGCTGCACTGTTGCGTGAACTCGAATCGCTATTTCTTTTCTCTTCAGTGCTCCTGCCTCTCGCTATCTTCTTCTTCAGTTGGACAGTGCGCCGAGCGAGACAATGCGGATCGCTCTCTTTCTATTGATTTCGAGAGAGTTACTTCGGTTTTTCTTGCCTCCGAATTACACCTCGAGCCCGCCAGCAGCCGCCTAGAATGAGATTTAGATATGCGGAACTGCCAGAGAACCCCGCAACGTCGGCGTGGCACAAGAGTTCGAGCGCAGATTCCTGTCCGCCTCACCAGCCTCGATCCTGCCACTAAGTTTTCTGAAAACTGCCATACATTAGTAGTGAACCCCCAAGGCTGTGGTGTGCGTTTCAGTCATCCGCTGGAACCAGGAATGCAAGTCCGAGTTGACGATTTACCAGGGGGAGGAAGCGCCACCGCGCATGTTGCCAGCAGCATTCCTTTGCAGCCTTTAAGCAAATATTGGCTTATCGGCATATGCCTTGAGCAACCGGCTAACTGGTGGTATCTCGCTCCTACTCCGCAAGATTGGGATCAGTATTCCCCGGTTTCCCGATTCCTTCCTGCCTCGGTCAGGAACCCAGGCGAGGAAATCTTCACCGCGCGCTCATCCGTCCGCTCTAAGTAAAACGCCGTTCACCTTCGCCTAATTCTTTCGCTAACCGGCTTTTCGTCGCTCGCCAAAAATTGCCGCACCAATCCGCACGCAACTCGATCCTTCTTCGATAGCAACTTCGAAATCATGCGACATGCCCATAGAGAGAACGTCCATTCGGATGGAGGCAAGGTTTCGCCGTGCAATCTGATTGAACAGCTCACGCATCTCGCGGAAATGCTGGCGAGATTGCTCGGGATCGTCGTTATACGGCGGAACCGTCATAAGCCCACGAAATTCCAGTGATGAGAATTCAGGCGCGCCAGTCAATAGATGTTCCAGTTCCGCTGAATCAGGCGCGACGCCGTTCTTGACCTGTTCTCCGCCGATGTTGATTTCAATCAACACGGAAAGTTTCTTGCCCAGCTGTGACGCTGCTGTGTTGAGTTTTTGTGCCAGGCGAAGCGAATCCACAGAATCTACACGAGCGAACAACTCCGCCGCTTTCACAGCCTTGTTGCTCTGCAAGTGGCCGATCATGTGCCACTCTGCTCCTACCAAATCCCGCAACCCATCAGCTTTCGCGGCAAACTCCTGCACGCGATTCTCGCCAAAAAGACGCAGCCCGGCATCGTAAGCTTCGCGGATCCGTTCGGGCGGGACAGTCTTTGTGACCGCCATCAGGTGGATGTTCCTTGGATCTCGGCCAGCGCGGTGTGCGGCCGACGCAATCGCCTCGTGCAGGCGCGCAATGTTGACAGCTATGGACACTCAAAAACAGTAAACCACAGAAACTCGCTCGCTCTGCCAACGAGAATCTGATCTCAACTACACACCGGCTGGTTCAATAGAGGAGTCTTTCTGAAAAATCGAAAATGTCAACTCTGCCGCACTGGCAGCGCCGACGATTAGATAAGGGCTCCATCCGAGAAGTGCGGTTAGCAGGTAATACAAACCCCAACTTCTAAATATCCAGCCGCCCCATTCTCCCAAGCGAATGATTTCAAGAATCAAAACCAGCAGATTGGCTACGATCGCGAATGTGCGGAGTCCGTCGAGCGCGCGGTATCCATTTCGAATTCGGAGGAAGTTGATCATTGCGACTGGAATCCAAAATAGAGGGGTGTCAAAACCAGCCCCGCGCGGACGCCATAACTCAATCACCGCGAGAAATATGACGGCCGTTAAGAACATAGTCCACGCGCATGCGTAATCAAGATATTTCATCGAAAGCAAACTCGAATCCTTTGAATGACCAACGACGAACGACCGCCCCTACATCATGGCCGTCGGTGGTGCCGGTTCCTTCGGATCGCCCGCTGCGGTTAGCGGAAGGGCGATCATAAGAAGTGCCAGCAACGCCATGACCACAATTCCGACCAGATATAAGGGATGTGTAAAAAATTGCCACGATGTAAGTCGCTTTGCCCAAACTGCCGCTACCCGCAACCAAGGTTGCTGCGCCAGCGCTAGCGCTACTAAACCGGCCCAGAGCAATCCAAGCAACGATTCCCCGGCGATTAGTCCGGAGGCCGTCAACACTCCAGCGTTCTCCACTCGCGCATGCTGTGCTTCGTTGAAGCCGCGTTTCTTGGCCAGCCAATCGCCGAGGGTACGAAACACTCCGCCCACAAAAATGGCAAACGTGGTTTCAAACGGCAAGTACATGCCGACCGCTACCAGCATGGGACTGCGTACCTGCATCATGATCATCGCGATGCCAAAGAAAATGCCGACTCCTACCAGCGGCCACGGCATTTCCCCGCCGACGATTCCCTGCGCAAGCGCGGCCATCAGTCCGGCTTGGGGTGCAGCCAATTGACGGCTGCCAAAACCGAACGCGGTATTGAGGAGCGCCAACGGGAAATACATTACCAGGCTCGCAACAACCACCGCGATGAGCTCTGCCTTCTGAATCTTCGCGGGCGTGCCGCCCAGAATATAGCCAACTTTGAAGTCCTGTAACAACTCTCCGGCAACCGACGATGAAACACACACAACGGCAGCGACCCCCAAGACGGTTGCTACACCCGATGGTCCGGAGACCCCAAGAAAGACCATGAGGAGCGCGGCAATCAGCAATGTAGAAAGAGTCAGCCCGGAAACCGGGTTGTTAGAAGAGCCGATGAACCCACACAGGCTTCCGGAAATAGTTGCGAAGAAGAAGCCAACAATCAGCATCACCACTGCGGCCAGAATCGCCGGTAGCGTAAGCCCGGTGATGTGAATGTAGAGAAAGCACATCAACACAAACATCAGTGCGATCAGGCCAAAGACTACTTTCGAACTCATATAGCGTTCGGTGCGTGACAACTGGTTCTGGTCCGCGGCCGTTTTGCGCAGGTCAGCAAATGCCCTACCCAAGCCAATAGTCAGGCTCTTCCGCATATTGATAAGCGTATAAGCTGCGCCCACCAGCATCCCGCCCACCGCGATTGGCCGTACGATGAACCTCCAGATCGCCACTGCCATGCCGGCCCAATCATCCGGTGTGCCAGCAGGAAGATATTGCTGAAGTCGAGGCCCCATCAGAAAAATGAGCAGTGGCACGATGAGCCCCCAAGCCAGAACACTACCGGCGAACTGTATGGAAGCGAGCCGCACTCCAATGATGTAACCAACGCCTAGGTATGCCGGGCTTACGCTCGGTGCGGCAAACGTGCTGGCGCCTCCCGCGACCACGATGTTGGAATCTGCCGCTGTGCCCAACCGCACCTGGCTGCGCCCGAGCGTTCCAACATTCAGGTGAATGTCCTGGTCAGCTGCGAACAGTCCGAAGCGTCCCAGGATGTACACCAGGCCACCCACTCCAATGTTCCAGAAGAGATATTTTGCGGCTTGCGCGCCGCGTCTTCACGCTTTGTGTATTTCGCCGGCAGCCACGGACTCTGGAAATGGCAACTCCGGATCCTCCACCATGCCCCTGCGCACGAGAGAAATAAAGAGCACCCCGAGTACGCTACCGACCATGATTAAGGCGGTCGTCTTCAAATAAGCATCGGCGAAGCTGAATGAAGGCCAGGCCTTGGCCATCAGGAACGCTGGTATCGTGAAGATCGCTCCTGCGGCGATCCCTTCTCCGATCGTGCCGGATGTTCGCGCAATATTTTCTTCGAGCACCGAACCGTTCCAAATACGCAGCACCGCCATTCCGATCACGGCTGCTGGATAAGTCGCCGCAATCGTAATTCCCGCACGCAGCCCAAGGTAGGCATTCGCCGCTCCCAAGACTACCGTCATGCCCAGCCCGAGCAAGACCGCCCGCAACGTGAACTCCTTCATTTCCATCGTTTCAGGGACGAAAGGTTGGTGCTTCTTGCCACCTGTTACCGGATTTACGGGTGCGCTCATGAGGTTCCTTTCGGGCTTAGCCTTCAGCAATCAGCGGTGAGCAATGAGTCGTGAGCGGCGAGCCCTTGGTTGCGGGCACCTCCGCTGTTGCTCACCGTTCATTGCTCGCTGCTCACAGGCTGAAAGCAATGTTGATTTCCAATGCCTCTACAGCAACTTTTGTACGGTCCATAGGTTCATACAGCTTGAATAGGCCGCGCCGCAACTTAGCACGGGCATGGCCGATTTACAAGTTCGGTCCCTGTACTGATTCCTAGGACGGATTCGGTCTCCGTCGCCCTATAATGAACTACGCCACCTGTCTGATTCGCCTTCTTGGCAGGTTTTGAGGGTATCAGTCATGTTTCGAAGCAGTTTTCATTGCCCGGACTGCGGCGGTTCGGATGCGTATCGCTCCCGGCGCCGCACTTTCTTCGAGAAATACGTTCTGCCGTTCTTCCTTCTAAAGCCGGTTCGCTGCGCAAATTGTTACTTACGGATCAACGTTTCCGCGCTGATTCCGGTGCGCGAGCGGGAGCATCGGCAAGTACATACCCAGGCAGCGGCCTGAGCAATTGCCTGTGCGAGCAGTCCTAGCTATACTGGATGCAATTCGTGCGGCTGGAGCCTAACCAGGCGCCGTACGAGGGAGGCTAGGTCTTCAGCAGTACCGGAGACACAACTCGCCAGGCCGTTCCCGCCGGGCAGACTCGGCTGAATTCTGTGGTTTCGGGAGCGGTGGTTGTCGCCCCGGGCCTTTTCGCTGCGCTGTTCCCTTCCGATTGCCGTCTTTGCGGCGCTCCTCTGCGAGAAATTTCTCGCCTGCCAGTATGCCCAAACTGCTTGCTGGCAATGACGCCTATTACGGGCGAAACCTGCGAAATCTGCAGTGACGGCGTATTAGGGAGCACCCATAATTGGGGTGCCGCGACACGTAGGATGGAGTGCGCCGCCTGTCAGAAGGAGAAGCCATCCTTCACCAAAGCAACCGCTTATGGCGCGTACGACGGAGGTTTGCGGGAACTGATTCATCTGCTGAAGTACGAGCGAGTTGAGCCAGCTGCGGGTGTTTTGGGAACGATGCTGGCCGAGGCCATCGGGAAGCTGCAAGTCTCCTCAAAGTCTTTGGTGGTTGTTCCTGTGCCGCTCTATGCGGGCAAGCGGCGTGAGCGAGGATTCAACCAGGCAGAGTTAATCGCTCGCAAGGCACTCAAGGAGCTTACCTTCGATAATGCGCAGCTCATGATAGATGCTCTTGAGCGCACTCGCCCGACCGCGTCGCAAATCGGCTGGACGCGGCCGCAGCCGCGCGAAAACATTCGCGGCGCGTTTCGCGTAGCGCATCCAAATAAGATAGACGGTCGAGACGTTCTGCTCGTGGACGATGTTTTCACTACGGGAACGACCGCATCCGAGTGCGCGCGCATTCTTCTGAAGGCAGGCGCGCAGAACGTTTGGGTAGCGACCGTGGCGCGCACTCTGAAGCATCAGGAAGCTCTAGAAATTGGGCCGCAGTTTGAAACTGCGCAGGCATCATGAAAATGTCCGGACACAGGCACAATTCGGGGACCGACAGGGGTACTCCACATCTCGCCGATTTTGCGAGGACCGGGAATACTGTGACTGTTTTTGGCTTCCATCAGGAGAGCGACGCACAGGCCTTGCACGCGCCGGTGCTGGTTCTCAACGCCTCCTATGAACCAATCAATGTCTGTGCCGCGCGCCGTGCAATCGTGCTGGTGTTGAAGGGCGTCGCGATGGCGGAAGAGGAAAACGGACACTTTCTCCATGCTGCGCGGTTTGCCTTGCGCGTGCCCTCAGTTATTCGCCTGCTCGAGTACCGCCGAATTCCGCATCAGACCCGGGCTCTTTCGCGCAAGAATATTCTCCTGCGCGATCGCAACACCTGTCAGTACTGCGGCGAGGTTCTTTCTTCGGGTGACCTGACCCTTGATCACGTGATGCCACGCTCCCGCGGAGGCGCATCGAGTTGGGAGAATCTGGTTGCTTGCTGCCATCTCTGCAATCGTCGCAAGGGAAATCAACTGCCTGTTGAAGCCAGTATGAAGCTGCTGCGGGAGCCGCACGCCTTCAATCTGCATACCAGTCGTCATATCATGCGGCTGATGGGCCGCTCGGACGATAAGTGGCGGAAATATTTGTTCTATTAGGTTGTGAGCAGTGAGTGACCCAGGGATTTTCGCTGATCAGCTCAGATAAAACATACTCCGCCATTCCGAAGACCTTTAGGTCTGAGGAATCTGCATTTGCTTCTAACTGCAGATTCCTCACCCCTGAAGCGGTTTCGGAATGACAATTTCGTTTTTGCTTTGGAAGAGAGAGGGTTTAATGCATTTATCTGCCTTTATCTGTGAAAAGCCGCGGCCAAGCCTTGAACTGGCTTACTGCTGATCGCTGATTATCCGCTCCAGCTTCTGTTCGTCCGGCTTCTGCTCGCCTTTTGGAATTTCCTTGCCTTCGTACGTGACCGTCACCTTCGAACCAAAGCGCTTGTAGTCGGTGTATTTAATAATCTCTCGGATGTGAACGTCCTGATACGCGCCCGTGCGGAAGTGCAGGGTGTCATCTGCTTTGGTGTAGGCGGGGAACCAATAGAGGCCATCCACTTGCTCGCGCCATGTGGTGAACTTCGGGAACAGATTTTCGTTGCTTTTCTTGCGAATGTCAGGAACCGTTTTGCCTGAAGTCTTCACGATCTGCAGATCCTTATCATCAACCCAGATCCGGCCCTGGAAGTATCGCTTTTTAGCCTCGATCTTTTTGGGGGCAACGTCGAAAACATAGCAATGCAACTCGTCTTCCTGCTGTTGGCCGATGTAGAGGATGTCATATTCCGGAATTTCATCAGAGGTCAGCACGAATGGCAGCAGGTGGCGAATGTCCTGCAGATCCTCGGGCGACATCATAATTTCCGTTAGAGTGTCCTGTGGAGCGTACGTGACATTCTCCAAATGCCTGCCCTGGTTGTCGTAAGTCACGTCGAACACTTCCCGGTATTCTCCGTTGACGGTGTCCCCGTCGAGCGTTTGCACCCTCACGTCCTGGCGAAACGTGTAATGATCGCGCGCCTCTTTAAATTCTTTTTCCTTTGCCGCGAACTTCTCAATGATCTGCTGAGACGTGATGCTTTTAGGCTGAGCGGTGCTTAACTGACCTTCCTGCGAATAGGCACCGAACGCAAGAATCAATATGGCTGCAAACAAAGGAGAGATAGCGCGAATGAGTTTCATCATGTCCTGGGGAAATATATCGAAGTTGTAGTTGTCTGTTTTATTAGATGCGGCGAAGGCAGCCGAAGTCGCCCTTTGGCGTAGGGCGTTACGCGACGAATCTTGGTCCCGCCATCACTGCTGCTTCTTCGGTACGGGAGCGGCCGACTCCCCGTCGCTGGCCACCTCTGATCCCGCGCACTTGTAGTCTGTGGCTTTGATCGTTCCCTTAATGCGGGCATCGCCGCCGAAAAAGTGCAGCGTATCGTCGGTCGCCGAATAGGTCGGGAACCAATATTTACCGTCCACCTGCTCGCGATAGGTCGTAAATTTGGGAAAGAGGTTCTCGTCTCCTTTGCCTCGTTTTTTCGGATGTATGTCAGGCACCGATTTGCCGGTCATTTTTACGATCTGAAAATCGTGGTCGTCCAACCAGATTCGCCCTTGGAAATATCGCTTGCCCTTCTGAAACTGTTTTGGTGCAACGTCAAACACATAGGTGTGCAGGTCATCTTCCTGCTGTTTTCCCTGATACAGCACGTTGTATTCAGGCAATTCATCCGTGCTCAATGTGAAATGCAAGCGGCTCTCGATGTCGTACTGATCTTCTGGGCTGATGGAAATCGAAGGTTGCGGCGCAAACACTACGTTCTTAACTTTCTTTCCGCTCTGATCAAGGGTTACGTCGGCAACTTGCTGGTATTCGCCGACCGGTTTGTCCCCATCGAGCTGCTGGATCTTGATAACCTGCCGGTAGGTACAACGCTTGCGAACGCTCTTGAATTCTTTTTCTTTGGCAGTGAATTTCTTGATGATTTCCTGAGCGGTGATTTCTTTAGGAGGCTCAGTAGCGAGGAGTCCTTCTTCTGCGGCGGCAAGGGAAACCAGAACCATGCTGGCCAGGACTAGAAACATGGCGATTCTTAGATTTTTCATGGTCGTGAATAGAGATGGCGTACAAGATACTTCAAAACTGGCGATCGCGGAAGCGCATTCCTGCGCCGCGTCTCCTGAGGCGTCCGCAGCCTACTTGGCCTGACCTGGGCAAGCAGAGCAAGTCGGAGGGGCCGACGACTTGTCTTTGGTTGTAATATGACGCTTATCCCATGACCCCGGTTCCGCGCACTTCCGCCGAGCCAGCTTCCGCCATCGCGCAGGAATTGGCCCGCTTGGCCACATCTACAGAAGTCAAGGCTGCGTTCGAGTGGTTCCGCAACCAGGAGACGGAGTTCGCGCGCTGGCAGCTCGAATTGGCCCGCATTCCTGCCCCCCCTTTTGGTGAGACTGCCCGCGCAGACTGGCTGGCGGAGCGCTTTCGTACGCTCGGATTGCTTAAGGTCCACAAGGACGGCATCGGCAACGTTTTTGGCAGCAATCCAGGGCCGTCCACGCCGATGATTTCCATCAGTGCCCATCTGGATACCGTCTTTCCCGCAAACACCCCTCTCAACATCCGGCAGCAGGGCACCAAGCTCTCCGGCCCCGGCATTTCCGATAATGCGTCCGGAGTCACCGCCCTTCTTGCAATCGCTGGGGCATTTGAAAACTTCAATCTTCCGCACACTGCTTCGTTGCTGTTCATCGGTAACGTTGGCGAGGAGGGCGAGGGCGATCTGCGTGGCATGCGCCACATTTTTTCGGATCCCAAATGGAAAGACTCGATCCAGGCCAGTGTGGTGCTCGACGGAGCGGGAACCGACACAATCGTTGCCGAGGCTCTTGGCAGCCGCCGCTTTGAAGTGACGGTCCGCGGCCCGGGCGGTCACTCTTGGAGCGACTTTGGTGCTCCTAATCCCATCGTGGTGCTTGGCCGCGCCATTCATCTTTTTTCCCAGACGCGCGTTTCTTCGTCTCCCAAGGCGACGTTTAACGTGGGCGTGATTCGCGGGGGTACGTCGGTGAACTCGATTCCCGAATCGGCCAGCATGCGCGTGGATCTCCGGTCGAGTTCAGCATCGGAACTCGAGCGTCTGGCGTTCGAATTACGTCGTGCCCTGGAACAGGGCCTTCAAGAGGAGGAAGCACGGAGCGCGAGCGGCCAGAATTCGCATCGCCGTCCACAGTTGAGCTCGGAAATGGTCGTGATCGGTGATCGGCCTGGCGGCGAGTTGGATTCCGATGCCCGAATTCTGCAAATCGCGCGCGTCGTGGATGCGCATTTAGGCAATAACGCGCACGTGCAGCGCGCTTCAACCGACGCGAACATTCCTATCTCCATGGGCCGCGAGGCCATCGCCATTGGTGCGGGCGGCAGTGGTGGGGGCGCGCATACACTTCAGGAGTGGTTCGATACAACCGGAAGGGAGCTTGCTCTGGAACGAATTCTGCTGATCGTTCTCTGCCTGGCGGGGATCGGCCGGCCTGGAGTGTAAACATGAAGTCTGGCAGGTCTCTACAG
>QHZR01000079.1:63061-66872 GCA_003224755.1 Acidobacteriota bacterium
TCACAGTCTCTTTAGGGCCGCGTCACTTGTTCAGAGTAGGTGCGGGCTTTACCCCGCTGATTGCGATCATCGTCACCTCTGTTGTGATGTCTCAAACCCAGCCCGCTCTCCCCAAAGCCGATACCGTCTACATTCATGGCAACATTTACACCGGTACGGCTGGCGCGTCTTCGTTTCATGAGGCGCAACGTGCCGAGGCCATGGCAGTTCGCGCGGATCGTATCGTTGCCCTCGGGACCGACTCTGACGTTTTGAAACTGAAAGGGTCCTCAACCAATGTTATTGATCTTCGCGGTCACTTCGTAATGCCCGGATTCAATGATGCCCACATGCACCTGGTTGAGGCGGGTTTCAAGCAGATCACCGTCAACCTCACCGGCGTACACTCCATCGAGGAGTTTCGCGAACGCATTCGCCAGCAGGCAGAATCCGCCGCGCCTACCGAATGGATCACCGGATTCGGCTGGGACGAAACTCTATGGCGGCCGTCGGATCTGCCTACCCGTTGGGACATTGACGAGGTCACGACTGACCATCCCGTTTTTCTGAGGCGTACCGACGGGCACGTCGCTGTAGCCAACACGCTCGCGCTTAAGTTGGCGCATTTAACTTCCGATACCAAAGACCCGAATGGGGGCGAAATTGTTCGCGATGCCCTCGGTGCACCGAATGGCGTGTTGAGAGAGACCGCGCAGGATTTGGTTTCCTCTGCGATTCCGGCGCCCCCTCCAGAGAAGCTTCGTGAGGCGATCGAAGCTGCGCTAAAAGATATCGCGAGGTCTGGCATCACTTCAGTGCAGGACTTCTCCGACGACAGCGCCGCCGGAGGCTGGAAGGATTTCAAAATCTTCGAGCAACTAGAGAGCGAGGGCAAGCTGACCGTCCGAATTTCTGAATGGTTGCCCTTCAACGAACCGCTGCAGGTCCTAGAAGAACGCCGTGCCGCCCATCCCCTCTCCGATTCCATGCTGCATACCGGAATGCTCAAGGCTTTCATGGATGGTTCGCTTGGATCGCACACCGCGGCGATGTTGCAGCCGTACGCGGACGATCCGAAAAATTCCGGATTACCGCAATACGAACAGTCGAAGCTGAATGAAATGGCCAAAGAGCGGCTCGCTGCGGGCTTTCAGCTCGGCTTTCATGGCATCGGAGACAAAGGCGTACAGATGGCGCTGGATGCTTTCGCGGAAGCCGAGAAAGATGCGCGTGCGAAGGGAGTCAAAGCACTCGATGGCAGCGACAACTACCGTCCTCGGGTTGAGCATGCGCAGGTAACGAATCCTGTGCAGGTTGCCCGGTTTAAGGAACTGAATGCCATCGCTTCCATGCAGCCCTGTCATTTGCTGACCGATATTCACTGGGCTGAGTCGAGGTTAGGGCCACAGCGCGCGCAACATTCTTATGCCTGGGCGGAGTTCCTGAATCACGGAGTGAAGCTGGCATTTGGCACGGACTCTCCTGTCGAGCCGGTCTCCCCGTTCCGTGGTCTGTACGCAGCGATTACACGGAAGAACGAGAACGGCAACCAGGAGTATTATCCAGCACAAAAATTGACCATTGAGCAGGCCATCGCGGCCTATACACGCGGCTCTGCATACGCCGAGTTTGCCGAGAAAGAGAAAGGTACGCTGGCTGCGGGTATGCTGGCAGACTTCGTGGTCCTCGACCGCGACCTTACCGCCATTGCACCTGAAAAAATCCTGGGCACACGCGTCCTGCGAACCGTCGTCGGCGGAAAAACCGTGTACCAATCCAACTGAACCTTCTAAGGCTTATCACTTCCCGCTCAAAGACTCTGTCATTCCGAATCCGTTTTGGATGAGGAACCCGCTTTGCCGAGTTCGAGGAAGTTCGCCAACAGCCTCGAGAGCCACGTGACGGCAGCCGCCCACGGCTGTCCTGGACCGAAGGTGCGGCGTTCTGTCCGTCATTGTCAGTGCTACACTACCGCCCGTGTCTGCCCCTGCCCGGAACTCCAGCAGAAAACCAGGTCTCGTGCGCTTTGGAGTCTTCGAAGCCGATCTCGAAACCCGCGAGCTTCGCAAGCAGGGAAGGCGCATCCGCCTGCAAGACCAACCGTTTGCGCTTCTGGCATTCCTCCTCGAACGTCCGGGCGTCATCGTTAGCAGAGAAGAATTGCGTGACAAGCTCTGGCCGGCCGACACCTTCGTTGATTTCGACCATAGTTTGAATACAGCGGTCAATAAGATTCGCGAAGTGCTGGGCGATTCTGCGACTAGCCCGAGATTTATCGAGACCGTCGCCCGCCGTGGTTATCGCTTCATCGCCGCAGTGCACATGTCTGGGAACGCCGATGCGGTCCCACAGCAATTGGCCAGAGTTGTTCCAGAGAGCCAGACTGACCTGCCGCGGCCTCATCGTGGGGTCACGCGAATCTTATTTGGATTGCTGCAGGTGATGTACTTGATCTTTTACGTTGAGGCGCTGCTGCACTGGCACGCGCTGGATCGTATTGAAATTTTCAACGTCGGCGCACCGCTGGTGACCTCAATTGTGATTGTCAGTGCGGGCGTGGGCATTCCCTTGCGCTTCTATTTGCTCTCCGCGGTCGGCTTCGATCACGCCCAGCTCGGCATGAAATTCCACAAGATTTTCTTGGGCATTCTGGTCTTTGATCTTTTCTGGGGCATTGCGCCATTTTTGATCGTGGAAAGAATCGGCTTCGGTCCCGCTTTCGGCGCAACTGCCGCTCTGCTGTATGTCCCCTTCGCTGAAAGGACACTCGTGCGAATGGCGTATCCGACCGCGAAGCGGCGACCGAATGCAGCCCAGGCCGCAAGGCCTGGGTGAGGTGGGTAATGAATCAGCCCCGAAGGGGCGAAAGATGATTAACCTGACCTATTTCAGATCCGCTTCGTCTTTATCAGGGTTGTAGAAAAACGTGAAGCGCAGGCCCAGATACTGGCCATTGAACTCTGAAGGCAGCGGCGGAAACGGATTTGACGCGGTAATTCCACCATAAGCGGCGCGGTCGAGCGCCACATCTCCCGATCCGAACACGTAACGCATGCCAGCCACCTGGCCATTCTTGGTGATGGCAAAGTCTATGGTCACTTTGCCCTTCTTAAGCAGCGGCGCCATCGCCGATTCGGGGATATTGCTATACCAGTTTTGCTTGACCTCATGCAGAACACGCTGCAGATAAGGACCAAAATCTACGCCTTGGGTGTCGGTAGTTATTTCCAGCGGACCCATGCGGGCGGTATTTTGCCGTTGACCCAGCCCGAGGTCCCCGTTGTCGCCCGGATATTTACTTCTTGACGCGGCTGCGCATGCCCTGGGTGCTAAACGACGGCTTCTGAGTCACCGGCGGGCTCTGCAGTTTCGCCACCTGCGGCGGTGAAGGTTGCTGCTGTTGTTGCGGAGGCGCTTGTGGCTGGGGCACTGGAGTCTGTGCGGCTTGCTGCGGCGGGGCCAGCGGTGCGGGCTGTGGTGCCGGAAGGTTAGGCCGTCCCGCGCGCGATGCATCCAACAGTTTCTTCAACTCCTGGCGATCGAGCTTCGGCTGCTTCGACATCGCGATCCGGTTCTTGTCCGACATTTTGTCGGTCTGCGGCTTCTGCACTTTCTGCGTGTCCGGTGGCGCAGTCAGGAACGTCAATTCCTTTTGTTGGTTTGCGCCAGGACGGACCCGCATTACCACTCGCTGCGGCAAATACTTCTCAAACTTTGGAAAACTCAAGATCAGCAGCATCAGGACCGCGTGCACAAACAGCGACATCCAGAACGCTTCCCGCTTTCGCGACCGCGCCAATTCGTCCTGCGCCTGGATCAACAGCGTAGGGAA
>QHZR01000078.1 GCA_003224755.1 Acidobacteriota bacterium
TGTGGACCGAGCGCGGACGGCAGTGGCTGGAAGAGTTACCGTTGCCGGAATGGACCGCCCGGCGTCGCGCAGATTTGCTGCAGTTACTCGATCAGCTGGAGGCGAACATCGGCGAACTGGATGAGGCGGTAAGCAAGGCCGCCGCCAGCCAGGACGCGCGGGTGCGCTTGCTGATGACCCATCCCGGAGTGGGGCCGGTCACAGCTCTGGCGTTCGTGCTGGTCACCGGCGATATCGCTCGCTTTGGTCGCAGCAAAAACCTGACCAGCTATCTGGGATTGATTCCCCGGGAAGATTCCAGCGGGACGCGGCGGCGGTTAGGTGCGATTTCCAAACAAGGCAATACGCTGCTCAGAACCTTACTCGTCGAAGCC
>QHZR01000080.1 GCA_003224755.1 Acidobacteriota bacterium
GCGTGGTAAATCCTCCGCGGCAGTTTGTGGCGCCGCGTCCACCTGCTTCGCCGGGGCAGACGGTGATCGTGAACCGCGGTCCTTTGCCGGGCCATGGCACTCCGAAGCGGATGATCGTGCGCAATGACTCGGCGGGGTTGGGAATTCCGCGCGGCAGCGTGCGCAATCTGGCGAACGTTTCCCAGCAGGTGAAGCAGAACGGTTTTGCCGAGCCCCGAGTGCACAACTCGGTAGGCTCGAGCATTTCCACGATGTCCCCGGGCGTACGGTCCAGGCCTGGGGTAACGCCGATGGGTCGGGGAGCAGGTCCGCGGATGTCAGCGCCGCATTCAGTCGCACCGGCGCATTCGGCTCCGTCGCCGCATACTTCTGCGCCGACTCCTCACCGGTGATTGAGCGCAGCTCGGTTCATCAGATGTATGCGAGGATGAAATCATGTTTCTTCCTGATTTCGTCAGCGCACTGTATAGCGTCGATTTGCTTCGAGCTGTGCTGCTTCAGACACAGAGACCGTGTGAAGCCAAGAGAAAGCATCACGTTTGTCACAATTCCTTAATCGAAGAAACTTCCTTAAAGCCGCACTCGCGACTGGCGCTCTGGCCATAGCGGCCGAGAGTGCAATTCTTGAACCCAATCATCCAAGCCTGGTGCGGATTGAAGTTTCCCTCGCGCGTTTGCCCGAAGCCTGGGATGGAATCAGGATCGCGCAAATGAGCGATTTTCATTACGACGAACATTAGTCCCAATTCGCAAAGCGATCGACATTATCAATGGATTGGATGCGGACTTGGTGGTGTTGACAGGCGATTTCGTGACGGTGCCACTGTTCAAGAAATATCTGGGCGGAAGCAAAAGAGCTGCTAGATTCATCGAGCCTTGCGCGAATCTGTTGGCCCAACTGCATGCTCGGCGTGGAGTGCTGGCTATTCTGGGGAACCATGATGCCGGTTCGGATCCGCACCGGATCACTGAAGCTTTACAGGCGAAGGGCATCACGGTTCTACGGAACCGCTCCATTCCGTTTGAGCAAGGTGGCAAACGACTTTGGCTGGCTGGGCTCGATGATGTGCTCGAACGGCAATCTGATTTGGAGTTGATGTTGCGGCCGGTTCCAAAAACCGAGCCAGTGGTTCTGCTCGCCCACGAGCCGGATTGTGCAGATTCGGTTTCACGTTATGAAGTGGATCTTCAATTGTCAGGGCACTCACTTGGAGGGCAGGTTCGGTTTCCTCTAATCGGTGCGCCTTATTTGCCGCCATTAGGAAGGAAATATCCCAGAGGATTGCGCCGAATCCGTGGCTTAACTCTCTACACGAATATTGGGATTGGCACCATCCGTCTTCCCCTGCGCTTCTGGTGTCCACCTGAAGTCACTTTGATCACGTTGCGACGGCGGCAGACGACGTAGCCACTGGACGGACAGTCACAGATCCGCGCCGGCTGCTGACACAATGTTCTGATGCGACTGATTTCCAGAAACTTTTTCAGGGCTGCGCCGCTGCTCTGGCCCCGCAGCAGGCACTACATGTAACCGTGCAACGTGGTCCCCCGCAGGTTCCTTCTGAATATGCGGCTCAGAAGAGCCTTCATTTGCGCGCTTGAGGCTACTGACCTTCGTACGAGAGTTACCGCCATTTCCATTCGAGTTCTCGGCCGCGGCTGGTGCGAAGCGGGCCGCGTTACTGAGAGTCATGAACAGAAGCTCTAGCCGGCTGGACACGCCTAGTTTGTCAAACACGCGAAATAGGTAATTCTTGATGGTGTGTTGGCTAAGGCCGAGGCGCTCCGCGATCTCGCGGTTGCTCAAGCCTTCAGCCAGGCTGCGTACCACCTCCAATTCGCGCTTCGATAGCAGGCTTACGCCTCTCGCGTCCACGGCACGAATTATTGGGGAAGAAGCCAGGGCTTCCACTGCAAATGACATCTGCTGGCTGTTCGCCCAGATCTGGCCATCATGAACACTGCGGATACATTTCGAAAGATTCTCGACAGATTCGTGGCGGCTGAAAATTCCCCTCGCGCCGACGCGGAAAGCCCGGAGAATCGATTCGCGCTTGGAAGAATCCAAGAGCATAATGGCGCGAATCTGCGGATCAGAAACGCGCAGCTCGCGCAAAACTTCAAAGCCCCGCTGCGGATCTTCATCCAGACTGGCGCTGAGGACAACCACGTCAATCTTTTGGGCACGGGCGGCTTCCACCAGATCACGTGAATGGGAAGGTGAGCTGATTACTTCCAGAAGAGAATCCCGTCGCAGCGCATCAGCCAACAATTGAGTGTGGATGCGAGTATCATCGGCGACGAGTACCCGAATAATTTCCTCCCCAGAACCGGGAACGTGCTGCATAGGCCCTCCAGCGGCGCGAGTGCCCGCAAGTTCGAAAATCGAACTGGTCAGACGTCGGAAAGAAAGAATAAGTTCGCCGCCACCCCAGATTTCCTGGAGCCAGAAAGTGGAGAGAACTTGTTCTTTCGGGGGAGGCTAACGTTAACTGACGCCAGGATGGTAATGGCGCCACGGGTACGACGCGAAGGAGTCTATCGCAAGTTTCGCGACGATGCAATGGCACTGTGAAAGTATTTGCAACCTTCCGTCTGCATGTCTGTTACTAGCGGCACCTCGGGTGTTCGATATCCAACGTGGTCACCGTGCGTGTTCTGTTTGAACCGGCATCCACGGTATTGCTGTAGTTGATGCAATCACTTCAATTTCTTGTGATTACAATAAGTCCTTGAACCTGAAAGTGCGAAATTGTCATCCCAAATCGATGGCTGACCCTACTCCTGAATAGAGAAATCGTTCTCTATCACTTCGGGCCACAGGCCGCGGAATAGTGACCCTCGTCCACCAGAGACATCTCTCACAGAGTGTTTGTACCTCTTGCAGCCACTTGCATGCTCCCTTACTCTGACCTCCGCAGCGCAGGCACATGCACGATGTAATCCCCCCTTGTTGTCCTGCACCCCAAAACATCACCTGTAAATTCACAGGCCGATGCCTGCTCTACGGTTGCGCGAACAAAGTCTCTGGATGGGACTCAGAGGGCGAAGCTATGAGTAGCGGCGAACAAGTTTGGCAAATGCCCTCTCCGGTTCCAGTTAAGGGAGCGGCGCAGTCGAAATGGTATGCACTCCAGACACGAGCGCGACACGAGAAGGTCGTGTCAGAACGGTTACGGGAACAAGGGCTTACCACTTTTCTTCCATTAATCGCGGAAGTGCACCGCTGGAGCGATCGGCGAATGAAAGTGGAACTTCCGCTGTTCAGTTGCTACGTATTCGTGAGAATGGTTCCCGAGAATGAAGAGCGCCTCCGGGTCTACCGCGTAAACGGGGTTTTCGGAATCGTTGGAGTGCGTGGGGAAGGCATTCCCATACCAGACGAACAGATTCAAGCGGTCCGTACCCTCATTTCCGAGCAGCTCCCGTGGTCGTTTCATCCATTCTTGAAAATCGGACAGCGTGTGCGCATTCGCGGTGGGTCAATGGATGGAGTCGAAGGAGTGCTGGTCGCGCGAAACGGCGATCGTACGCTGGTCATCTCCATCGATGCCATTCAGCGATCATTAGCAGTCCGCATTGAAGGCTATGACGTCGAAGCAGTGTAAGTCCCTTCTGGCCCCGATATGTCTCTCCCATTTCCTGCCGTGAAGGAGCCCCCGTGTCAGATCACTCATTGGAATCATCGCAAATTCTTGTGGTAAGCAGAGAAACTTCTGCACTCAACTTGCTCTCAGCCATTAGCAACGCCAATGGCTGGCGGTTGGAAACTGCCAACAGTGGCTGGGAAGCCCTGGAGCGATTGCACGAGGGTGCGGCGCCAGGCGCAATCATCCTGGACGTGGCGCAAAGCGAAAGCGATGTACTGCACATTCTGCGCTGGCTGCGCCGAGCACGCCCTGATACGCGCGTGCTTGTGCTTTCGCACTCCGAAAATGCTGAGCAGAAGATGGAAGCGATGCGACTCGGGGCAGAAGAATACCTGGTCCGCCCGCTAATGGAACAGCAGGTCGAAACTGCCCTCCGGCGGTCGTTAAGCATCGACGCAAACAGCGAGCATCTGACCGAAGAAATTGAGCAGATTGCTGATGACCTATTCTTTGTCGCCGCGGACATTTCGATGCCTAAACTGCGGGTCCAATTGGAGCTGCTGGCTCAGGTCAGCACGTCATTCCTAATTGTCGGTGAGAATGGCACCGGCAAAGAGCTTGCGGCGCGATTGGTTCACCGGCTGTCGGTGCGCTCCGAGTTCCGATTTTTCAAATTGAACTGCGCAGCCTTGCCCGGCGACGTGCTGGAGAATGAACTGTTCGGCTATCGTGCCATTCCTGGTCATGGCCGGAACAAGCTCAGCAAATTCGAACTGTGCCAGAGAGGGACGTTATTCCTGGATGAAATCACAGAAATGCCCGCCAGTTTGCAGCTCAAGCTGCTAACGGTTTTGCGAGATGGGTATTTTATCAAGGCGGATGGGCAGAGTAGAGTCGAGATGGACGCCCGTATTCTGGCTGCCGCCAGCGGTAATTTGGAACAAGCGATGGCGGAAGGCAAGTTGCGGGAAGATCTCTATTACCGCCTGAGCGCGTTCACGGTTCACCTGCCTCCACTACGCGAGCGCAAAGAAGAAATTCCGCTGCTGCTTGGACACTTCATGAATCAGTTGGCGCGGCGGTATGGGCTTCCGGCGCGTATGTTTTCACCGACTATGTTGGCCGCTTGCCAGCATTATGATTGGCCGGGCAATCTTCGCGAATTGGAGCAATTTGTGAAGCGCCATTTGCTCATGGGAGAAGATGGCGCCGCGCCGGGCGCGCCTGCGCAGGATGGCATCGTGGCAGAGGATGTGCGGCAGCTACCTGGCAACGATGTTGCGGGCACGGAAGCTTCTCCCAATGACGGTTCGACCTCTGGTCTCAAATCGCTCCTGCAGAGCGTGAAGGGGGAAACCGAAAGAAACGCCATCGCAACCGCGCTTGAGCAAACCAGGTGGAATCGCAAAGAGGCAGCCCTCCTGCTGAAAGTGAGCTATCGGACATTGCTATACAAGATTCAGCAGTATCATATGAGTCCACCGGACTACATTCCGGCGGTTGAAACTGGCTTGCTTAAGAATGGGCAAATACGCTGACAAGTAAGTGTGCTATGAAGATGTCATACACAGAACAACAGAACAAATGTGCTGAGAAGAGCCATTCAGGAGTGTCGCACTGCCGATATTTCCCGGCCATAAGGGTGCTTCTTTCAACAAGTAGGCAATCGTGATCCAACAGGGTGCGCCCGCGGGTCGCAAGCGCCGGGACGCGGGGGGTGGGTGTAATGAAATTCCTGTGATAGCGAAAACATGGACTCGCAATCGGAGCACTACGACCGGATTCCTGGAGAGCGAACTGCGGTCCTGAGGCACATTTTGCTGGTCGGTACTGAGCTGTTTTGATCGATAGTAGGCGAACAATGTACAAGGCTTTTTTCAAGTTGCGTCAGAATCCGTTCGAGATTACGCCCGACCCCTCATTTCTCTTTCCTACCCAAGGACACAATGAGGCGCTGGCTGCACTGTATTACGGCGTGAGGCGACACAAAGGCTTTGTGGTCCTGACGGGCGAGGTGGGTACCGGGAAGACCCTACTAGTGCGGTGCCTGCTCCAACTGCTGAAGAGCAGCGACGTCGCCTTCGCCTACGTATTTAACAGCCGATTATCTGCCCTGGAATTTCTTCAATATGTCACCGTTGACTTCGGCCTCGTAGCCGCAGGCAAAAATAAGAGCGAGCTTCTGTTGCAACTCGGCAGCTTCCTGGTGGCGCGCCATCAGCGAAGCCTGACAACGCTTCTAATAGCGGACGAGGCTCATCTTCTTTCGGCCGAGGTTCTGGAAGAAATTCGGCTCTTAACAAACCTGGAGACTCCCCATAGCAAATTGCTTCAGATTCTGCTGGTAGGGCAACCCGAGCTGGATGAGAAGCTTGATTCCGCTGAATTACGGCAGTTAAAACAAAGAATTGCACTGCGCTCGCAGCTGTTGCCGCTCGATTTGGATGAGACACGCGGGTATGTGGTGCGGCGGTTGCAGTTGGCGGGGGCCGATTCCCACGCCAACGCCTTGTTCCCTAAGGAAACCATCAAGGAAGTATACCTGCATTCTCGAGGCATACCCCGTGTGACCAATACCCTGTGCGAAAATGCCCTGATCAGCGCGTACGCGCGGCAATTGCAATCTGTCCCTCCCGAGATCATCAATGAGGTGGCCAGCGATTTCCGTTTAAATGTCACGGGTAAAGCCCGAGTTGATGAAGCCGGGCGAAGTGATTGGAAAGAACTCTGGCAAGCGGTGAAAACTCTACTAGAGCTGCATAGTCAGCTGCGGGGGGACGCGCCGAGCCAACAGCAAGCATCAATGCACCCCTTTTTGGGAGCTGGAAAACATCAGCCGATTGTATGAGTTCCCCGTCGGCGCGCATGTTAACCGATGAACTGTGTAAGTCGGCGGAAGAGCCGTTGGCGCAATTTTTCTCCTATAGTCGTTAGAGCTTGCCAAGGCTATGCCTGGCCGGGGAATCTTACGGAATTAGAGAAATTTGTAAAACGCTACCGATCTCGTTTGACGGACCCGAAGACAATTTACCGAAAAAGTTGCTTCTGCCGAGAGGTGAACGAGCCCGCGTACACACCACTCGCATATGAACAGGGCGGTTCCGGTCTCAAGTCACTGTTGCAGCGCGTGAAGAGAGAGGCGGAAAAGAACGCCATCACTGCAGCCCAGCCCTCGGAAAAACCCATTGGAACCGGAACAGCGGCACGGCTGCTGCAGATTAGTTATCGAACCTTGTACAAGATCGAGCCGTACTACATGAGCCCGGGCCGAGAGGGTGCACTCTTTTGTCGCCAGTTCGAGTAACTCTTAGGGCTGCCTCGTCTCAACACCGAAGGTAATTCGGCCGGATAGCCGTCCGGTGTGCGGACCAAGCATCGCGACAAGTGACCAATTTATCCAACTGAGCAGATTCAGCCTCCACTGACACCAAGTCGGAAGTCGAAGCGAGGACAACGTGTTCTTAAAGTTTTACAATTTGCGGGAACAACCATTCGGCACTACACCCAACCCTCGTTTTCTTTACCCTAGCGTCGTTCATCGCGAAGCGCTGGCGTCGCTGATCTGCGGAATCGAGAGCAACTTGGGTTTTGCCGCGCTAGTCGCCGAACCCGGAATGGGAAAAACGACTCTCCTGTTTCACGTTCTCACTCGATTAAAGAACTCGGCGCGAACGGCATTTCTGTTCGAAACGCAATGCAGTTCGCAGTCACTGTTGCGATACCTGCTCGCCGAATTATGCGTACCCACGACCGATCCTGACCCAGTGGTTCTTCATGAAAAGTTCAAACAAGTCCTTTGTGAAGAATCGCGAATGGGCAGGCGTGTCGTCGTAATTATTGACGAAGCCCAGAACCTCGATGCCAAAGTGCTGGAAACCGTGCGGCTATTGTCCGATTTCGAGACTCCAGAAGCGAAGCTGCTACACATTATCCTGGTGGGGCAGCCGCAATTCGCCAAACAATTGGGTTGTCCAAAAATGAGCCAATTACTGCAGCGCATTCCTATGATGAATTTTCTCAGGCCCCTGGAGCCTCGGGAAGTGACGGAATATGTTGATCATCGTCTCCGCGTTGCCGGCTACAGTGGCCCGCAACTGTTTACAACCTCGGCATTGGAGAGAATCGTTGAACTCAGCGATGGTGTGCCTAGAAAGATCAATCGTATCTGTTTCAATGCTCTGTCGCTTGGATGTGCCCTTGCAACAAAGCAGATTGAACGGTCACAAATCGACGAAGTGGGTACAGACCTCGATCTAGGCCTGCTTCTGAATAATGTCAAGGCAAGTCATCCAGTATCCGTGGGGGCTGCCGTCAGCATACCGGATGTCCCCCCGAAAGCCGGCGAGACGCCCACTGCGGGAATCGGACAGGTCGGCAATGTCACACGTACGGAAAATGTGATTCCTCAGAGCACGCACGCAGCCCCTGAGACGATTGGGCGGGTGGTGGCGACCACAGAGGATGCGCGGCGAATTCAGCGATGCATGTTTCCCTAGAACACGTTCTTCGGCCGCCCTCGGCAGCGACCTCTCCGGCCTCACTAACCAACACTGGAACGAAGTAACTTATATCGGAGGAGCTCCTCGCACCAGTGGTGACAACTCCCTAAGAGTGAAATTTCTGCCGGCTGCCTCTTGGGCTTAGTTCTTATGCCAAAGACACAAATCAAGCGGAGAGAAAAGTCTCTGGACAATGCTTTTTAGCAGCCGGCTAGAGTAGGTTCTTTTGCGCAAGAGCAACGATTGGCATCATTGTTGATCAGCATCCATAAAAGCGTTCACACCCTTCGCCGAGAACATATTTTAGGAGGAAACCGACAGTGCGTAGTGCATTTGTAGTCACACGAGTTGTGCTAACCCTGGGCTTGCTAGTGGTGCACTGTGAGGCGCAGCGCAAACCAGAAACAATCAGCCCACAACCGAATCCTCAGACGAATTCAACCAAGGCCCCAGAGGAGAAATCGTCCGTTTCGTCTGATTTTCAGGAACGTAATCCGCGCTATCAATTGCGGCCCGATGACATCTTTGACGTCGTGTTCGAATTCAGCCCGGAATTCAATCAAACCATAACGGTGCAGCCAGATGGCTACATTGCTTTGCGAGGCGTTGGAGAGCTCCAAGTTAAGGGTATGACAATACCGCAGCTGACCGATGCTCTTCGGAAGGCTTATGGAGCGTTTCTCCATGAGCCCGCTATAGCGGTTGTGCTGAAGGATTTCGAGAAACCGTATTTCGTGGCAAGCGGACGTGTCGCCCACCCGGGCAAATATGAGCTGCGAGGCGATACGACGGTGAGCCAGGCCATTGCGCTTTCTGGAGGTTTTTTAGATACTGCAAAGCATTCGCAGGTGGTGCTCTTCCGCCGAGTGTCAGAGGAATGGGTGGAGGCGAACGTGCTAGACATGAAGAAGATGTTGAATACGAAAGATCTGAGAGAAGACCTGCACCTCCGACCTGGAGACATGATATTCGTGCCCCAGAATCGTATCTCACGGATCGAGCGATTCCTGCCCATCCCACGTGGAAACGTCATGGTGAATCCGGCGCAATATTGATGAGTGTATCCGCGTATATGAGACCTTTTTCATATCAACCGGGGACATAGATCAGCGTGACTGCGGCAGATCGGTAGGCGCATGATTGAACTGTCTGTCGTATTGATCAGCAAGAATCAGGCTTGGAATATCTCCCGCCTGATCGAATCGGTCCTTCAAGCAACTTCCTCCATTATCTCCAAGGAAGTTATACTGGTTGATTCAGCCTCAACTGATGAGACTGTTGAGATGGCTAGCCGCTATCCGATAAGCATCGTTCGTCTACAGCCGGGTCAGCGGCTTTCTCCCGCAATCGGACGATACACTGGTTATAAACGGACGCAGGGTGAGTTCGTGCTTTTTCTGGATGGCGACACGGAGCTCGTCCAGGGGTGGCTGGGTCCCGCCCTTAGCGTCATGCGGGAGATCCCCCGTGCAGGTGCGGTGACCGGGCGGGTAATTAATCTACTTCCGTCAGCGGCCGAAGAGCGCACGGCCCCACCTGAGAAAACGCACTTGGATGCTCCAAGAGAAGTGCTCTGGGGTTCCTACGAAGGTGGTGGTGCGGCGTTGTATAAACGCTCCGTGCTGGAGCTTGTGGGAACCTTCAATCCTTATCTCACCAACGATGAAGAGCCTGAGCTCGGCCTTCGCATTCGTAATGCAGGGTATCAAATCCTTGAGCTCGATTATCCGATTGTGCGCCACTACAACAATTATCCGCCAGAAGCCATATCGACAGTGTTGAGTCGCCGGAGGCGGAATTTCTTTCTCGGATCGGGCCAATGCCTTCGTTATCACAGCGCGGATGGAATGCTTTGGCCGTACATTAGAGAGCGTGGCCGTTGGAGTCTCGTGCCCGCTTTGTGGCTGGTCGCTGGAGTGGCCTCGCTTTCACGGTATCTTATCGCCAGAGACCCGACTTGGTTCCGCCTATGGGTTCTTGTACTCGCCTTGCTGCTTACAGGAGCTGCCTTCCGAAAACGCAGCCTGCGTCGGGCTCTTGTTGCTGCGTTCAACCGGTTGCTGATGGTCGAAGGTTTGTTTAGGGGGCTCCTCATGAAGCCATCCCCCCCTGAGAGTTTTCACGCAAACGTCGAGTGATTGAAGAGTTCGAAAACCAGGAATGGGCTATGACCGGGGACCTTGAGCAAGGACGAACCTTGGATTTTTCTCCCTTAAGGTATTCGGAACAACGACAGGATTGTTTGGCTTGGAGCACATGACCGCAGGAGATTTCTCATGAGCAGGAATTTCGAGTTGTTGACCCAGATCGACAGAGAAGGCGAACTCCTTTCCCAGTTGTCTTCCGCGGGCGCTCCAACCAGAGTGCCTGCAAGGATGGTTGGGCTCCCAGCCCAATACGAACCATTAATCAACTTTGTCCAGCGTGTCTTTCTTGGAATTGACATGGGCGCGCCGCGGATGGTGGTGTTCACGGGGGCTGATCGGAGCAGCGGATGCAGTTGGATCTGTGCCCATACGGCTAAAGTTCTGGCTGCGCTAGCGCCTGGGTCCGTGTGCGTGGTTGACGCGAACCTGCGATCCCCTGGATTGCAGCAGTATTTTGATCTGGAAAAGCCGGAGGGCTTGGCCGATGCGCTAGTTCAAGCCGATCCGATTCGGAACTTTGTGCAACCGGTCTCCGACGGGAGATTCTCGGCCTTGTGTGCCGGCTCTGCCGATGTATTGAGCCAAGATGCCGGTGTAGATATGAATCGCATGCGCTCACGAATTACAGAATTGCGACACCAGTTCGATTATGTGTTAGTCGACGCGCCTTCCCTTGATCTCCACATCGATGGAATCGTGCTAGCTGGTGCGTCGGACGGACTGATCATGGTTCTGGGTGCAAGTTCGTCGCGGCGTGAGGCAGCGCGCAGCGCCGTGGAAAAACTGAAAGCTGCAAATGTGCCGCTACTCGGGGCGGTATTAAACAAGAGGACATTTCCGATTCCCGACCTGATCTACAGCAAGCTATGACCGGAGATAGCGTATTGGTCTATAGCTTTCAGGTCAGACGATAACGCCATTCCTCCTCGCGACATAGAAACTAAGGAGACTTATCTTTATGGATACGCAAAATAGCGACATGAACGGCGGTGCTCTCGTTCAAGTTCATAAGGGCTACGGGGCTTTGTCGAACGACCATCCACCACTTACTTTGCGAGATTTCCTGGCTGTTGGCTTTCGCCACAGGCGCCTTGTGCTCTTGTGTTTTTTCACTGTCGTTTCCTTGTCCACCTTGTATCCATTTGTGCTGCCCAGTTATGAATCAGAAACCAAAATTCTTGTGAAACACGAACGCCCCCCTGATCCGGTAGGCACCTCTACAGACGTAAAACCAATATATTCTCCGGATGCCGTAACCGAGGAGGAGCTGAACTCAGAAATTGAGCTGATAAAGAGCAAAGATTTGCTCCGGGAGGTGGTCATAACTTGCGATCTCTATCGTCCAAAGACTTGGCTGGGCCGAACGCTAGCTAGTATTCGGCGCGCAGTGAAGTCGGCAGTCGGAATTAGAGAAACAGAGGATGAACGTATTTACAAAACGGTGGATAAACTGAGCCGCAAGCTTGACATCGAAGCAGTCGAAAAGTCGAATATTATCGACATAACCTACCCGGCAGCTGATAGTAATCTTTCTGCCCGCGTACTAAAGACGGTTGACGATCTGTATCTTGGAAAACATCTGGCGGTCCATCGCCCTCCAGGGCAGTTCCAATTCTTCGACCAGGAGGCCGCGAAGTACGAAGAGGAATTGAGAGATGCCGAGGCGAAGCTCGCCGTGTTTGACCAGAGTGGTTCGGTAGGTCCTGAACCCGAAGTACAGCTCACCGCCCAAGGAGGACACCTGACGAAGCTGAGTGATTTCAAGGCAACTTTGGAACAGACTCGTTCTGCGATTGCCGAAACCGACCAGAGGATACATTCCCTTGAGCAACAAGCAAGGGCTACGCCGCCTCGTCAGACTACAGCTTTGCGTAGAGCGGATAACCCGGAATTACTTCAAAGCTTAAAGGCGACTTTGTTGAGCCTGGAGATCAAGCGGAATGAACTGTTGACCAAGTACGAGCCGAGTTACCGGCCAGTCATAGAGATGGAAAAGGAGATAGCGGAGGCTCGCGCAGCCATTGCCGCCGCGGAAGCAAATCCAATGCGAGACGAAACCACAGACGTGAACCCCGCTCGGCAATGGATAATGGACGAACTCGAAAAGGCAAGAGCCGACCTCCATACCCTCAAAGGGCGCGCCGCGGGGATGAGCAAAATTGTCCAGAGCTACGATCAGAATGCCCGCACACTGGGCCAGCAATCGATTCTTGAGCGCGACCTACGAAGAGCGCAGAAGGTAAGCGAGCAAAACTATCTGCTATATGTTCAAAAGCGCGAAGAAGCTAGGATTAGCGATGCTCTGGATGCAAGACGTATACTAAACGTTTCGATAGCCCAACCTCCCACCTTACCGCTACTCCCGAAACACTCACCATTGCTCTACGTCATCGCGGGGGTCTTCCTGGCAAGCGTCATCAGCGTCGGTTTGGTGACAGGGGTGGAAACGTTGGACAATTCGTTCCGAACTCCATATGAGGTTGAGAGCTACCTGCAAATCCCAGTCTTGGCGGCCGTACCTGTAACGAATATGCCTAGGACAAATCTTACGTCCGTTGGCGGGGTGGATGCTCTAACCTCGTCGAGCGCATAGCCCCCGGTAAATCCCCACACCATTCCTCCAAGGACAAGAGTAATTCTAGAACTGAAATGTCACAGCAAGGTATCTCGCTGCCAACCCGCCCAGATTCGTGGCGTAAGAGAGTGCGTTTATTTCGTGATTGGAGATTTGAGGAGTCTAGTAAGTTCGCGAGAAAGGCGAGAAGCGATCGGTCTGTGTATTTCGCTTGTAAGCGGCTCCTGGATGCGGCGATCGCAGGCACCATGCTCATCGCTTTGTTTCCGCTCATGGTGATTGTGGCGATTCTGATCAAGCTAGATTCACCTGGTCCCGTGTTCTTCGTGCAAGAGCGAGTTGGCGCTAAACGCCGGCGGACGCGTGAGGGCGCGGTTTGGATAACTCAGAGGTTCTACTTCTATAAGTTTCGAACGATGTTTCAGAATTCCGATGAATCCGTGCACCGGGCCTGCAGTCGCGACTTTGTCGGTGGCTACATCGACAAGTTTGTGGATGAGGGCGAAGCGAGTATCAAGTTCAAGTTGGTAAATGATTCCCGGGTAACCCGGGTAGGCCGCCTGCTGCGCAAAGCCAGCATTGATGAGCTTCCCCAGTTAATCAATGTATTGGCGGGGGATATGAGTCTGGTGGGCCCGCGTCCTGTGCCTCCATACGAGGTCGCGTTATATAAGAAATTTCATTATGAGCGTCTGACGGCTCTCCCAGGAATAACCGGTCTATGGCAGGTAAATGGCCGGTGCCGGGTACCGTTCGAAGAAATGGTTCGTATGGACCTGCAATTAATTCGCAATCCGTCGCTGTGGCTAGATATCAAGATCCTGTTCCTCACGATTCCTGCTGTGCTTTCTCAGCGTGGTGCCGATTGAGGCAAAATCTTCCATCCGGAGAAAACTGAAATGTCTGTTGCGGCTCCCTACCAAATTGGTATTGCAGTTGCTGGATGTGGCTACTGGGGTATGAATTACGTTCGCATATTCAGCGAACTCCCTGAATCGCGAGTCGTTGCCGTGTGCGACCAGCGAACCGATCGCCTAAAAGAGGTAGAGCGATGCCATCCAACCGCGCGTGGCACCACTGAGCTTGAAGATCTATTGATCGACCCGACGGTGGACGCTGTCGTTATCTGCACGGACGCAACCAGTCACTACGCGATCGCGCGCCGCTGCCTCCTGGCGCGAAAGAATATTTTGATTGAGAAGCCGATCACAACGGCAGTTAACCAGGCGGAGGAATTAGCCGCGCTCAGCGAATCGAACCGTGTAACGCTGATGGTAGGTCATACGTTCATCTATAACGCCGGTATCAGAAAAGTCAAAGCCTACCTTAAGCAAGCGCCTGAAAACATATATTATCTGCATGCTCGCCGGACAAACCTGGGACCTATTCGTCGCGATGTGAACGCCGTATGGGATCTGGCTACTCACGACATTGCTATCTTCAACTACCTGCTGGACAGCGTACCGGAGTGGGTGAGCGCAGTGGGAGGGAAAATCCTTCGAAACTGCCGGGAAGACGTGGGGTTTGTCTGTCTCGGATATCCACACAATGTCCTTGGTCACATTCATGTCAGTTGGGCCGACCCGAACAAGACGCGAGAAGTCGTCGCCGTGTGCAGCGATAGACGGATTGTTTTCGATGACCTGAACGGCAGGGAGCAGGTGCGAGTATTTGACAAGGGAGTCAGGGCCGTACCGACGGAACCCCTAAACTATGGCGAGTGTCAGTTACAAATTCGCGACGGCGATATTCTGAGCCCCGTCGTGGAGGCTAGTGAACCTCTCAAGAATCAATGTCGGCATTTTCTCGAATGTGTCAGGAGCGGAACTCGCCCGTTAACCAGCGGTTGGGAAGGCCGGGACGTATTGAAGGTCTTAGAGGCGATTGATCAATCCATAAAACTCAACGGTTCGCAAATCGAGGTGGCTAAGAATGGTTACAGCGCGCACATTGCAGCATAAAGTACCTTTTCTTGATCTTGCAGCCCAATATTCTGTATTAGCTTCAGAGATCGACGAAGCGATCTCGAGAGTTCTCCGGGAATCTAGTTTCATCCTAGGCCGCGAGGTTGAAATTTTCGAGAAGGAGTTTGCCACCTTTTGTGGGGTCGAATACGCCGTTGGTGTCGACTGCGGCATGTCGGCCTTGGAGCTGGCTCTCCGGGCTTACGAAATCGGTCATGGCGATGAAGTGGTAACCGTCGCGAACAGCTTTATAGCCTCTGCCTTGGCTATTTCCCACACTGGCGCAACGCCGGTCTTGGTGGATGTGGATCGACAGACATACACGATAGATGCATCTGGGATTCACGCGGCGATCACGCCTCGCACTAAGGCCATCATGCCGGTGCATCTATATGGGCATCCCTGTGACATGGACCCTGTCAGGAAGATTGCCGAACAATACGGGCTCATTGTGATCGAGGACGCCTGTCAGGCGCATGGGGCCAGGTACCAAGGAAAACGGGCGGGTTCTCTCGGACACGCGGCGGCATTCAGCTTTTATCCAAGTAAGAATTTGGGCGCCTATGGGGACGGAGGAATCGTGGTGACGAGCGACAGACATGTTGCCGAGCGTGTGCAAATCTTGCGGAACTACGGGCAGCGGGAGAAATATCAGCACGTTGTGCCAGGTTACAATCGTCGCTTAGACACACTGCAGGCAGCCGTGCTACGAATCAAGCTATGCCACCTCGACACCTGGAACGATGCTCGTCGCCGTCATGCCAAACTGTATCACCGGCTCCTTGCTGGAAGCGAAGTTGTGACGCCGACCGAGGCGAGCTACGCTGACCCGGTGTGGCATCTGTACGTGATTCGAGCCGCGCATCGCGATGCACTAGCAAAGCATCTTTCAAATCTCGGCATAGCCTCCGGAATGCACTATCCAATCCCAATTCATCTTCAGCCAGCATATCGAAATCTTGGGTACAAAAAAGGAGATTTCCCGGTTAGTGAACAATACGCCGAGCAAATTCTGTCCTTACCACTGTATCCTGAACTCGCTCCATCCGATGTTGAGTATGTGGCGGAGAATATCCAGAACTTTATCCCGACTATGCCTGGCGGATCCATCCAGGCTGAGACTTTGTCTAACGCTGTGGACGGGACAGGCAACCTATCATAATGTCAGGACGACTTCGATCCTCACAACTACTGAGCCAAATAGCTGGCGACAACTGGCTCGGCCGCACTCCAGGTCGGCGCCGGGGGGGCGGCTTGTTACGCACGGTTGCCGCAGATGTGTTTGAGACGACTACTTCGTGGTTAGTTTATGCGATATTTGTCCCCATGGCTGTTCTCAATAGCCGAATGGCACGGAGACTTCTGCTCGCGATACTCATTATCGACATCCCGCTTCAACTGGGCACTCATCTCGCATTTCAGGAAGATGCCGCCGTGGTGGGCTCGCTCGGGGGATTCGATGTGTCGCTCACAACTATGGCTTTGGTAGGTTTATATTTATCTTGGTGGACAGGATCTCTGGTCAGACCTGACCATCGCCTGCAGCCGCGGATGCGCATGAGCTGGTGGCCCCTGTTGTACGTATTATTTACCGCGCTATCGATATTGGTTGCTCGCGACACCACGCTTTCCTCTTTCGAGCTTTTCCTACTGTTGCAAATGTTGCTGCTCTACGTCTATATCTCGAGTAACGTCAATACTCGAGAAGATACAGTTTTCGTCGTGGCTATGCTGATGATAGGCCTTGTGTTCGAGAGCTTGCTTATGATCGGTACTGCCTCAGTGGGTCTGAGTTTTCGTATCGGCGGTTATGCATCACATATCGCTCCTGGTACTACAATTGGTCGAGTAGCGGGTACGCTCGGATCACCGAACGTTGCAGGTGGTTATCTAAGTGTGGCATTGGCCTCCGCCATCAGTGTGCTGTTGACGGATTTGTCGCGCTGGTATAAAGGGCTGGCAGTGTTCGCGGCGAGCCTCGGCGTGATCTGCCTGGTCCTTACAGGATCGCGGGGCGGGTGGGTGGCATTTGCGGTGGCAATGATGACTGTGTGCGTTTTCGGGTTGCGCGGTAAACGCTTCTGGTTGGCGACCATTGTCGCCAGCAATGTCGTTCTGGTAGCGGCTATTCTCTTTCAAGAGGTTTTTGCAACGCGAATGAACGCGAGCGCGAGCGCAGCTTCCCGTCTTCCTCTGATCAAGCTTGCATGGGACCTAATTAAGCACAATCCACTGCTTGGGGTCGGTGCCAACAACTTCGCTATAGTTGCGAAAGATTATGTCTTACCCGACCCCGCCTGGCGTGAATGGTTCTATACCGTGCATAACAAATATCTGCTCGTGTGCGCGGAAACTGGCATCGGCGGCCTTTTAGCTTTCATCGGTTTTCTGATGGTAACGATTCGGCGATTATGGCAGTGCTGGAAGCGCCATGACCATCTTCTGTCGCCCCTAGCGCTTGGTTTTATGGCAGGGACTCTCGGCATGATGGCCGACATGCTCGTCGAGGTGTACCGTGGTCGCCCTGTGATGCAGGCATTGTTTCTCATCGCTGGTCTGGCCACAGCAAAGCAAACGAGCGCGACCCCCCGGAATACAGTCGGTTGAGGGTTGGTTGAGGAAATGCGGATCGCTCTTATTTCCTTCGACTTTGCCGAGTACTGCATCCGATTGGCCAATGCTCTCGGGCGCAAGCTTGAAATTGCGCTATTGCTGCCCGACATGCACGCCGAGCCTCATTTACCTATTCTGGATAGCGCGGTAAAGTTCCAACCGTTCAGGAAACCACGGTTGCGTCAAGTACTCCAGCAGGTTGGAATGGTTTCCTCTCTGATTAAGAGCGTAGAACGTTTCGATCCGGATGTAGTACATGTCCAGCAAGGCTATATGTGGTTTAACTTTGGGTTGCCGTGGTTGCAGCGCTATCCATTAGTGATGACAGTCCATGATCCAAGGCATCACATTGGTGATAAGAGCTCACAAAAAACACCGCAGTTAATTATGGATTTTGGCTTTCATCGCGCCGATCAAATCATCGTCCATGCCAAGGAGATGAGGAAGATTCTGATTGAGGGGTGCCATATTTCGAGCCAGAGAGTGCACGTGATCCCACATATTAAGATTGGGCATGACTTAGCCTACGGGCAACAGCAAGAAGAGGAGGAGTGTCTCATCTTATTTTTCGGACGGATCTGGGAATACAAAGGTCTGGAGTATCTTATTCGAGCTGAACCGTTGATTACATCTCGTGTGCCCAAGGCACGAATCGTCATTGCTGGGCAGGGAGAAGATTTCGACCGCTACCGACGGATGATGGTTCATCCAGAAAGCTTCATTGTGTACAACGAGTATATTTCAGATGGCGCACTCTCTGACTTATTTCGGCGAGCCGCTGTTGTGGTACTACCTTACATCGAAGCCACGCAAAGTGGAGTCATTCCCCTCGCCTATACATTTAGGAAGCCGGTGGTTGCCACAACAGTGGGTGGATTACCGGAGATGGTAGAGCATGGTCGAACGGGCTACCTCGTCCCGCCACGGAATCCGCTGGTGTTGGCAAAGGCGATCGTGCGGCTGTTGAAAGATAAGCAACTTCGACGTCAGTTCGGCATGAACGGGCACCGGAAGATCGATACTGAGTGTTCTCCAGATGCGGTGGCTGAGAAGACACTTCGAGTTTACTACCAAACACTGGCTGACCTTAACCGCGCCGAGAACTGCACAGTCACTAGGGCCACAGGATGGCAGTAGACAGACTCCACTCCGTACGACTTTTCCAACCGGGCTGCTCAGCACCACATTTAAACCGAACCAACGCCGAATGCGGACAGCAGTCTTAAATTACTTGCTTCACGCGCTTTAAATAAATGCGTTGCGGCCACCAGACCGCAATTCATGCGTCGCTAACGTCAGTGCCTCATGCCTATCAATTGGCCTTGCGTCGTGAAATTTGCTCGCGATGATTGGAGCAGAATATGAAACTCAGGGCCTCCTCGCAACTTAGCCATAGCTCCAGGTCCATAGCCCAGGTTGTGGGTTTCTGGACAGTTCTCGCAATTTTGTTTGTGCTAGCTCTCGCTCAACATGTTGCTGCGTCATCAGCGCCCTTTCGGGACGGCATGGTCCTGGTAGGGTTTGAGCCAGGAGTTTCGCCGGGCGGGATGGCGGTTGCTGTAAGGGCGGCGGGTGCCGTTGATGTCGAGACCATTGGGGCGGGTACGCACGTGCTGCGTGTCGGCGCTGGCCGGGTGACCGAGATTATCAATGCGCTCCGCCGAAACCCGAACGTGCGCTACGCTGAGCCCGACTATTTTGTATGGCCCGCCGGCGTCCCGAACGACACAAACTTCAACTCGCAATGGGGATTTCAGAACAACGGCCAGACGGTAAACGGGGTAACCGGAACCGCGGGGGCGGATGAGCACGTGATATCGGCCTGGAACCTGACCACAGGATCGGCAGGAGCAAATGCCGTGGTGGTGGCGGTGGTGGACACCGGGGTGCAGTATAACCATCCTGACCTGGAGACGAATATGTGGTCAAATCCGGGGACGATCGGCAACTGCCCGGCGGGCACACCCGGATTCAACATACTGAACCAGACCTGCAATCCAATGGACGATGACACGATTTATGGAGGGCACGGGACGCATATAGCAGGGATTATTGGGGCAGCGACCAATAATGGGAACGGGGTGGTGGGACTCAACTGGACGGTTCAGATCATGGCAGTGAAGTGGATCCCGGCGTCAGCACAAGGACTCACGAGCGATCTGATCTCGGCGCTGCAGTGGGTGATCAATGCCAAGCAGGCGGGCGTGAACGTACGGGTGGTCAATGATTCCGGCACCTGGGTGGGGACGGCGTTCTCGCAGGCTCTTTCGGACGAAATCGATCTGCTGGACAACAATGACATCTTGTTTGTCACCGCGGCGGGTAACACACAGCAGAACAATGACACTACCCCGAGATATCCGTGTGTGTATGACCGCCCGAATCAGATTTGCGTGGCCGCGACGGATCAGAACGACAATCTGTGGAGTTCTTCCAATTATGGAGTCAACACGGTTGATTTGGCGGCGCCCGGTGTCAACATCTTTTCCACGAAGCGCTCGACGAATTATGGTTTCATCAGCGGGACTTCGATGGCGGCGGGAGAGGTATCGGGGGCGGCAGCGCTGATTCTGTCGCAGGGATACCAGTCGGTGGCGAATTTAAAATCGATGATCCTGAATAATGTGGACCCGCTCCCTTCCCTGACCGGCTTCGTCCGAACCGGTGGGCGGCTGAACGTGTGCAGTGCCGTGCCCGGATGCACCACGGCGACAAGCGCCAGCCCGGTGAATACCGTGGCGCCGGTGGTGGTAAGCACGCCCCGGTTCGGACATCCGGTGGGCGCCTGGACGGGGACGTGGACGGGCAGTCCGACGAGCTTTTCTTATCAGTGGTCTCGTTGCGACAGCAGCGGCGCCAACTGCGTGCCCATCGTAGGCGCCACGAGCTCGACCTATATGGTGCTGGCCAATACCGACGTGGGATCGACGCTGGAAGTGTCAGTAACAGGTTCCAATACTATGGGCACTGCATCGATAAGTTCGGCGGGGAGCCCGGCGGTGCAAGCAGCGGCGGCATCGTCTTGGTCAGTCAGCTCGACGATTCTCGACGGGACGACCATCAGCGGCCAGGTGCTCTGGCAGGCGACACCCTCGCTTCCCACCACCAGCGTCAACAACGTCCAGTTCTTTATCGACGGCAGCTTGAAGGCGACGGATTTCTCTTCGCCTTACAACTACAACACCAACGGAACGCTAGATACCACCAAGCTCTCACAAGGTCTGCACGTGCTGGCGCTCAGGGGTGTGGCTAACGATCTCAGCAATGCCTACTACAGCGCTGCCGTGATCGTATGCAATCCACCGAAAAACACCGGTCTGCCGGGGATCTCTGGTTCGGCAAAGGAAGGGAAAACGCTGACTACTGGGAATGGGTCGTGGACTTTAAATCCTGTCAGCTTCGCATATCAGTGGAACCGCTGTGACAGCTCAGGCGCAAACTGCGCGCCGATCGCGGGAGCGACGGCAAATTCTTATGTGTTAGCTGAGCCGGACGTCGGCAGCACGATTCGTTCGGCAGTGACCGCCACTAACCAGTGTGGCGCGGCAACGACCGCAGTTTCCAATGCGACCGCTGTGGTTCAGGCCTCGGCCCCGGCCATCACCACCACGACCCTGCCCGGAGGCGCGCAAAATGTTGCCTATAGCACAACCCTGGCAGCCAGCGGCGGTATTCAACCCTACTCGTGGTCGGTTGCATCAGGAACGCTACCCAGCGGACTGAGCTTAAACAGCGGCACCGGCGTGATCTCAGGCACACCCACGGCTTCGGGCACGAGCAGCTTCACGGTCAAGGTGACGGACGGCAACTCTATGACCGGCACGCAGGCGTTGAGTATCACGGTTACGCCCGGGGTCAGCATTGCAACCACGACCCTCCCAGCAGGCGAGCAAAACGTAGCCTACAGCACGAACCTGGCGGCCAGCGGCGGAACTCAGCCTTACACCTGGTCGATCACGACGGGAGCGCTGCCCAGCGGACTGAGCTTGAACAGCGGCACAGGCGTGATCTCGGGTACGCCAACGGCTTCGGGCACGAGCAGCTTTACGGTGCAAGTGACGGATGCCAATTCCCAGAACGCGACTATGGGATTGAGTATCATGATTGCGACGCCACCCAGCATCACCACGACCACCCTGTCCGCAGGCGTGCAAAACCTGTCCTACAGTACGACCCTGGTGGCCAACGGCGGAACTACTCCGTACACGTGGTCGATTACGTCGGGCACGCTGCCCAGTGGACTGGGCTTAAACAGCAGCACGGGGGTGATTTCGGGTACGCCCACGGTTTTGGGCACCAGCAGCTTCACCGTGCAAGTGACGGATGCCAATTCCCAGAGCGCGACGCAGGGGTTGAGCATCACGATTGCGCCGGCGGGCGGGGGCGGAGCGATAGGACTGGTGCAGTCAGCAGCAGCGCAGGGGACCAGTGTCGCTTCACTCTCGCAGGCGTTTCCCGCAAACAACACCGCTGGGAACCTGATTGTGGTATTTGTGCGCGCTTCGACGACCGGTCAGACGGTAACCGTGAGCGATACGGCAGGGAATACGTACACTCTGGCGGTTTCGCAGACACAGACGAGCGACAGTCACCAGATCCGGATATTCTACGCAACCAGCGCCACGAGCGGCCTCAACACCGTCACCGCCACGTTTTCGGCGACCAACAATCACCCCTGGCTGGCGGTGTTTGAGTATACCGGAGTAAGCGCGCTCGACCAGACGGCCCATGCGCAGGGTTCTGGATCGTCCCCAAATACTGGTCTTACGGCGACGACCGCGTCCAATAGCGAGCTGGTGTTTGCCGGACTGGGAGTGCCCAATGCTTCCACTGCGACTGCTACTGCGGGCACGGGATTCCAATTGTTATTGCAGGATGCACCTCCGAACACTTCGAGAGCCGCAACCGAGGGGCAAATTACGGCTGTAAGTGGGCAGTATGCCGGCACGTTCAGTCTCCCTGCAGGAACAAACTGGTCCGCCGTAATAGCTACTTTCAAATGAAGTCAGCCCCTCCCCAGTCGCATTGAAAACCCGCGCTGGCAGTCCCCGACTCTCCTCCAGAAATCACTCAGCGGGCGCGCTGTCCGCCGTTTTTATCGGCCGAATCTAACGTGCTCAAGCAATCCTTTTTCAAAGCGTCCGACGAAGTAATGTGCTCCGCTAAGCAGCAGGATCTTGTAGATTCCTACTTCCGTTCCCGGGCACGTGTGTGGAAAGAGATTTACGAGCGCGAGGACGTGGATGCCCTGATTCACCAGCGGCGTCGAAGCATCGTTCTTCGGCTGATTGACAATCTCGGCTTGCCACAAGAATCGCCTATCCTGGAGGTGGGGTGTGGAGCGGGGTTGACCACAGTTGCACTGGCGGACCGTGGGCATGCTGTTCACGCCATTGATTCCGTTCAGGCGATGGTTGATCTTACCCGCCAGGCTGCTGCGCGGTTCGGCGCCGAGCACCGCGTCATCACAAATTTAGGAGACGTGCAAAACCTCTCCTTTCCGGACAACATGTTCAGCGTTGTGCTGGCGATTGGAGTAATACCGTGGCTACATTCCTCACATGACGCAATACGGGAGCTGGCTCGCGTCGCGAAGCCGGGCGGCTATGTAATCGTAAACGCCGACAATCGTTGGCGTCTTAACGAGTTCTTGGATCCGGTGCGAAATCCCCTCCACGCACCATTGAGACGGATGATACGGAATATCAGCGCGCGTTTCGGCCGAAACGCATCGACGCCGCCAACCCAACGACATTCTCCGATGGAATTCGATTCCTTGCTTTCAAAAGCTGGACTAGCTAAGGTCGAGAGTGTCACTCTCGGATTCGGACCGTTCTCCTTATTTAAGCGCAAGATGTTTTCCAATAAGCTAGCAACAAACATACATTGCATGCTGCAGAACCTCGCAGATCGTAACGTTCCACTGATTCGCGTTACTGGCGCTCAGTACATTGTTCTCGCCACAAAGTTAAATCCCCGCTGAGAATATGGAACTGGTTAATGAGGATGAAACGATTGGTATCGAATTGGCGGGCACGGTGTCTTCAATGCAGTTAAGAACGGCTGCGTGGTACGGCGATGAAATCATTCGATTGGATTTTCCCGCAGATTGGGAGATTTGTGAAAAGTGGCCTGCGACACCTCTACCACTGACGGACGAGCAGATCACAGCCAGCCTCGAGAATCCGGTCGGACAACCTCCCGTGAAGCAAATGTGCCAAGGGAAGTCTCGGCCACTGATTATTGTGGATGACTTGAACCGTCCGACTCCCGCCTCGCGGGTCCTGCCGTTCCTACTAAGGCAGTTTGGTGAGGCGGGCATACAACCCAAGAACGTCAGGATCTTGATGGCAGGTGGCACGCACGGCAGAGCACGGACCGATGCCATGTCAAAGAAGGTGGGCACTGAGGCAGCAGGTTCGTGTCAGCTTATTCTGCATGACTGCAAGGTTGATCTCGTAAATCTCGGTACAACCTCTTTCGGAACACCGATCCTAGTCAATAAGGAGGTCGTTGCAAGTGACTTCATTGTCGGAATTGGAGGTATTTACCCCAACCATACCGCTGGGTTCGGCGGGGGGGCCAAACTCGCTCTTGGCGTGCTGGGGATGCGCTCGATTATGCATCTACATTACCGCCATAAAGCACTGGGATGGGGAATTTCCGAGACTGACGGCACCTTCCGCAAGGACTTGGACGAGATTGCCCGTGCGATTCAATTGAAGACTGCGATCTCACTGCAAGTAAATGCGGATCGCGAGGTGATTCGTCTGGACTGTGGGGATCACTTTGTGTATTACAAAAATGCCGTGGCTTTTGCCATTAAGGCCTTCAGCACTTCGGTCCATACAGGCGCGGATGTTGTCATTTCTAATACGTATCCCAACGACTTATCTTTGACTTTTGCTCGAATGAAAGGCATGTCGCCCCTTCGTCACTGTGGGCGCGGTGCATCAAGGGTGGCGATTGCGTCCTGTTGTGAAGGCGAGGGGGAGCATGGTCTGTTTCCATTGATCGCGCCAAGATTCCATCGCGCGCGGACCCTATTTCGGCAACTCTCTGTCTTGAAGCCCAGCGAGGCCGGACGGAAGATTGCCACCCGGCTTGAACAGAAATTCGCGTCAACATTTCGCAGACATGGCAGGCGCAGGGCAGAATCGACATTAAAGCCTAATCGTCCGATCTTGCTCTACCGGCCCTGCCGCCGCTGCGACCCATTACCCAGCCATATTTCCGGCATGAGGGTCACCTGTTCGTGGTCCGATGTACTCCAGACCATCAAAAAGGAGCAGGGCGGTAGAGGGAATCTTAAGGTTCTGATATACCCTTGTGCTCCGTTGCAATGCTTCAGTCATCACGAGCAGTGATAACACGGAAGCACACTCACCAAAATATACTTTCTGCGGCTTTCACAGGCGGTCATTACGATCACGACCCGACTGTATTGGCCGGCCTATAAGAGGGGAAAAACAATGCAGCAAATAAGTTCACCTGCGGTCGATCCTGAGAAGCTTCTTATGCTTGAAGATCAATATGTCCCTTATGAAGGAAGGCTGCATACCGGCGAGTATTTGAAAGCGATCGGCGTTGCAGATCTTCCGCCACTGACAAGTCCATTCGATCCCGGCTACGATCCGGTTACGTTGGAGAGCCATTTGGATCAAAGCTGTCATTTGATGTCAATCCTAAAGATCTCTATGGCTTGCTGGATGGTGGCGCAGGAACATAGCACGCGCCGGAAACTTCTGGCGGCAAAAAAGTATAAGGTTCCTACCGTCACCGGGGGCGGTCCCTTTGAGATAGCGGTGGCGCAGGGTAGGCTCCCTGAGTATCTCGACTTATGCGCGGACATCGGTGTTACCCGCATTGAGTGTGGTGAAGGATTCACGGACTTACACGAGGAGCCGAAGAGCATTATCAGGATGGCGCATGAACGAAAGCTTGACGTACAGTTTGAACTCGGAAAAAAGCACGGCGGGGCATTCACCGAAGATGTGGTCGGCCTATTAATTGCGCAAGGCCGGAGATGGTTGGATGCGGGAGCAATCCAGTTGGTACTTGAGGCCAGGGAAAGTGCTCGGAGCGTTGGGCTATTCGATGAGCAAGGCAGGTTTAACAAATCATTTGCCGATCGTTTTGCGGACGCGTTTGGCCTCAAGGCGCTGATGTATGAAGCGCCGAACAAACCCAGTCAATTTGCTCTGCTGGACCACTTCGGCCATGGAGTTCATCTTTGTAATGTGAGATTGGAAGAACTCCTTCGCGTAGAAATCTATCGCAGGGGAATCCATTCCGATGCATTTCAAAACGATAAATTGAGACCTCGCGTCACAGTACTCACATCCGAGGACCGGGCATGAGTCAAAGCGTCGTAATTGATTGTTTCCCTGGTAGTGTCCAGCGGTACAGAAATGAGCACGCCATTGTGGCCATCGATGTCATCCGTGCGACCACGACAGCAGTCACAACTGTCTTTTTGGGGCGCCGGTGCGTTCCTGTCGATTCTCTGGCAACGGCTCTTCGGGCTGCAAGTAGACTTACAAATCCTCTGCTATTAGGCGAGCTTGGGGGCAAGATGCCATCGGGATTTGATTTGACGAACAGTCCAGCCCAACTGGCCCTGCGCGATGATATTTCTCGACCGGCGATTCTATTATCGACATCGGGAACCCAACTCATCTGTGCTGCGGCCGGGTGCCAAGCTGTGTATTTGGGCTGCTTTCGTAATTGTGCCTCTCTGTCACGCTATCTGCTTGGCCGTCACCCAAGAATAGCTGTGATTGGGGCCGGCAGCCGGGATGAGTTCCGAGAAGAGGACCAGATGTGCTGCGCCTTTATCACGGAAGCACTTATCAATGGCGGTTATGAACCAGAGAATCGCCGAACCATGGAGATCGTGGAACGGTGGAGTGGTGCGCCGCCAAGTGCCTGTGCGAATGGGAAGAGCGCCGCCTACCTCCGATCGAGCGGACAGGTGAATGATCTGGAATTCATTCTTTCACACATTAATGACATTAACGCAGTATTTAAGCTGGACGGGGATGAGATAGTTATGTTGCCACTGGAGTTACAATCACAATTCCCGGTGCCCAATGCGGGCGCGCCCGGCATCCCAGACGCTACATCTTTAGCGCCTCAAGGCCTCGCTTGATTCGAATGACCTCCGTTCTGCAATCAGCCAACCAAATGACATGGCATTCTCTACTCGAGTGCATGACTTCGCCGGCTGTCGTATTCCCTGGGAAAAAATGGATGGCCGCACATTTGCCGCGACTCCGTGTCAACCAAGATTGGCGCCTTGATACGCTGGGGCAGAGGGGCGGGTTATGAGAACTGCCGCGGCCGGCGTGCTCATGTTGGTAGAGAACAGCCATTATCCACGGGACCCTCGCGTGAGGCGGGAAGCTGAAGCGCTCGTGTTGGCGGGCTTCAACGTGTCATTGATTGGTCCAGGATACCCTGGGGAGCCAGCCCGCGAAATAATAAATGGGGTTCGTGTTTACCGGTTTCTAGCACCGACAGGAAGCGGAGTCCTGGGGTATGCCTGGGAGTATTGCTACTCGATGATGGCGACCTTGTACCTTTCCATCATTGTGCTATGGCGTGATGGCTTTGCTGTGATTCACGCGGCGAACCCGCCGGATACATTCATCTTTATGGGGTTGCTATACAAGTTGTTAGGTAAGAAGTTTATTTACGACCACCACGATTTGGCTCCGGAAATGTATCGTGCGCGTTTCGGCGATGGGAGTTGTCAACTACTGTACAAAATACTCATTGGACTGGAAAAACTTTCTTGCCGACTGGCAGATCATGTTATCGTCACAAATGAATCGTATAAAACGATCGCAATGCAGCGTGCAGGTGTGCCAGAAAACCGGATAACCATCGTGCGCAATGGGCCGGACCTTAACCAGCTTCACTCAGTTGCCGCTGACATGCGTCTGTGCCGGAAAGGTAAGACGATCGTAGGTTTTGTGGGAGAAATGGGAATCCAGGATGGCGTGGACTGCCTTCTTAGGGCACTTCGGCATCTGATCCATGATTTGGGGAGAACGGATTTTTTCTGTGTTCTGATCGGAGCAGGAAGCGCGCTTGCCGATCTAAAGAGACTCACGACAAGACTCTGTCTCGACGATTATGTCTGGTTTACGGGATGGATATCCGATCCGGAGGACTACCGTCGTTATCTATCCTCAATTGACATAGGAGTGGTTCCGGACCCGTCGAACGCATATACCGATCGATCAAGGTTGTAGCCTTCGACTTGCCCGAGCACCGTTTCACTGCTCAGAACGCGGCTCTTTATGCGACGCCAAATGATGAAAGCGAGTTTGCGCGCGTTCTGGCCCAACTCATGGATGATCCGGCCAAGCGAAAGGTTATGGGCTCAATTGGCCGCACACGTATTGAGAACGAGTTGGCTTGGTCATATTCGGTTCCCCAGCTATTAGATGCTTATCGCGGACTGCTGCTACCCAAGGCAAAGAAATTCCACTGGGCGTTGCATTGGTGGAAGGACCGGGGCCTTAGATATACCTTTCACCGCTCGATTGCGTTGCTCAAGCGCTACGGTTTCGATTCGACTCGGACGAAGAAGCGGGTCAAGGACGGCATAGACTTTCTGGCCCAATTCGGTTGCCAACCTACCTTGCCGGTACCAGGCCGGGTGGTTTCCAAGAATGGGCAATTTTGCCGCGATTTACAAGAGAGCGGTGTGGAATTCGCTGTTCATGGTCACGATCACCTGGACTTTCGCGCCCTAACCCCAGAAGAGGCGTCCCATCAATTCGTCATGGCGGAAGATGCGTTTCGCCGCAATGGCATCCAGTTTGAGGGGTTCCGTTGCCCTTATCTGAGCTACAGCGACAACTTGTTGAGCGCCATACCAAACGGTGCTTTCAAATATAGCAGCAACAGAGCTATCTGGTGGGACGTTGTCGATCGTAAAGTGGCGTCCAATGAAACGGCGGTCTTTGGCAAACTTCAGCACTTCTATCGGGCAGAATCATCCAACGCGACGGTCGCCATACCTCGCCTAAATGGTCACATTGTCGAAATCCCTGCCTCGTTACCAGATGATATTCAGCTCCTTGATGGGCTTAAGTTGGGGGAGAAGGGCTTGGCAGAAGCATGGACTGAGATTCTGCGTCTGACCCACCGGCGAGGCGAGGTGTTCACGCTTTTGTTTCATCCTGAGCTCTTCGGCGAGTGCAAACCTGCGTTTGAAAATATTCTTACAAACGCAAGGCTGCTCCGCCCCGACGTATGGGTAGCGCCGCTGCGAGAGGTTAGCAGATGGTGGCTGGAAAAATCTCGCTTCTCGACCAAGGTCAACGATGACGCATCTGGGTTGCAAATGACTTTTGAGTGTTCCGGCCGCGCCACGGTGTTGATTCGAAATGTCCAAACCGTTGAGCTAACTCATCCGTGGGACGCCGGATACAGCGTGTTGGAGGGCCGATCTGTCACAGTGAATGGCGGTCAGCATCCTTTCATAGGAATATCGCCCACCATTCCCGATAAGACAAAAGCGTTTCTGTCGGAACAAGGTTACATCTTGGACACCAGTCATGAGGCGCCCGGTTGTGGCCTATACCTGGACTCAGAGAGCCTTAGTAAGTTCAATAACGAGCTGCAGCTGGTCGAGTATATTGAGCTCTCGCCGGCGCCTCTGGTGCGGTTCTGGCGCTGGCCAAATGAAGCAAA
>QHZR01000015.1 GCA_003224755.1 Acidobacteriota bacterium
ATCATTCCCGTGCGCAAAGGTGTCGGTGACCTTGCCTCCATTTACAGCCTGAACCCAGTCGCCACCGCCATCTGGCAGGCGATCCAGCAGCCGCGCCACAAACAAGAAATCGTCAATATTATCGAGCAGGAATTTGCCGGAGAGCGCCAGGAAATCGAGCACGACGTGGACACATTCCTCGATGAGATGCATTCGGCAGGCCTGATCAATCCCCTCGAGCCTCATGCCCTCGGAGTTCCAGCGTGACCGTCAGCGCCGTTTCCTACGGCGAGTTCAGTCTGGGGCTTCATCAGCACTTTGGAGATAAGCGCACGCCCGTCGAAGTTTCGCTGGAGGTCACGCGCCGCTGCCCACTGGAATGCCAGCACTGCTACAACAATCTCCCCATGGGAGACCTCGCGGCCCGCAACCGCGAACTGACCAAAGAGGAATATGCAGACCTGCTGACCGAGCTCGCCGACATGGGAGTGATTTGGTTGCTCTTCACCGGCGGCGAGATTTTCGCTCGTAAAGATTTTCTGGAAATCTACACGTTTGCCAAGCAGAAGGGCTTCCTTATTACTCTGTTCACAAATGGAATCCTGATCAACGAAAAGATCGCCGACTATCTGCGTGAATACCCGCCATTCGCAATCGAGATCACGCTCTATGGCCGCACCAGAGAAACTTACGAAGCCCTGACCCAGATGCCCGGGAGTTATGACCGCTGCATGCGAGGAATCCGGCTCCTGCTCGACCGCGGCCTTCCCCTCAAATTAAAGACGGTCGGCACTAAGACCAATTGCCACGAAGTTGTCGCCATGAAGGAATTCGCGGAACAGGAGCTTGGCATCGAGTTCAAGTTCGATTCGCTGATTAATCCGCGAATTGATTGCTCTCAGGCGCCCCTCGCAGTCCGTATGTCGCCGGAAGAAGTGGTCGCACTCGATCTGAATTGGCCCAACGTCGCCGCCGAGCATAGAAAGAACATCGAGTATGGCATGAAGTCTTCGCCCTCCAGGCCGGACGGCCTGTACTCCTGCGGCGGCGGACTCAAGGCCTTCGCCGTTGATCCGTACGGCCACATGAGCATCTGCGTGATCTCTCATCAAGACACTTATGACATTCGCGCGGGCAGTGTACGCGAAGGATGGGATCAGTTCTTGTTGAGCGTGCGGCAGCGCCAGCCCCGCCGGATGTCGAAGTGTACTGATTGCAAAATCAAGTCTGTCTGTGGAATGTGCCCGGCTAATGGCGAGCTCGAAAGCGGCGATCCGGAGTCGCCGGTCGAGTTCTTGTGCGAGGTGGCACACTTGCGGGCGATGGCTCTCGGCTTCGAAGTCCCTGAGCACGGCGATTGTGAGTTCTGCAATGACGCCGAGCGCCGGAATGCACTGTTGGAATCGGCCAAACGAATTTCGACCCGAGAAATTGATCCAGGCCTGTGGAGCGCTTCCAGTTCGCTACTCCCCGTGCTGAATAACCCGGCTGCGGGCGCAGGCTGCGGCGGGTGCGGAACATTTCACTAGGCATTTCGTCGTGCGATGGAGGGCTTTGTTTTCATGAAGGATGAAAATCACGGTCAGGAAAAGAAGACCTACGAGCCGCCGCGGGTGACGATTATCAGTCTCCGCCCCGAGGAGGCCGTTTTGGGCCACTGCAAAAGCATGACTGCGGCCGGGCCGGTAGGCGGCACTTGTCACACAACCGGCAATTGTCAGGGCATTGGCTCTTGATTGCCCGCGCGCCTCAACGTTCGGCGCCTGGAAGCTGGCATGTTCTGTGAAGCAGTTGAAAGTATCGAGCCCATCTCGCCAGCCGAACTGCGGAGAACTTGTCTTTGCATCGGAGACGTCCGTGTCGCCCTGTGCGGCCACCAGCACACCGAATTCAATCCGGAGCTTCAGCGCTTTCGCGTACCCGACCACCGTGCGGATATCCAAATCACCGTCCGTTGGACTGACCAACTGAAAGCCTCTCCCGGTTCGCCGATCTTTGACTCTGGTGCGGTCTGGAAACTTTTTCGCGAGAGCGGCGAATTTATTTTCGATTTCGCCAGCGAGGCCGTTGGCCCTGCTCCATACAAGCGAATGCGCACGCGCGACTTCACCTCAGCACAATTAACTCTCAACAGCAATTTGCTTCCCGAAGATGCGTGGCCACTGGAATACCCGGGCGACGAGCTGCTGATCACAAATTATCTTGCCCATCATGGCTTGGGCGTTGAAGTCCACGGCTGTGGCCTGATTGACGCCGAGACGGGGGGCCACCTCTTCCTTGGACACTCCGGTGCCGGCAAGAGCACCACTACGCGACTTTGGAAGTCATCGCGCAATCCCGAAATCCTGAGCGACGACCGCATCATCTTGCGCCTTGATAGTGGCATTGACGTGCGACAGGGAACTCCCACGGTCCACGTGGGACACGGAACTCCCACGGTTCACGTGGGACAGGCGGCTCGCCTGTCCAATGAGCTCTGGATGTACGGAACTCCATGGCATGGTGAGGCCGCATTCGCCTCCGCCGCCAAGGCAAAGCTGAATCGGATTTTCATTCTGCAGCACGGTCAGCGCAACCAGATAACCCGCATGTCTTTCTCTCGCGCCGTCGGCGAGTTGTTCGCTCGCTGCTTCCCCCCGTTCCACAGTGCCGCGGGTTTGCAGAGTACCGTGAATTTCCTGGAAAAAACCGTGCGCACCGTGCCGTGTTACGAGTTCAAGTTTGTACCGGACTCGAGCGCCGTCGAGATAGCGCTGAACTTTCATGATTGAAGACCGGGCACAGGCGCGGGCGTTCGGCGCCATCGCGGACGAATTGGTTGCAGCAGGACTGAGCTTTCGCTTCCAGGCGCGCGGGCGCAGCATGCTACCGGCGATCCGCGACGGTGAGATTTTGCACGTTCAGCCAGTGGACACGGCGACTATAAGAGTCGCCGATCTTGTGTTGTTCAAAGACGGCGCAGGATTCAAGGCGCACAGGATTGTGCAAAGAAGACGCAACGATGTTTTCGTGACGCGCGGAGATGCTGGTCTCGAGCCTGACAACGCAATTCGAGGGAGTCAAATCATGGGCAAAATCATAGCCAAAGAGTGCGTGGAAACAGGTCGGGTGGTGGGTCTGGATGGATTGATGCCGCGGATGAAGTTTTTTGCGTCCGAAGGCAAGCGATTCATTTCGCGGCGATTCCGTCGCGCGGGCACCGCGCAATCCACCCACCTTGTGACGACCTTTTTCCTGGTTTCCGTAATCCTGATTTTGCCGTTTACCGCCGCCGCGCAGCAGACAGTTGGCGGAGTCGCACTCGACAATGCAAATTCTCAGATCTTTACCGTCGGCGGTAACGGCACTACCTGTACCGCAGGAGCAGGCACGACCTGGAACTGCACTTTCACCCACACCACGAATGCCGTCGCCCTCAGCACCAGCACCGGTTTGTTGGTGGTGGGATTCAGCATCAACACCCAGGGCAACGGATCGGATAGCCAGGTGACTGCTATCACGTACAACGGAATTTCGATGGGTTCGCCCGCGGTAAATTACAGCCCCGGAAACAACTTTCGAATCCAGATCTATTACCTGAAGAGTGCTGCGCTTACGTCCGGTACGCATACAGTCGCATTTACCGTGAATAAAACCGGGGGCCAGGGCAATCCGCTCGGTCTCGTAGCCGGGGCGATCACGCTTTATCAGGTGAAGCAGGACTTCGGCGCCATCTACCCGATCGTCGCTACAAATTTTGGGACCAGTGCTACCGCAAGCGTCTCTTTTTCCGGGACAAACAAACCTGGCACCAATGATGGTGTCATTGATGTCCTCGGAGTGGCTCAAGGCACCACTGTCACGCCAAACACTAACCCCACACCGCCTCTTGTCTTTGAAAACAAGCTGTGGAGTGCTCAATCAGGCACTTCCGGCCAAGACGTTACTGGGGCCAGTTCAAGCGCTGGCGGAATCGGCGCCACCCTGACTATGCAAGAAGGCCTGACCGCGAGTACGGCGTGGTCGCTAGCGGCTATCGCTGTTCCAGCCTCGCAACCCACAGCCGTGAAGACTGATGCCTTCTCTGCTACTCAAACTTCGAACGGCATATTGCTTTCCTGGAACACCAGCGGCGAGATGCACAATCTCGGATTCGATGTCTATCGCGAAATCGCCGGGCAGAAAGTAAAGATCAATCCCTCTCTGATCGCCGGATCCGCTTTGCTGATGCGCCAAGCCCAAGAGCAGCACGGGGCAAGGACCTACGGTTGGATGGATCGCGCTCCCGCCAGTGGCGGCTTGTATTGGTTGGAGGATGTAGATCTGAATGGAACGCGCACCATGCACGGTCCGGTGTCCGTCGGGTTCGACACGAGTCCCTCTCTCGCAGTTACGCGCGCGATTACCATGCAGGATCTCGCCCACGCGACCTCGATTCAAACGTCGGCTAATCCATCGTTCGCGTCGGCGCACGTTCGCGAAGCAGTTGCGAAGCCAAAATTTTCAGCAACGAACCGCGAGATTGGCTTCCGTCTTGCCTCACCGCCCGCAGTAAAAATTCTTGCGGACCACGAAGGCTGGTATCGCGTGACCCAGCCCCAGCTCGTCGCCGCAGGACTCAGCCTCAGCGCCGAGGCCCGGTCATTACACCTGTTTGCCGAGGGAGTCGAGCAGCCCATCCGGATCACTGGAGCATCGTCGCGCTTCGGCCCGCCAGCTGCAATCGAATTTTATGGCACCGCCATTGACACTCCCTACAGCGGCCAAAGAGTTTATTGGCTAGTCGCGAGTAATCAGCAGGGCAAGCGAATTTCCACCGAGTCTGCCACCGGCAGCGATGGGCCGCTGGCGCAGAGCTTCATTCAGACGCTTGAACTGAAGCCGCGCACCACCTATTTTGCGGCTCTCCTGCACGAAAACACCGACAACTTTTTCGGCCCGCTGGTTTCACCAGAGCCGGCAATCCAAACATTGAACGTTTCGAATCTCGTAAACGGCGACGCAACTTTTGAGATCGCGCTGCAAGGCGTGACCCTGGGACAGCAGCACAACGTAACCGTCACTCTGAACGGTGCAACCCTCGGCAACCTAAATTTCATTGATCAGGAGGAAGGGAAAGCCAGGTTCCAAATTCCTGCAGGTGTGCTCGCGAATGGAGCGAATACCATTACCCTAACCGCTCAGCAAGGCGATAACGACCTTAGCGTGCTCGACTACATCAACCTCAGCTTCCCGCACAGCTTCACCGCCGAATCGGATTTCTTGAAATTCACAGCCAATGCCGGCCAAAGCGTCAGCGTCACTGGATTCGTGCATGCTCCACTTCGTTTGATTGACATCACCAACCCCGCACAGCCCTTCGCGATCTCTTCTCGAACTGCAATCCGAAATGGAAGCTATACGCTGGAGGCAAACATCCCGTGGACTTCCGCCGGACAGCACACGCTGCTCGCCTTGTCAGACGCGCAACTCTCCAATCCGTCCGCCATAATGTTCCATGATCCTTCGGACCTCCACAGCCCGCAGGCCGGTGCCGAAGCGGTAATGCTTACCGCTCCCCAATTCGCAGACCAGGTTCGTCCTCTGGCCGAATTGCGCCGCTCTGAAGGCAAATCGGTCGCGGTAATTAACGTGAACGATGTTTACGACGAATTCAATTTTGGCGAGCCAACGCCTTACGCAATTCGCACCTTCCTGCGGATCGCCACCCGCGCCTGGCACACCGCGCCGCATTACTTGCTGCTTGCGGGCGATGCGTCTGTCGATCCCAGAAATTATCTCGGCTTCGGCTTCTTCGATTTCGTGCCCACCAAGATTGTCATTACCTCCGCGCTGAAAACTGCCTCCGACGATTGGTTCTCGGATTTCGAGAATACCGGCTTCGCCAAAATAGCTACTGGCAGGCTGCCCGCACGCAACGCCGCGGACATGCAAACCATGGTAGGCAAAATTGTGGGTTACAACAGTGTCACCAGCGGAGAAAGCTGGACCAATCAAAGCATGGTGGTCGCCGATGTTGACGATCCATCGCTCAGCTTCACCCAGGCCGCCATGTCCGTGCAAAAGATGCTGCCGCAAACTATGAACGTGACCGACGTTTTTGCCAGCAGTCTCGGTGCAGGCACAGCCAGGCAGAATCTTCTCGCAGGCATCAATGCAGGCCAGTTGTTGGTGAATTACAACGGCCACGGCTCAGTGGAAATATGGGGCAGTGGTCTATTGGATGACACCATGGCAGCATCCCTCAGTAACGGCAACAAACTCCCAATGTTCGTCGCCATGAACTGCCTCAACGGATTCTTCCATGATGTTTACACGGAGAGTCTGGCTACCGCCCTCATGCTTGCGCCCAACGGGGGTGCGGTTTCGGTGTGGGCATCGTCCGGGCTGACCGAAGCCAGTCCGCAGTTCCAGATGGATCAGGCATTGATGCAGGGCTTGTTTTCCCAGCCGTCCACTACCGTTGGGGACGCCGTGCTGTTCGCAAAATCCGGTATCGCGGATGCGGACACCAGAAAGACGTTCATTCTGTTTGGCGATCCCATGATGCGGCTGAAGACCGTAGGCAGCGTTCAACCAGTTTTGCCCGATCCGCCATCAGGCCTGCCTGTGAAAGATCCAGGAACCATTCCGCGGCGGTTTTTCAATGAGTAGTGAAACGGATTTTGGATGGCGCAGCGCTTTCAGCGCTGCGATAAAGAGGTTCGTTTTTGTTGGGCGGCTTTTTAGCCGCTGCGCTCTAGACTAGATTTTTGCCCATCCTCATCAGCCGGTCGGGTGGACTGCGACCTGAAAATACCCGCCAGCTACAGCTTGTAATCCACCCGTAACCGTGTAGAATAACGTTTTTCTTGCCACAATTACTTCCGGAGGAATAATGCGAACTTCTGCACCCAAATGGTGGGCTGGACTGCTGCTGCTCGGCTCGACCTCGTTGCTCTTCGCCGGCGACGCCATTCCCAAAGCCGCATGGAAGCGCGGCATCGGGCAGCCTCTCGAAAATGCCGGAGGCCGCAAACCGGCGTTGGCCGCATCAGGAATGATTGATGACGGATATTGGCAGGGTGCTCCCGTCGGCGGGTTCGGCTCCGGAACTTTTTCGCGCACTTATCGCGGAGACTTCGCGCGCTGGCACATAAAAAGTGGAGTTCACAAATATCAGACCGTTTGGTCAAACCAATTTGCCATGTATCAGAAGTCAGAAGGCGGCGAGGGCGTTGCGCAGGTGCTGACCGCCGCACATCCAGAAAAAGGTACCTTGAGTTCATGGAAGTGGGATTACCCGGTCGGCGCCGGCGATTATTATTCGCTCTATCCCAAGTCCTGGTACGACTATCGCTGGGAGAAATTTCCCGCGCACGTTGTGCTTGAGCAGTTCTCTCCCGTGCTGCCGAACAATTATCGCGAGAGCAGCTTTCCCGTCGCCGTTTACCGCTGGCATGCGGAGAATCCCACCGACAAGCCCGTCACTGTTTCCGTCCTGCTTTCCTGGACCAATATGATCGGCTGGTTCCGCGACTTCGGCCATGATATGCGCAGCGGCCTCAACATCGGCAATCGTAACCGCTTCGTGGACGAAGCCGGCGTCAACGGCCACGTGAAGGGAATTGTGTTTGATCGCGTGCGTCCGCGCGGAGTCGAAGATGACTTCGATGGCCAGTGGGCAATTGCTTCCGTCGAATCACCTGGCGTGGAGATCACCTACCAAACTACTTTCTTGCCAACAACGGGCCAGGACGTGTGGGGCCCTTTTTCGAAAGATGGCAAACTCGCCAACGACAACAATCTGTGGACCAGCAGTGAGGAACCAATTGCCGCCGCCATCGCCGTGCGCTTCACTCTGCAGCCAGGCGAAAAGCGCAACGTCCCCATGACGATTTCTTGGGACATGCCCGTCGTCCAGTTCGGCGCAGGCCGCAAATGGTATCGTCATTACACCGATTTCTACGGCACCACTGGCACTAACGCATGGAAGATCGCCAAGGATGGCCTCCAGAATTCCACTACCTGGAGCAACCAGATTGAGGCATGGCAGGCGCCATACGTAAACGACGAAAGCAAGCCTGAGTGGTATCGCGGCCAACTGTTCAACGAAATGTACATTCTGGCTGATGGCGGCTCGTTCTGGGGCAGGCCGGTGGGCTCTCTGGCGAAGACTCCGGCAACGTTCTCTTTCATGGAGTGCTTCGACTACCCGTTTCATGCGACGCTTGACGTTCTTTTCTATGGCGACATGCCGTTGGTGAAATTCTGGCCGGAGCTCGACAAGCAAGTTATGCGGCAATTCGCCGACACAGTTCCCGAGAACCTGACCGAAAAATATATGTGGCAGTGGAAGACGCAGCAGACCCAGTCGCTGCAATTCCGACTGCGCAAGGCGAAGGGCGCGGTTCCGCACGATCTCGGCGTTCCGCAGGAAGATCCCTTCAAGCTGCCGAACGCCTTCAGTTGGCAAAATACCAACGACTGGAAAGACCTGAACAGCAAATTTGTTCTGATGATCTACAAGGATTACGTTTTCACCGGCAAGAGAGATGTTGCCTTCCTCAAATACACTTGGCCGGCGATACAGGAAGCGCTCGAGCATCTCCGCCAGTACGATCGCACCGGAGATGGCCTGCCACAGGATGATAATTATCCCGACCAGACCTACGACGAATGGATCGTCCACGGCGAAAGCGCCTACTGTGGCGGACTCTGGCTTGCATCGCTGCGCGCAGCGGAAGAAATCGCTCATGCTCTCGGCAACAACGTCGCCGCCACGAAATATCACGACTGGTTCGTAAAAGGCCAAAAGACCTACATTGACAAGCTCTGGTCCGGCGATTACTTCCGCTACGACACGCTTAGCGAGTATCGCGACAACGTTCAAGCCGACCAGCTTGCCGGCCAATGGTACGCAAACATGACCGGCTTGGGCGACCTGGTTCCGCGCGACATGCAAGTCAAGTCGCTCAAGAAAATTTATGACCTCAACGTAATGAAATTCGCCAACGGAGAAATGGGCGCAGTGAACGGGATCGCGCCCGATGGCACCATCATCAAAACCAACCAGCAGGTGCAAGAAGTGTGGACCGGAACCACCTTCGGCGTCGCTGCCCTGATGCTGAGCAATGGCCTAAAAGATGAAGGTTATCGCACCGCCTGGGGCGTTTACCACACCACCTACGAAACGCAGGGATACTGGTTCCGCACGCCTGAAGCCTGGGAACAGGACGGCCACTACCGTGCATCAATGTACATGCGTCCGGCAGCAATCTGGGCGATGGAGATGACCTCTCCGCCAAAAGGATCGGCGCAAGGCGCACCTTAACTGGCCTGGCCTTACACAGACCTCCTGTTGCTCGCCTTTCTTCGCGATCTTTGCGAAGCCTTGGCGTCCTTTGCGGTTAAAGGCTTTTTTCCGAGATCGCCCGCAAGTTGGCTTAGCCTTATATGGATCTTCGGTTGTTCGCGTTTCTTCGCGATCTTTGCGAAGCCTTAGCGTTCTTTGCGGTTAAACGCTTTTTTTCCGAGATCGTCCGCAGCTAATAAGGCTCGCCACCAAGCAGAGCGGTGCATAATTAAATCATTATGGTGCCCCAGTCCGATTGGCCCGAGTTACCGCTCCAGGAATGGCAAGATACTTACCACACGCTTCACATGTGGACGCAGATCGTGGGCAAGATTCGCCTCGGTCTTGCTCCACTCCAGAACCACTGGTGGAATTGCGCGCTGTACGTCAATACCTGCGGCCTTACCACTTCGCCAATTCCGTACAACGATCGCACTTTCGAAATCCAATTCAACTTCATTGATCATCGCGTGGAGCTTCGCACTTCCAACGGAGATGACCGCACCTTCCCACTGGCGCCAAAATCTGTTGCTGCCTTCTACCATGAGCTGTTTGCTATGCTGCGCGCCACAGGCATTGCCGTGCAGATCAATCCCAAGCCGCAGGAAGTACCTGATCCAATTCCACTGGATCAGGATGAAACCCACGCCGCCTACGATCCTGAGTACGCAAATCGCTTGTGGCGCGTTTTAGTTTCCACCGAGAGCGTCTTCCAGGAATTTCGCGCCCGCTTCATCGGCAAAGCGAGCCCAGTGCATTTTTTCTGGGGCAGCTTCGACTTGTGCTGCACCCGTTTCAATGGTCGCCGTGCTCCCGCGCGAAAGGGAGTGATCACCGGCGAAGCATATTCGCACGAATGCAGCAGTCTGGGCTGGTGGCCCGGCGGGTCCGGCGTTAACGGACCAGCTTTTTACGCTTACATGGCCCCCGAACCCGCGGGTTATGGCGCGCGTCCGCCTCTGCCCGCAGGAAGTACTTATCTGGATCAAATGCACGAGTTCCTGCTGATGTACGACGACGTCCGCCGCACCAAATCTCCGCGTGCGGAAATTCTTGAATTCGCGCAGAACACCTACACAGCCGGAGCCGATCTTGCCGGATGGGACCGCTCTGCCCTTGAAAGATAAATAAATAAAGATAAATAAATAAATAAGGTACGGCTCGCGTTAGGCTGCCCGGCGGTGAGGAAGCGCTGGTGTCCGGCTTCTTCGCGACCGTAGGTATTCGGCCAGAGTGAGGATCCCACCCAGTGCGGCAAGTCCGACAAGAATAAATATCGCTGGCTTGTAGTAGCGAGAAAAGAATTCCCCAATGGCTTTTCCATACAGCGACCCGAATCCCGCGAGAAGCGAGTAACGGATTCCGCGCCCGAGCGCAAGCGCACCAACAAACTTCTTCTTCGGATATTGCAACGCCCCAGCGGCCAACAGTACCGGCACCAGCGGAAACGGCGGCGGCAGCATCGCGCTGACTGCCACCGTCTTGAATCCCCAGTGGCTGAAGCGCGAAAATACTTTCGCCGCTTTTTTCTTGTGCAGTTTGCGCTCCGTCGCCTCCTTGCCACCTTTTCGTCCGAGCGAATAGGTAATGTAGCCACCGAGCACGGCCCCAGCAGTCGCCATCAGCGCGTAATACGGCCACAGGTCTCGATGTCGCGCCGCCAGCCACATCGTCAACACGTCCATGCTGCCGGTCAGGGGAATGACGGAATTATCCGCAATCCCGAGCACAACCAGTCCGGGTCCGCCCAGCCTAACGAGCCAGCGCCAAACCACAAACAGTGCAATTGTGTCAGGCGAATACATTTGATTGCCTCAGGCCGCCACGAAGAATTCGTATATTCGGTCGCAGCTTCAAGGTCGTCTAAAAATTTGTTCACCGGCCCCAATCGGAAGGGGCACGAGTTCACAGTGGCGAGGACACCAGTGAATGCCTTCGCTACCGTGGAAGAGCCGCGCTTTCAGCGCCGCGTCAGTCATCTGCAATAACCTGCGGCTTCAGCCCCTGGTACCGGTTCGGGGAACAACTTTCCGCATACTTACCGGTGCCGCTAACAGCCCGCTCGCCGAGGTGCCTCAAAGACCAATAAATAAGAAGTTTTTCTGCATCTATTAGAGGCAAATTCGCTCGGCGGAGTGGTATGCCCCACAACCCCCGTGTTTCCCGAGGGTTTGCTTGGTCAGATCATCGCGGGCTTTGCATGCGCAAAATGCAACTCCGGAACGCTCGGAATAACGTTGCACTCGTGTGCGTAGCGATAGAACAGCTGCAGGCCCTCAAGACTTGCTGCGTTCAAATAATAATGAACGTTGGTCGTCAAATACTCGATCACGTCCATCTTCGCCATGCCAAGCTTTACCGACCAGGTCTCTGCGATCGCCGCCAGGTTTCGAGGTTCCAGACCATGATCTCGCGACTGCTGAAAAATTGCCGCCAGATCAACTGGCGCCCATTCCGCCGCGGCCTGTGTTACTGCCCAGAATGCAAATACGAATGGCCTACCCGTAAACCGGATCCATTCTTCGGCCAAATCCCAGGTCATATACTGCGCGCGATCCACTTTTAGCGCGGGATCGCCTATCAGCAGCGCTGCATCGTGCTCGGCCAGCATTCCCTCTAGCTCCGGCGGCAACGAATCAAAACGCGGCGCGGTCTTCCAATATTTCTCAAACAGAATACGTAGGAGCGCGACCGACGTCAGGGACGAATTATCCAATGCTACAGTCCGAATCTGCTCGATCGGTTTTTTGCTCACCAGGAGAATCGAACGCACCGCGCGCGTCGCCGCGATGGCAACTCCCGGCAGAATTGCCAGCCCACGCACCGTCGCGTATGCCGCCGACGGAATGATCCCAATATCAGCGCGTCCTTCCCGCAATTCAACCGCACATTGCGACGGGACGGTATAGGAAATATCAAATCCCTGACCCGCAACGCCACGCTCAAAATCCCACATCAGCGGCGCAGTATTAAGGTAGGAGATGGCGGAAATGCGCATCGCAGATCAGGTCTGACCGTCGAGCTTAGACGTTGAGCTATGAGCCATGAGCTATGAGCCGTAAACTACGAGCATTCCTGGTGTGTCCGCAGCAGGCAATCCTATGCCAAGGAAATGCCGCCTAGATAAAGTTCAAGTCCCTTGCTTACTATAGGTTGAAAGCTCATTGCCCGTCGCTCACGGGTTATAGCGCACAACTCGCTCACAACTCGCAACTCACGCCTGCCAAAATATTATCAGACGTGTGACGCGCAACCTTGACTTGGTTTTCGCTGGCTGCTTACATTCGGCGATATCTCGCGTGGGACAGGCGGCTCGCCTGTCCGCTCCGGACCAAGTCCGGACAGGAGGTTCCGTGCCCAATACCGCCGCTGACCCGCAGGTCCCAGTAGCCGCCGCCACATCCAGCCAAATTTCCTGGCTCGCCCTTACCCTGACTCCTGGCCTTGGCCCGACTCGCGCCAAACGCCTCGTCGAATTCTTTGGCGGCGTCGAGGCCGTGTTCAATGCCAGCCTTACGGAACTTGAAGCCGCAGGATTGCCGGCGACCGCCGCTCAGTCTCTCGGCACCGGAGAATCTGTCGAACTCGCGCATGACGAAATCGCGAAAGCAACCAGCGGCGGGCATTGGATGTATTACCCTCGACGACCCAGCCTACCCAGCCCGTCTCCGCCAAATCTACGATCCTCCACTTGTCCTCTACGTGCGCGGCAACGTCACAGCACTCTCGCAACCCGGCATTGCCGTGATCGGCACCCGTCATCCAACTCCGTACGGCATTGGCATGGCCGAGCGGTTGGCCAGCGAGCTCGCCGTGCGTGGCTTCGTGATCTTCAGTGGACTCGCGCGCGGAGTGGATACTGCCGCTCATCGGGGTGCGGTTGCAGCCAAGAGAAAAACAGTTGCGGTGTTTGACACCGGCGCGGATGTCGTTTATCCCAAGGAAAACTCCAGGTTCGCCGATCAAATCCTCTCCGTCGGCAGAGCGCTGATTTCCGAGTTTCCGATGGGCACTTTCGCCCGCCCGCAGAATTTTCCCATTCCCAATCGCATCATCAGTGAAATCTGCTTTGGGGTCCTCGTTGTTGAAGCCGCTGAATATAGTGGCACCCGCATCACCGCACGCTGCGCTCTCGAGCAGAGCCGCGACGTCTTCGCGGTGCCGGGAAACGTCACCAACAAAAATTCCTGGGGGCCGAACACCCTCATCAAGCAGGGCGCGAAGCTGGTCGCAACGTGGGAAGACGTTTGCGAGGAACTCCCTGCAGA
>QHZR01000584.1:0-2710 GCA_003224755.1 Acidobacteriota bacterium
TCATGCCGACCTTGCGGAGCGCTGACTTCAGCAGCATCTGATTTCTTGGGCGCGGTCGGCTGCCGCCAGCCAGTGTTCGTGTCAACATGGAGCCGAGCCGACAGCGAAGTTGATTTTCAAGTTTTCATATTTTTGTTTTGCAGATCATGGATAGCCCTTACCAGCTTTCGGAGCGAACGAGGCCTAATCGTGTCTTTTCCTTTCTTAAAATTTCTTATTGCGCACTCGGCAAGTCCGGATTTGCGAGAGAGACGCTTCGTGGAAAATTCTTTTGCTTGTGCCCGAATTTCTTCCAGATATTTCAGGTCGACTACTCGCTCGTACTCACGGCAAGTCTCATCTGTCGGATCTAGGACTCCGGCTTCGGCCATCATTGAGAAATCGGCGCCGCCCGTCCAGCGGGTAGACGCCTCTTTGCCGATGTAATGAAACTCACCTGCGACGATATGCCTGCGTACAAGCAGGCCTATAGTCTTGCTCGTGCATCTACCGCCGTTGGAAGTGCAAAACTTGCTTTCTGCTCTCGACAGAAGATGATTGATTTCGTCTTCCATCGTCCTCAGAGCAAGAGAGCAAGCCAGCCAGAGGACTTAGGAAAGCTGGCTGAGTTCTTGTCGTAAACATAGAAAGTTGCACCGCTCACGACATTGACCATCGGGCGTCCGTGCAAATCGTTGAGCTTTTCCGTATAGGGCATGATGAAGTACCCCGTCCAGAGCTGATTTACTTCCTTCTCGGGGAATGGAACAGTAACGACGGTAAATGGACGAAGATCGTCCTTGAAACAACCCAGTCGTTTCATGACCTGAGGTGTTGAAATGGGTATCGCCATAGCTGCTGGTTGCTTCAACCAGCGTGGCGGCTGATGTGGAAGCCCCAGCTCTCGCGAGAGGATGAAATGCCACGCCTCAAAGATCCACGGCGGCAAGTCTTCTTTCCATTTCCGTCCTGTCTTTCGCTGCCAGTCGGCAATGCTGTAAGGTGGCTGTAAGAATCCCAAGCCGTGACCGGAAGGTTTACGAACCAGTAGTGTGGTTCCGTCGAAATTGTAAAGGCAATACAGCTTCGCTGAAATGCAGTAGGCGTACAGTTGCTGGCGCTCGCCATCCGAGTCGAAGTTCTCTTTTTCCAGCTTGAGAAACGGAGCCTTGAGCGTATCGCGCCATGGATTCAGACTTTCGAATTTTTCACGAATACAATCCACTTCCGCGAAAGACAAGGCCCGGACCGAAGCGTGTCCGCTCTCTACTCGATATTTTTCGAGTCTGTCTGGACCGCCCGCGCATGGAAACAATCCACCATGTTTAGTAGAAATGGTCATCGCGCCGTCCGTGTCCATGGCCGCGATTTGACCACCCAGGTCTCGCATCAACCGTTCTAACATGGCGCACAGCAAGTGCGACCCGCCCGTCACAAGTGATGTGATTAGAGGACAAAAGAATTCGGCGGGCTGCTCCCACACTTTAACCGGCTGAGTTGCATAGTTCGCCTCGCCGGAAAAAACTTGCAAAGGAGAAGGCGACTCTAAATCTTTTACATTCAGCTGGCAAAGTAGGCCGAACGCGGCGCTATTGGCTGCTACCTTCAATCCGGCCGCCAATTCTGGGTCTTTAGCTTTCATCGCACTGCGCAATTCAATCAACTTAACGGCGAGGTCGTCACGAAGAGGATCTACTTCAAGTTGGTCATAGAGTTTTATGGGCATCAGTCCGGGTTGCACCCCGTGTGGAGTAACCCGAATGGCTTTCAAGGTTTTGAGCGGCTTGCCTGTTATCAGCTTTGCAGCAATAATGTCGAGACCCGTCAGCCAGATCGGCTGTTTTGAAGTGAGAAAATTCCATCCTAATGTTGGATCGGAATCCTCCCGCGTCCCAAACTTTGCGCGCATAGGGACAACATCATTGCAGGGCTCGACGAGCGCGAACCAGCGAAGTTCCTTCCAGAATTCTGGGCCGAAGCAATCATCCAGAGTTACACGCTCCGTCATTTCTCGCGCGCCATTGGTGAAATCCGTGAACTCCAAGCTCTCAGCGCACAGAATCTCCTTGCAGTTGAGCAGCTTGCTTATCGATGGGAACTGAGAATGGAAGTCGAGATAGCTGACAGGTACGGGCGTTTGCCTGATTGTGCATTCCGCCCTGCCAGCGAAAAATGCGTGAGCCGCTTTGCCGTTAATCGTGTCCGGAATCCTGAACTTTTCCTGTGGCGGCTTTACTCCCATTTCTGAGAAACAAGTTCCTCTGGCGCCAGCTCAACGGAATGACGGTGCAATTCCTCCCTGAGTCGATTTAGAAGTTCCAGTTCAGCGAGAACATCTTTCAAAACTCTCTCAATTGCCCGTTTCGTTACCCATGGGCGCAAGTTGCGCGTCCTACTCGCCGGAGCTGCGAAAATCTCGCAGGCGGATGAGAACGCGTGCGCCTCTCCTGTAAGAACGGCAGTCAAGGTCTTCAAGTCGAGGACATGGACATTTGCTTGCGGCTCTTCTTCGCGCTCAGCATCCTGATCGTCAATATATTTGATCAGGCGATAAAGGGCTTTCGACGCGTCGAGACTTTCAATCGAAAGCCCAGGGTCAAACGGGCTGGGGCGCCGTATGCCTGTCCGCTTGTCCGTGAACACCCGGAAGTAGAGAGAGAAAGCCCGTCTATGCTTCAGCGATTTGTTCCATTTGACCGCAATTCGGCTGATTTGAAACGGTGCGTCATAG
>QHZR01000584.1:2880-5268 GCA_003224755.1 Acidobacteriota bacterium
TCCATCTTCAAAGTCGGCACAAATGTATGCGCCAAAGAGTGGGTCTTGTTTTTCATCGGCGGTGGGCACGCAACGGAAGATGAGCGCCTGCTCGGGCTCCGCTACGTGTCCAGCCGTCCATGATTCCTCATGCGATTTAGATGGAATCGTATGTGCGCGAAAATAGAGGTCGAGCCTATCCATAACGTCGATTCGTGATCTCCAGCACTAAGGTTATGTTCGTTTGTCGTAACCAGCTGTCAGCTTCTCAGCGCAAAATTCCATGCCTTCACAGAGCCTGTCTACAGCCCATGCGATGGCGTGTCCGGTAACCGCAAGCGAGCGGAGCGCCATTTCGATGGACTTAATTGTGTGGGTTTGCTTCTTCATTTCCGCACCGGCCGCCAGACGCTCTTCGGTTAGTAAGGCGTGGTGAAGCTGGCATTCATCGATAGTTACGTGAGGGATGTGATTACGTCCGCCGATGTGATCAGCCTCAAAACAAAAAGGGCAAACCGTTCTCGGTGGGCGTACCTGCTGACGGGAGCGGCGGAGGACGGTATTTGCCGCCCGCCCAATCATTCCGCACCCCCGACACTGGCGTACAGTGTTTCGACCTTCAAGTCATCGGCGTTCGCTCGCAGAAAGATTGCGGCTACGTCAGCGAAGACTTCCTGGCCCGCGATGCGCACACCACGCCACTTGGCCTCGAATTTCTCGGGACTCACCTTGCCGCGCAGTAACTTGTCGCGATCTCGGAAAAATTCAGACAGTTTAGTTGCCGCTTGTGACCCGCGGACACGAACAGGAACGTCGCCAGAAGATGTCGGAAACAGGAGTTCACGCATGAGTCTGTCCGCCTTGCTAGCGCGTACACGCTGACCACGAGTTCCACCAAGCAGGTTGCGACCTAAGTGTTTGTGGGCCGTGCGCGTATCAAGGTGGTGCTTGCGCAGCAAGTCGCTATACGGGCCTTCGCCACGCCGCAGGTCGGAAAGCAGGGCAAGGCTTCGTTCGCGTGAGGCTCTCTCACGAGTGGTTAGGCTTGAGAGTCGCGGCGAACGTGGCTTTCGGACTATGTCCTCCGAAACCAGCCGCTTTTTCTTCATTTGCTTTTTTGCTTGGCGCTTCAATGTCATCCTCCGGTGCATCTGACAACCGTTGTCCTTGCCCGCCATCGACTTCTATTGACGCCCCAAGAGAGGAGAAACGTTGTCTTTGCCCGCCATCGACTTCCATTGACGCCCAAGGAGAAGCAAAATACAATGGGTGTGTCGAATGTACGCTAGCGATTCGACACAGTTGTCGCGCCTAGGGTTGCGATTCGTCACACCCTGTTCGGAGAAAAAGCTTCACAAACAGAAAGGTGGAAAGGTGCGCGGGGCGAGAGAAGATGAGATTAGATGGGTAGAGCATGAATTGGGGCGCGCCAGGTTTGGCGCGAAGTGGGAGAAATCTCCTTTATCAGACAGCCCTGTTGACCTTGAGGTGTGGCTTGCAAAAGCAAGGGAGAAGAAGTCTTGGAAGGAAATTGGAGGTTCCTTTTTCCGAAAGTTAGAACTGGAAGCCGGGCGAAGCGAAGCCCGTCGCGCCTATGATCGAGTTGAACGATATCTACGGAATCCCAACGCGAGGGAATTTCAGGGTCATCGCCTTAAACAGCTAGTCGAGGAGACATTTGGCGTCTCCGCTGAAGACTTTCGCGCTTTCATTTTAGAGGGTCATCTCCCTCGAACACGGGAGCGTCGCGCCAAGAAGATGTAACAGAACCGGGACGCGCCGGTGCGCTAACACCTAACGCGCCCCTAACCACCACCGGAGGATAAGCTCCAATGGCAGCTACTGAAAACGTATCTCAACTTTCACCTTCCTGCAATTCGATTGCATCTCGAAATGGCGTAATCACAGTTTTTGGCTACGGCGTTCAGGTTTGCGTCAATCGCGGACACCTGACAATCGAGGATGGAATCGGCGCAGACCGCAGACACTTCAGATTGCCGCGAGTCGGTCACGGCCTGAAGCGGCTTGTCATTATCGGTTCGGATGGGATGATCTCGCTTGCCGCGTTGCGCTGGTTATCAGATCAGAATGCTGCATTCGTCATGCTTGAGCGAAACGGCAAGGTGCTCGCTACAACTGGCCCGGTTCGTCCATCGGATGCCAAGCTGAGACGCGCTCAAGCTCTGGCAGCTCAGTCTGAGGCTGGATTGCGAATCGCACGCGAGTTGATTTCTCGCAAGCTCGCAGGGCAGGAGCAGGTTGCACGCGCAAGTTTGCGTGATTCACTCACCGCTGACGCAATTGTTAGGTTGCGGTCTGCGCTTCCGAACACAACAAGCCTTGGTGAAATTCGGATGCTCGAATCGCAAGCTGCAGCCGCGTACTGGTCAGCCTGGCGCGATTTGCCGA
>QHZR01000584.1:5387-7083 GCA_003224755.1 Acidobacteriota bacterium
CGGCCCTAGGACTTGATCCAGGTCTAGGCGTTCTACACGTGGACACTCCTGCACGCGACAGCTTGGCCTGTGACGTCATGGAAGCGATTCGACCGCAAGTCGATGCTTACGTGCTTGATTGGCTTCTCAGTCAGCCGCTCCGCCGGGAATGGTTTTTTGAGCAACGCGATGGAAACTGCCGTTTGATGGCGTCGTTTGCCATTCGTCTAACCGAGACTGCTCAGGTGTGGGCACGTGCAATTGGACCAGTTGCAGAATGGATTGCACGACAATTGTGGTCAACAACGCAAAAACGAACACAGAGCATTCTGCCGCCGACGCGATTAACCCAAACCCACAGGCGTGAGGCGAAGAGCATCTCGTCAATACCAACCGCGCTAGCAGCGCCGCGAGTAGAGAATCTTTGTCGAGGTTGTGGGAAAACCATCATGGATGGGCGAAACAACTGTAGCAATTGTGCTGTTGGGACCGCGACCGAACGACTTGCGGAGGCCGCGCGAATTGGTCGTATCGCGTCGCGCAGTCCCGAAGCCCGTGCAAAACATGCAGAATCCGAACGTCGGCATGCGGAGGCGCGCTCTGACTGGGATGAGTCCAGTCAGCCACCTTGGCTAACCGGCGAACTGTTTTCTCAGAAAATCCAACCACTGCTCGCAAATATTGCCACAGCTTCTATTCGATCCCGGATAGGTTGGCAGGCCCTTGCGCAGCTAGTTGGCGTTTTCGGAGGCTAAGGGGTTAACCAGCTGACCATCGCGAGCGAGGCTACTCGGCACCTGCGCGGTTGTGGCTATTCCTACTCAGGATTTTCGAGGTCTCTTATGCGCTGGAACCAGCGTCCGACGCGGCTTTGGTCATGGTGCCGGGGGGAGTTTCTTGAGCCAGACCTCCAACCCGTTGATAGTATGGTAAATCGTTGAATTTAATCTAATTTGGTGAAAACTCTCACCCGCTTAGAGCCATTCTGACCCGTAAATCACAACAAAAACATTACGGAGCATTACGGCGATTTAGACCATAGCTCGTCTCTACCCGGAAGAAAATACCTCTTTAGTGTAGCCACATTGATGGGTTACCAAAGGTCAATGACTCTTGGCATCTTGCAGTTCCATCACAGCGGGCAATAGGCTGGCAAATAACCAAGAATCCCCGGGAGACCCCCAAATGAAAGTTGAAGTGTACTTGGAACCCAACGGAGACGACCTCGAGATTACCCTGATCTATGACTTCACGACGCCAATATCACCCGAATTGGATGCCCTAGACAAACTCGGCGACCCGGTCGAAGAGTGGTACTTTAGAAGAGGCATTTAGTTGGTAGCTTTTTCTAGCAGAGAAGTAGACCAGAATAGTGCCACTGTCTACGAGGGATTACGAACTCAACCAGGCGCGTCGCGTTTGTCGAGCAAACCGGATCATCTCGTCAACCTGCCATGGTGGAAACCCATGGGCCGCTAAGGGTTGGTAAAGCGATGGAATGACTGTCGATGGAATGATTGTCGTCGGACTGGATTCGACTGTTTGCATCCCGCAACATCTTTTGTATTTCTTACCGCTTCCACATGGGCACATCGTGTTTCTGCCTACGGTCTTCATGATTGCGTCTCCAAGAAGTAAATCTATTTTGTAGTGCTCATAGACAGGAATTATATCGCAGGTTTCTGCTTCAGTTCGTGGATTCCGGCGGTTTTAGCTC
>QHZR01000016.1:0-1649 GCA_003224755.1 Acidobacteriota bacterium
TTCGCCGCGGCGGCTTCGATGGTTTTTCTTCTAGTCGCCTGGAACGCCGGCCTCATTTTCCAATGGGGCGCGCATCTGATTCCCGCGCGCGGCCCCATTTCCTTTTCCGAAGCCGCCCGCAATCAATTCTTCGCCGTGCCGCGCCAGCTCTCCACCGAACTGCACGCGTACTTTTTTCGCCGCAAAGCCCTCATGAAGCAGATCGAGGAGCGCGACATCCAGCAGCTAAAAAAGAATCCTTCGCTTCCGTAATTGTTCCTTTCGCTAGCGCCGTCATTTTTTGCGCGTGTGCAATACGTTCTTCCTCAACACTTTTCTTTGGTACTCTTATTAGGGATTCATTCCACATTCAGGGGTTTTTCGCTTCTTACGCATGGCTTCCGTCACGCAATCGAGCGCCACTCTCCCACTGCACGCCGGCGCGTCCGCAACGGTGCGCATCGAGCCTCCCCGCGGCCTCTTCGAGCTTCGTCTCCGCGAAGTGTGGGCCTACCGCGAGCTGCTTTATTTTTTTGTGTGGCGCGACGTCAAGATCCGCTACAAACAAACCGCCATCGGCGTCCTCTGGGTCGTCCTGCAACCCGTGCTTACCATGCTGGCGTTCACATTATTTTTCGGACGCCTCGCGAAGCTTCCGTCGGAGGGACTGCCGTATCCGGTTTTTTATTTTGCCGCGCTCGTTCCTTGGACCTATTTTTCTTATGCGCTGCAAATGACCACCAGCGTCGTGGTCGACAGCCAGGCCATCATCACCAAAGTTTATTTTCCGCGGCTCATTCTTCCCATTTCCGCGGCGCTTTCCGGATTAGTGGATTTCGCGATCGGCTTCGTAGTGCTGGCCATTTTTACTTTGGCTTACGGAATCCGCCCCACGCTTGCCGCGCTGTGGCTGCCGGCGCTGCTGGCGCTCGCCTTTTTCACCGCGCTGGGCGTGGGATTGTGGTTATCCGCGCTAAACGCGCTGTACCGCGATGTGCGGTACGTGATTCCGTTTATTATCCAGTTCTGGATGTTCGCGTCTCCCGTGGCGTATCCTTCGTCGCTCGTTCCAGTGCGGTGGCGGTGGCTGTACGGGCTCAATCCCATGGCGGGAGTGATTGACGGTTTCCGCTGGGCGATTACAGGGCGGGGGCAGGCGCCCAGCCTGCTGCTGCTCGCTTCTGCTTTTGCCGTGGCGTTGGTGGTCCTCGGGGGGTTGTTCTTTTTCAACCGGATGGAAACCTCTGTTGCCGATCGGGTGTGAAAAAGAGGAAGTAACGAAGCAAAGAGGTACGGAGATGATGAAGTAAGGAAGGATGAGCCTGGGAGCAGCGCGTTCCCTTTTGGAATTCTCCTGAGAGGTGTGGATACCCCCCACCTCCGGTGTTTTGTGGCAAAGATTTCGGAATCGCCTGATTCTAAATATCTTAGCAAAAACGTGAATGCAACAGAGTGCGGAAGGGTATCAAAACAAAAGAGATAGGCCTTATGAAGAGGCGAAATTGGAAAGCTGAAACTGGAAAAGGGAGAGGTGAGAAGAGTGGACAGCACACGAGGGCGTAGCGTCAACTTCATAAATATATTACCATAAATTAATATAATGTCAAGGGAACGTGGCACGTTGGATCGTTTAACGTTGGAACGTTGAGGAAGGACAGTAAGAGCGAATG
>QHZR01000016.1:1693-10729 GCA_003224755.1 Acidobacteriota bacterium
AATTGAGCATGCCCAACGCCGCCACATCCGAGAAGGAGCCAGCGCCGGTCAATCTCTCCGGCCGCATCGCCGAGTTCGCCGTTGTTAGTTCGATCGTTCTGGTCGTTAGCTTAATTCTCTGGTGGCGCTTCTTGCCGCTCCCTCATCAGGATCTGAACTTCTATACTGAACCTGCCTTCATGCTGGCAAAATTCGGCAAACTAGCCGGCCCCGGCTCCCAATACGTCGATCTGACCTATCAAAAGGGGATTTATAACTATCCACCTGGCCATTTCCTGATTCTCGCGGCGTGGATCAGACTTTGGGGCTTTTCTGCTGATTCCCTCCTTGCGTATACGCACGCGGTTCACGCCGGTATTCTCATCATCCTTTGGGTTCTCTCGCGATTTCGCTATGGATGCTCAAGACTGATCTCCTCGCTGGTTCTTCTTTCCATCTTTCCGCGGATGGCTCATGGACGTCCCGACCTTCCAGCCTGTTTCCTCAGTGTCGCGGCCTGGCTGGCTCTGCCGGAGGAGAAGAACCTCGGACGCCTCATTCTTTCAGGATGCCTTGCCGGAATTACCATGCTGGTGTCGCCGGGATACGGGGTTGGCCTACTAGCAACGCTTGTCGTGTTGGTGCTCGCCACGCAGCGAATTCCGCTCCGAGAACGACTGCGCACTCTCATGATCTGGCTGTTCTCCGCAGGTTTGGTGTTCACCAGTATTCTTACAACTGTTCTCTATCTCCAGCATTCCTGGACATTAGCCTTCGTGCAATTCAGGACCAACGCGGCCATTCGAGGTGCCCAGATCAATGTCTTGCCCGACTTTCACCTGCTCTTTACCCTGATTTTTTCGGTCATTCCGTTTTTGCTTCTGGCCGTGATCCCCGCATTCCTGGCCGCCTTGGCCACCTGGCGGAGCCCCGAGCACCAACTGCGGAACGTCAGCCTGGCCTTCCTTGGGGGAGCGTCTGCCTGGTTCGCAATGAATAAGTCGCAGTTGCTACTGGATCATCATTACTTGTTCCCCGCGAAAAGCATTTTTGTCGGAGTGTTCTATTCCTGGCCCAGGTTTCCGGCATGGGTTCGTGCCGCGCCGCTGCTGCTTCTTTCCGCGATCGGCTTTTACTATTACAAAGCTGACTTTTTATATCTGACTACGCCGCTTCGCGATGCGGAGCGCACTTACGCTGCTCGCGTGCACCCGGCCGGTGAGATTGCCGTGGACAGCCTGTATATTACGAAATTTTATGCGCCGGGCCGCACCCTGAATTACGAGACCGTGGATGCGGAGGAATACTGGCCCAAATACCTTGCAGCCATCCCCGCAAATCTTCAGGATGACTTGCTTTCCGGTTTACAGCGAAAGCCCGCCGAACCTTCCATGCTTGTTGTATCGGCATATACCGTGCAGCGTTTCGGCCAACTCCTCCACCTGAGTCCGCCGTGCACAGTGCCGCTGGAGGTGTCCGAGCGCCTGCGACTCCTTGGCCGCACTTGGAATCTGCCTGCGCAACCCTACGCTTTGCTGGTCTGCGCTCGCACCGCGCGGTAATCCGGAAGACGTCGAATGAGCACTCGGCGCGAGCCGATCATTTCAGAGTGCTCGCATTCTCGGTGGCCATTCCCTGAAAACCGCCATCAGAGATGTACCCAGAAGTGTTTGTGGAATCACTTCACAGCGTGAGAGAGCACCCAGAATTTTGTTGATCGTGGTCGTCCGCACGTCGAAACCAGCCTTGATGATCTTACTCTGATCGTGTTTTCCCATGAGCCAAAGCTTGCGGGCCATCAAAGTCGGCACCAGTGGCAGTCCCCAGTAACTCCATGCTTTTACCTCCAGTTGATTGCGCCGGGCCGCTGCTCGCAAGGTCTTGATCGTATAGCGGCGCACGTGGCCAGCCGCCACGTCATACTCGGAGTAGGCCCACTGCCCGGCTGGAACATTTAGAAGTACGTGCCCACCTGGCGCCAGATGAAACATTAGTGCCTCTAGAAATCGGTCCTCATCCGCGATGTGTTCAAGCACGTCGAACAGAATGATCACGTCGAATCGCTCTCGCAGCGTTGCTTCCTCCTGAAAAATGTCGTAACAACATACTCTGCTCTTGGTGCTCAAGTTCTGTTTTAAGGCGTATTCGTTTAGATCAATTCCCGTAACTTCCCGCCCGTAAGCATCCTCAATCTGCCGCTGAAGTAATCCATTACCACACCCGATTTCGGCCATCTCTTTCGCGGCCTCAATCATTCCACCAGTCAGCCGCTGGAGTACGGCAAAACGCCGCCGGATCCAAAAATGGTCGATCGATGCAATCTCGTACCAAGTGTCGGCCATGCTGACGTTGGCAGGTGCTGACAAATATTCTATCGTCCGCAAGTGTGAAGTCTCAGAAATCGGAATCCCTGAAAGGTCGCGTTGGTTCTTTCGATTACCAGGGAAACTACTGGCCCCGCGTTCGTCCCCCTGCAGATACTTCGCTAGCCTTGTCTCGTATTCCAGCTATGGTTCGCCCCGCAACCCTGCCCACTATGTACTGCGGTCGGCCCTTAGTCTCCTCGTAAATCCGACCGACGTACTCACCGATCACTCCCAGAAAAAACAGCACGATGCCGGACAGAAAAGTTAATGCTACGAGCAGTCCAGTGAACCCCTGTGGAGAGACGTGCTGGAAGATCTTTGCATAGAGCGCATACACAACATACAAGAGCGAGAGAAGCATCACGAATGCGCCCGCTAGCGCCGCGGCCCGTATCGGCACTATCGAAAATGCGAAAATCCCGTCCGTTGCGAGTTTTAATAGCCTCAGAAGACTGTATTTGCTCTTGCCCGAATGTCGCTCCGCCCGCTCGACCGGAATTCCGGTTTGCCGGAACCCTACCCAGCTGCGCATGCCCCGTAGATACCGGTGATGCTCTGGCATTAGGCGGACTTGCTCGATGACGCGACGAGACATTAACCCGAAGTCCCCCGAATCGAGGGGCAAGCGGATATCGGATAGGCTGGCCATGAGCCGGTAGAAAATGAAGTAGCAAAGACGCAAGATCCAGGGTTCCTTTCGACGAATGCGCTGAGCGTAAACAACGTCGTAGCCTTGCTCGTATCGAGCGACGAATTGGAGTATGACTTCCGGAACGTCCTGCAAATCGCCGTCCATCACGACGGCAGCATCTCCAGTGACATGATCGAGGGCCGCGGTGAGCGCTGCCTGATGGCCAAAATTGCGCGAAAGCGAGATCGCTAGGATTCGTGGGTCTTGGCTTGTCGCTTCCTCGAGGATCGGGAATGTGCGGTCGGTGCTGCCGTCATCCACGAAAATGATCTCGTGGGGGCCGCCCGGCACGTGGGCCAGGACAGCCCGTGCTCGGCGCAGGAGTTCAGGAAGAACAGATTCTTCATTGTGGACCGGGATGGCAATGGAGAGACGGAAAGCTGGATTCATGGTATCGCGAGACCTTCGATGGGGTTCCGCCTGCCGGATTCTATCCGTTGGCGCGCATATGTACAACCGGAGCAGGCTATAATCGAAAGAGAATGAACACCGCAGTCATTCACGGCGAAGGACTCGGGAAGGAGTATCGGCGCGGCCTGCAAGTGGATGGCGGTCTTCGCCATGCTCTCGAGGATTTTGTCCGGTCGCCGATTGCGTCGCTGCGCAGGAAAAGAGAGGAGACGTTCTGGGCCTTGAAGGATGTTTCGCTGGAAGTGAAGGAAGGAGAAGTTCTTGGATTGATCGGGCGGAACGGGGCGGGCAAGACGACGCTGCTGAAGATTCTGTCGCGGATTACGAGGCCCACGGAAGGCTGGGCGGAGATTCACGGGCGCGTCGGCTCGCTGCTGGAAGTCGGGACGGGGTTCCACCCCGAGCTGACTGGCCGCGAGAACACGTTCCTTTCCGGCGCGATCCTGGGAATGAGCAAAGCGGAGATCGAGCGCAAATTCGATGAGATCGTGGCCTTCGCCGAACTCGAAAAATTTATAGATACGCCCGTCAAGCACTACTCTTCCGGCATGTATGTGCGGCTGGCGTTTGCGGTAGCGGCTCACCTGGAGCCGGAGATTCTGCTGGTGGATGAAGTTTTGGCGGTGGGCGACGTCAATTTCCAGAAAAAATGTCTGGGCAAAATGGGGGACGTGGCGCGCGCGGGGCGCACGGTCGTCCTCGTTTCGCATCAGCTCAACCAGACTCGCCGTCTGTGCCATCGCGTCGTGTGGATCGATGATGGATCCGTTCGCCAGGACGGCCCGACGCATGAGGTGGTCTCCGCCTACGAGTCTGCGATGGCCAGCGGGGACCGGAATGGTTCTCAGCTGGGCAGAAGACCGGGGACAAAAGGACGTTTCATCGGATGGGAAATTACGGAGCCCGAGGGTTGTGACCCTTATACTCTAACGACGCTCGGTCCTGTCACTGTTAGGTTTTATCTTGAGGCCTTCGAGAAACTCCACCGCGGTACCCATGGCGTGGCTTTGTATAATTCTGACCGCCATCTGGTGTGGGGCACAGCAGTCCACAGCCTTGACTTTGACCCAGGCACGCACACTCTGGCCTATAGGTTTCCGTCTCTCCCTCTGCGCCCCGGGCCCTATACCTGGCTGGTTAGTCTGTTTGATGACGGCGAAGAACTTGACATGTGGGACGCCGTCCCGGAAATGATAGTGGCAACAGAAAACCACCAGCACCCCCAGGACGAGTGGTCGGGCGTACTGAATGTTCCTAGTGAGTTTTCGGTGCGCTGAGGGAAACAAGCATGGATGAATCGTCTCTCGACGTGAGTGTTCGGATACGCAGATTTCTAACGAAGCCCGCCAAGGAAAGACTTGGGAGTGTGAGATACCACTTTCGTGCGCTTTTTACGAGACGGTCAGCAACAATCCGACTGCCTTTTGGGGGCAAGTGGGCCTTGGAAGAGAGTGCGCTTGATGCCCAGCTTCGATCAGGGGCATTCGAGAGAGCAGAAACGCGTTTCGTCGAAGGGATTCTTCGGCCCGGCATGACCGCGCTGGATGTAGGTGCGCATCACGGATACTACACTTTGCTCGCTTCGATGCTGGTGGGAAACCGAGGAAGAGTGATTGCCTTCGAACCCTCCCCCCGTGAGCGTATTCGGTTGGAAGGACATATTCGTTTGAACAGGTGCGAAAACGTTCGAATCGAAGAAGTAGCTCTCGGTGCGTTCCCGGGGAAAGCGGAATTATTCTTAGTAGAAGGTACGGAAGACTACTGCAATAGTCTTCGACCACCCGCAGTTAACGCCAAAACGCGCAGGGTTCGTGTGAACGTGACCACACTTGACGACTTTTTGTCCTCTACAGGTCTTGAGGACGTGCAGTTCATAAAATTGGATGTGGAAGGCGCGGAGCTGGACGTGCTGAAGGGAGCATCCAACCTGCTAAGACAGTCCCCGCGCCCCGTATTTATGGTCGAGGTTTACGACATCCGAACTCAGCCTTGGGGCTATGCTGCTCGAGATATTGTCCGATTCCTTGCGGAACGCAGCTTTGAATGGTTTAGCCTCGAAGAAAGTGGCAATCCAAGACCTGTTGATTCTGCTAGTTCTTCGTTTGACGCAAATCTTGTGGCCGTTCCTGCGGAGCGGATGTTCCGCTTTAGCGAGACTGTCAAAATACGTTCATAACGGTACATATGGCTGAAAAATTTCTAGTTCCGGTGTCTTTGCCAAGTTGGCTTTGCAATTCAGCGCGGCGCGTAAAGCGCGCCTTCATTCCTCCCGCGTCGCCAACTTCCCGGGTAAACATTTGGGGAGAGCGTCACGTTGAGTGGACTTTCCTAAGTTCGCAAATGCCATGTGGTCCGGGTGAAGCTATCGAATTCGGCTGCGAAGACGGCTTCATGAGCTTAGTCGCGGCTCAAAGGGGATTCCATGTACTGGCGAACGACCTGCTAGAGCAGACCTTTGTTTGGCAACATCCTAACGTCGAGTTTCGCAAAGGTGACTTTTTGAAGCTGACCTTCCCTCGGAACCATTTCGACCTGGCCATTAACTGCTCCTCCGTTGAACATGTAGGCGTGGCCGGCCGCTACGGCATCGAAGTCAATCAGGACGATGGAGACCTCCAGGTGATGCACCGCCTTGTGGAAATTGTGAAGCCCGGGGGTCTCCTTCTAATGACTGCGCCATGCGGGCAAGATGCCGTTCTGGCCCCCTGGTGTCGCGTTTACGGTTCGCAACGCCTGCCTAAGCTCCTTCAATGCTTCAAAATCGAAAGGGATGAATATTGGAGCAAAAACCGGAAGAACCAATGGGTGCAGTGTAGCCAGGAAACTGCGCTCAATTTCCAGTCTCAACACGACCGTTTAGATCCGCACAAGTGTACGTACGCGCTTGGTTGCTTCGCACTTCGCAAAATCCGTAACTCTCTCACTCCCGAGGAGCCAAAGAATCTCTCTCCTGGTGCTTCCTAATGTTAACCTTCTTAACGACCGCCAAGCCCTTCCAGGGCCACAGTGCCATCATCCAGCGCAGCGCCTTGGAGAGCTGGCGCCGGCTTGATCCAGACATAGAAATTATTCTGTTGGGCGACGAGCCGGGCGTTGCCGAAGTCTGCAGGGAACTGAACCTGCGCTATGAACCGGACGTCGAACACCGGGAGAACGGCACGAAAACGGTGCGCTCCATCTTCATCCCGGGGCAGCAGATGGCCCGCCACGAGCACATTTGCTATTGTAATTGCGACATTATTTTGACGGCCGACTTTGCCCGCGCTGTTAGAAGGGTTCGTTCGAGATTTGGCAAGTTTCTGATGGTTGGTCGCCGCTGGGATCTGGATGTCCTGCACGCGTTGGATTTTTCTCTGGCCGATTGGCAAGGAACTCTTGTTCAGCGCGCCCATCGCGAAGGCTTTCAACGCCTGCATTACAACATCGACTATTTCGTCTTTCCTCGCGGGCTTTATTCCGAATTTCCTGACTTGGTAATCGGGCGGAATCACTGGGATCAGTGGCTGGTGTGGAAAGCCGGAGCCGAAGGCATACCCGTCGTGGACGCTTCAGAAGCTGTCTGCGCCGTGCACCAGAATCATGGCTATGGGTATCACCCGCAGGGGATGGCCGGTGTCTGGAATGATGAAGCCACGCGGGCAAATTTTCGTGCCGCGGGCGGCCGACGCCATCTGCACACCATCGAGGATGCGAACTACTCACTCGGTCCCGCGGGCATTCAGCCCAACCGGTTTTATTGGCTGGCGCCGGCCAAGCGCCGCATCCGCGGTGCGCGCCACGCCCTGCGCACCTTCTTCCGCAGTCGTCTTTGGCATCCCTTTTTGGACAAGACCCGCGCGCTCCGTCATTCTTTCGGCCTGCGCAAGGAATTACTTAAGCCCTTGCGAAACCGTAAAGCGGCCCGCCGGCATTGGCTGGACCAATGACGCGGACCATCTCGTTGAAGAATGAGTTTGTGCAATGAGCCCTTCCTCCCCGGCAGTTAGACCGCCTTTCGTCCGGTGGCATTTGTACTCGGCTTTCTTCGGACCTGGGCATCGCGCTTCTATATCGAACCGGACGGCGTCAATTACTTCTCGTTTGTACCCTCAGGCTGATTCGCGGTCCAAAGGCCACCTCACCTTTGGTGAGAAGGGTAAGGTCGCTTATTTCAACCAGGTCACACCAATCTCCCTAAGCGAGGCGAGTTCGCCCGGGTTCACTCATCATTCGGTGCGGTTGTTTGATGAGCCCTGTGTGCACACCTATATGACGCCTTTTACTTCGACCTACCCCGCATGGCTCGACCCAAGCTATTGGTTGGAGGGTGTGAAGCCACATTTCGTTCTGAGCGACCAATTGCGTGCCATCGGGCGTGGGCGCTCAGGCTACTTTCGGATCTTGTCTACGGAAAAACAGTGGATCGCCGGTTGGCTCGTCCTGGTTCTCCTTGCCGGTGACTGGCGAAAAACTTCGGAGTTCATTTTCCGGGTTTGGCTTATCTGGCTGCCGTCCGTAACGGCACTTGCGCTATATGCCTTAGTGCTGGGCGAGCCTAAATACGTTGTCCTATTGGCACTAAGCGTGACACACGAGAACAAATTGCGTTCCGACTGCACACTCAAGGCATCAAGGCTCTCGTGACGGCAGGGACCCCGCTTGTCCCAGCAAACTGGCGTACCATCGGAGATACCAGTTACTATGTACAAGTGCTCGGTCCGCCTTCATCGGTGGGTTTAGCTCCTATAGCGGCTGCGCCTTGAGCGATGATCACACTTTTCAGCACACCGAAGCCTTTCGCGGGACACATCGGAGTGATCCAGCGCAACGCCTTGTGTAGCTGGCAGCGTCTGCATCCAGATATCGAAGTTATTCTTTTCGGTGACGATCCGGGCGCCGAGGAAGTTTGCCGAGAACTCGGCATCCGCCACATTCCCGAGGTCCGCCGAAACCGCCACGGCACGAAATATCTGGCCAGTATCTATGACCAGGCGCAGGAGCTGGCACGTCATGAGCTGCTCTGTCATGTCAATTGCGACATTCTGTTGCTGTCAGACTTCCGCTTGGCCATCGAATGCCTGCTGCGCAATACCACGCGGTTCGTCGCCGCAGGGCGCCGGTGGGACGCGGACCTGGCAACTCCACTGGCCTTCCAGCAGCCTTTTTGGGAACAGGAAATTCGTCGGCTAGCCAAGCAAACGAATCGCCAGAGGCCGCCGCAGTGGATGGACTATTTTGTCTTTCCGCGGGGCTTCTATCATCACAAGATTCCCAAATTCGTCATCGGCCGTCCCGGCTGGGACCCCTGGTTGCTCTGGTTTGCGATAGCTTCGAACGTCCCGGTCGTCGATCTTTCCAGAGACGTTTCTGCGGTCCATCAAAACCATGACTATTCCTATCATCCGCTGGGAGAAAAGGGCGTTTGGGAAGGGGAGGAGGCGCAGGAGAATTACGGCTTCCTGGAGGGAGGGCGCAAATACCGTACGCTGGAAAGCGCCACCCACGTGCTACGCTTCGGCCAATTGCGCCAGAATCGCATGCGATGGCTGGCACTGCCAAAGCGTGAGCTGCGGCTGCTCGCTTCCCGCCTCTGGTACTTGTTCTTGAAGG
>QHZR01000016.1:10922-17972 GCA_003224755.1 Acidobacteriota bacterium
GCGGCTGGAGAAGCATCTGCGCATGAACGGCTGTTCGAACACAGAACTGGTGCGCTGCGCGCTAGGAGAAGATCCGGGAGAGGCGGACCTTTATCTGGTGGATGGATTTCAAGATTGGTGCAATAGCCTGCGGCGGCCAGCAGTCGGCGAACCCGTGCGCATGGTGCGAGTATCCGTGCGGCGGCCAGACGATGTGCTGGCGGAGTTGGGTGTGAGCAAAGTGGGAGACTGCTGGTATTCTTCTAAATGAGGAGCGGCCCTCTCGCTCGTCTCTATCTCAGCCTTGCGGCACTTTTGGTCATTGCTCCCGATTGTGGAATGGAACGGATTCGAACAGATGAGAGTACTTGTCACCGGCAGCAGCGGGCTGATTGGTTCGGAAGCGGTCGAGCATTTTGACCGGCAAGGGCATGAAGTTGTCGGCGTGGACAACAACATGCGGCGAGTATTCTTCGGACCTGCAGGCGACACGCTCTGGAATCTGGAGCGGCTAAAGGGTGTGACCAAGCGATTCGCACATGCGGCGCTGGATATCCGCGACCGGGCGGGCATTGAAGAACTCTTTCGAACGCAACGCTTCGATTTGATCGTTCACTGCGCGGCGCAGCCTTCGCACGATAAGGCGCGAGAGATTCCATTGCTCGACTTCGAGGTGAATGCAGTTGGGACGGTGAATCTCCTCGAAGCGACACGACAACATTTGCCCGAGGCAGTTTTCGTTTTTCTGAGCACCAACAAGGTTTATGGCGATGCACCGAATGAGATTCCCTTGAAGGAGTTGGAGAAGCGGTACGACTACGCGCGGGCGGAAGATTTTGCGGGTGTCGCCGAAACATGCCGGATCGATCAAACACTGCATTCGCTCTTTGGAGCTTCCAAGGCGGCGGCGGATCTTGCCGCGCAAGAATATGGACGCTACTTCAACATGAGAGTCGGAATCTTTCGGGGCGGCTGTTTGACCGGGCCATCGCATTCCGGCGTGGAGCTGCACGGTTTTTTGTCGTACCTGGTGAAGGTGGCGCTCAGCGGCGCCAGATACTCGGTTTTTGGATATAAAGGCAAGCAGGTGCGGGACAATATTCACAGCCATGACGTAGTGCGAGCGATCGAGGAGTTTGCCGCAAAACCGCGGCCGGGCGAGGTCTACAACCTGGGTGGCGGCCGCGCGAACAGCATTTCGATTCTGGAAGCGATCGAGCGAATCGAACAGATGACCGGGCGCAAGCTGGATTGGCGTTACGTGGACGAAGCGCGCAAGGGCGACCACATTTGTTATATCTCGAATTTGGCAAAATTCCAGACCCACTATCCGAATTGGAAAATTACACGCGGACTTGACGCCATTCTCGAAGAAATTATCGCGTCGCAACGAGCGCAATTGGCGCAGGCTACGGCGAGCTGAGCCCAACAAGGCAAGAATGAAACCCCCTTTCTTCACCGTCCTGATCGATGCATACAACTACGGTGAATTCGTCGAAGAAGCGGTTCCGAGCGTGCTGGCACAGGATTTTGCGGCAGAGAAGCGGGAAATCCTGGTTGTGGACGACGGATCGCAGGATGACACGCAAGAACGATTGCAGAAATTTGGAGATAAGATACGCTAGTTGCGAAAACCAAACGGTGGGCAGGCTTCGGCGTTTAATTTGGGTTTCGAAAATGCGCGCGGCGAAGTAATTGCGCTCCTGGACGCGGATGACGTCTGGCTACCGGGGGACTTGGGGAGAGTCTACGAAGAGTTCCAACGGCAGCCTGCGGCGGGGATGGTCTACCACCGCGCGCATTTGTGGAATGGACCGACATTTCCGACGATACTTATTTCATTCCAGTCTCGGGACGCGTGCGGGAGAACCGGCGCGCGTTGCTGCAATACCCAATGGTGGGCACATCGTGCCGACGTGAAGCGCTTCAAAAGCTGTTGCCGGTGCCGGAACGTTGCGATTTCAGGCGGATGCTTATTTGTCGGCACTAGCGATATTTGTTGCACCCGTGGCGGCGGTGCCGGAGTTCCTCGGCAAGTACCGGATTATTATTGGGGGCGCAAATTTGCCTAGAAGTTTTGTCAGCGTGCTGATTGACACCTACAATCACGAGCGCTTCGTCGAACAGGCGATCGTGAGCGCGCTGGAGCAGGATTTTCCGGCGACGGAGCGCGAAATTATTGTCGTCGATGACGGCTCCACGGATCGCACGCCGGAAATTGTGAAGAAATTCGAGCCGCGCGTACGATTGTTGCGCAAAAAGAACGGTGGGCAGGCCTCGGCGTTCAACGCTGGCATTCCGGAATGCAAGGGGGCAATCATCGCGTTCCTGGATGGAGACGATTGGTGGGCGCCTGGGAAGCTGCGCCGTGTGACAGACACTTTTTCAGCTGAGCCGGCTGTTGGCCTTGTAGGACATGGTATCAAAGAGACTTTTGACACTGGCGCCGTGAGGATTGTCGCACCGGAAAAAGACGAAAGGTTGCGGCTTTGTTCGCTAGCGACCGCCCAAGTATTCCGGCTGCGGAAGAGTTACTTGGGCACAAGTCGGATGACGCTGCGGGCAGGACTAGCAAGGCAAATTCTCCCTGTTCCCGAAGCGCTGGTGATCGAGGCGGACGAGTATCTATTCACCCTTGCGGCAGCAAGGAGCGAAATCATTATTCTTCAGGAAGTGCTGACATATTATGGAATCCACGGTGGAAACTTATATTTTGCTTCGGGGAATGGAATAGCGGGTTTGCGGAAGAAGCAGAAGGTTATGGAGACGCTTGCTAACTCCTTGCGAATTGCTTTGCCCGCGATAGGAATACCTACGGACGCTGCGGAATGCACTGTCGAAATCGTGCAGGCGGAGGCGAATCAAATGCGTTTGATAGTGGACGGGGGAAGGCCGTGGGAAACGTTTCGAACGGAAAAGAAGATTTATGAGGTTCTGCACGCAGATGCGCCCCCCAAACACAGGTACTTTCGTATGGCGACGATGCTTCCGGCGCTGGTACTTCCTCCGAGAACGTATTACGGGATTCGTCGCTGGCTTTCTTCTCGTTCGTGGTACCGCCGGATTCGAGAAAAGACAGTGCCCGTTCCGGAAATCACGCGTGTGGCAGGTCCCGAAGAGTTCAAGGCATGAGTCTGCGGACAGAATATGACAAATGGCATGAACGGGTATTCAACGCTGCTTCGGAGCATGAAGACGCGTCAAGCCCGTGGTACGAGCTCGTGCGCGAACACTTGGAGAGTGTCGCGGGTCAGCGAATTTTGGAAGTAGCTTGTGGGCGCGGAGGATTCGTCAGGGAATTAGCGCGAAGCGACGCATGCGTCACGGGATGCGACTTTTCGCTTGCGGCGTTGCAGATCGGCCGGGAAAAACTGAGAGGAACTTCGGCAATGCTTATTCAAGGCGACGCCCAAGCGCTGCCTTTCGCTGATGAATCATTCGATCTGGTGGTCTCCTGCGAAACCATCGAGCATGTTCCCGATGCGCAAAAAGCGCTGCGCGAAATGTGGCGCATCGCGCGTCCCGGCGCCAAACTTTTTTTGACTACCCCGAACTACGCGAACTTGATGGGTCTCTATGACCTCTACGCGCGAATGCGTCACCCCGGACGCAAGGACGATCAGCCATTTGACCGGCGTCAATGGTTCGCCCAGATTCTCGGCTATGTTCGACGAGCGGGTTGGATAACTCTTCGTACGGATGGCATGGTACATCAATTTCCATTCTTTCCTGGACACCAGCCCCTAAAGATGAAAATGCTGGAAAAGAATCGAACCGTCAGAAAACTACTAAGTCCACTCGCCCTTCATTATTTTGTAATGGCTCAGAAAAAGGACGTCGCGTAGGTCGTGATGGAGATCCTCATGGCCTCAGGAGTTCCCAAACGCCGTGAGGGCGGCGTGGCCGGAGTGATCTATAACCTCGGACGGGAACTGGAGCGCCTGGGACATCACCTCACGTATATTTTTCAGGAGGATTTGATAGAGCCCGTGAGGGTTTCGCAACGGTTCAAAGATCTCATTTTCTCGTTGCGGCTCAGCCGTTTCATCGCGGAGAATCGGAAAAAGTTTTCGATCGTGAACCTACATGCCCCGACAGGTTTTCCCTACGGCATGCGTCGTAGATTGTGGCGTTCAGCGAATTATCCACCTTATGTGATGACGCTCCACGGGCTCGAGGAGCGCCGCGTCCATGTCATGAGTCGTGAGGTCAAAAAGGGCCGTGCCTGGAATTACTCGCTGGAGAATCGTCTCTGGCATCGGTTCTATCATCAACCACAATTTCGCTGGTCGATACGTACGGCGGATGGGGCGCACACTTGCGCTCGCGATGTATGGGCAACCTTGCAATTGAAATACAATTTGGACTCAGACCGTGTTGCGTATATTCCACATGGCGTTGAAGCTCGGTTTTTTATTGAGCGTGACTTTCATCCCAGTGAGCGTGTGCGGCTACTCTATGCGGGGTCGTGGCTCGACCAGCGTGGCATTTTTTATATTCGTGACGCGTTGCGAAACTTGGCTGTACGTCTTCCCGGGCTGACGATGAGTTTTGCGGGGTGTGGCGTTCCTCCTGAAGAGATCCAACGGTTCTTCGGAACAGAATTGTCAGGCCACGTCATCGTTCACCCTGTAGTTGCAGCGGATCACATGCAGAAACTCTATGCCGACCATGATGTTTTTCTCTTTCCTTCCTTGATGGAGGGGTTGCCATCGGTGCTGCTTGAAGCCATGGCCACGGGAATGTCCGTAATCACGACGGAGACTTGCGGGATGCCGGATGTTGTGGAGAATGAACACAACGGCTTATTGATACCGCCGGCCAATGCCAGGGCGATCGAGGAAGGCATTCTGCGCCTTGTCGGATCGGTTGAATTGCGCAAGAAGCTCGGCGTGGCTGCGCGCGAAACGATGAAGCGATACACCTGGGAGCGCGCCGCGAAGCAACTCGAAGCCTTGTACAGGCATGTCCTAGAGTTGGAAGGCCAAGCCGAGAGATGATCACGCTAGAGATTAATTATCCGTAGATTGCATGATTCTTAGGCACCTGCATTGTGCGAGGGGCCAATAGAAACCTGCCGAGAGTAATAGTGAGTTAAGGAAGCTATCGTGAACAAAACAGCGACCATGCGGCGGGACTGGGACGACCGCGCCCGGAAAAATGCGTTTCATTACATTGCTTCGTGGCGGGAAGAATGGGACCTTGCATCATTTCTTGCATCGGGCGAAGAAGACTACAGTAAGTTTGTTCTCCCAGTTCTGGAGCGTTGCCGTATTCCTACGACTGGCCGAGTCATGGTGGAACTCGGCTGCGGTGCCGGAAGAATGACGCAAACTTTTGCACAGCGATATGAGCGTGTTCTGGCTATTGATCTTTCATCCGAAATGCTTCAGCGCGCGCGGGAGATTCACTCGCAAATCAAGAACATTTTATGGCTACGGGTGGGAGGCGGAGACCTCGCTTGCCTTGCGGATGACACCGCGGATTTTTTCTTCAGCTATCTGGTGCTTCAACACCTGCCAAGCCAGGAGCTGGCATTTTCCTACATACGCGAAATGTTGCGCCTAATGCGGCCCGGCGGCTCATTTTTATTCCAGTTCAACGGCAGCCGTAAACCGACGATGAATTTACGAGGACGTTTGGCCTGGGGTATGGTGGATGCGTTGTGGTCAGTGCAACTATTGTCCTTGAGCCGCAAGACAGCATCGCTGCTTGGATTGGATCCCACGGCCGCGGGGAAGAGTTGGCGTGGCGCCGCCATTAACGCCAACCGCATCGTTGAGCTGGTGCAAGCGAATGGAGGAGAGGTGCGGGAGGTAGCCGGTGAGGGAACGCCGATTGCCTGGTGCTGCGGTGTCAAGAAAGTTCGCGCTTGAAGCACGATGCTGACCCTGGGAATTAATTATTCGCGGATGCACGATTCGTCCGCCTGCATTCTACGCGACGGCCAACTGCTGTTTGCTGTGGCGGAAGAGCGCATCAGCCGGATCAAGCATGACGCTGGCTTTCCTAAGAATGCCATTCAGGCGTGCCTGGATTTCGCGGGCGTGCGCGCCGAGCACCTGGACGAAGTATGTTTCGGCTGGCAAACGGCCGGGCCCATGTACCGGCATGATCTGAAGTGCTACGCCACCAGGAAAATGCCATTGACGTACCTGAACGGGCTGAATTCGACGCTGCACTTCTTGAGCATGTGGCATCAGGAAAGCGGAGCGAAGAAATTCGCGCACCAGTGCGGGCCGACAAAAGCGAGAATGCGGTTTGTCGATCATCACCTGGCACACGCGATTAGCGCGTACTCATACTCCGGATACGAGGATGCCGCTGTCGTGGTCATGGATGGCCGCGGCGCGTGGGAAGCCACGACCATCTGGCACGGACACAGCGGCAGGCTCGACCCGGTGCTGATGATTCCGTTTCCAGAGTCGGTTGGACACTTCTACAGCGAGTTTACCGAGTTTCTCGGCTTTCAGCGTAACAACGACGAATGGAAAGTGATGGGGCTGGCGCCCTACGGGAAGCCCGGTGTGGATTTGTCCGCTTTCATTGATGTGGGAGCGGCGCCGTATCACATTCACACGAAACGACTCGCCGCCAACGGCGCGAAGCCGTTCGCGGGCATGACACCGCTCCTAGGTCCAGCCCGTGTTGCGGAGGGTGACATTAACGAAGGGCATAAGGACATCGCTTACGCCGTGCAGAACGCATGTGAAACGGCGATGATGAACGTTGTGCGAATGGCCATCGAGAAAACGGGATGCCGGAGCGTTTGCCTTGCCGGAGGCGTGGCGCTGAATTCGAAAGCAAACGGAAAAATTGGGGCATCCGGCCTCGTGGACAAAATGTTCGTACAGCCCGCAGCCTCGGATGATGGAGTGGCGCTTGGCGCAGCGCTTGCTCCCTTGCTTGACGGAAACGGAAAATTGCCGAACAAGCCGATGCGGCACGCGTACTGGGGGCCATGTTTCACAGACGATGCGATCGAAAGCGCGCTGCTCACATACAAATTGCGCTTCACGAGACTGCCGGACCCTGCGTCCACTGCGGCAGAACTACTTGCGCAGGGGAAAA
>QHZR01000586.1 GCA_003224755.1 Acidobacteriota bacterium
CTATGGTGTCGCCGCGCAATGCCATCACGTCCACCACTCGCTCCGGGGGTACTCCCAGAATCTCTTCAACCTTGGCTGCATCGCAAATCAGATTGTCTTTTGGCGGGTTAAGTACGCAAACCTTGTCATTCACCAGTTGAAGCATGTCCTTATCGCTAGAAACCACGAATACCGAATAGGATTTCGCTGTCGCCTTTCGCGCGAGTGTGCCGATCACGTCATCCGCTTCGTAACCCTCGGACTGGAGGATAGGAATCCGATACGCCTCTAGCGCCCGCCGGATGTAGGGCACCTGCTGCGACAAATCCTCTGGCATCTCCTTGCGATTGGCTTTGTAGCCCCGGTATTCGATCTCCTGGAAGGTCTGGGTCTTGATGTCAAACTTACGCACACTCGTGATGGCGCCCGCCTGCTCGTCACGGAAGGTCGGCGCGCCCACATCAAAAACCGCGGCCAGGTATTCGGGCGAGAAGTCGTCGCGCAACTTGCGCAGCATATTGACGAAAACAAATGTCGCAGAAGTGGGGATACCTGTCTTGGTCGACATTGGCCGCTGCCGTGCCATCGCGTGGTAGGCACGGAAGATGAACGACATCGCATCGATGAGGAAAATGCGGCCTGTTCCAATTGCCGTCGCTCGCGGCTTCTGGACAGAAGAAAGCTTGGGCGCGACCAAGGTGGGCCCAGCTTCAGCAGGTTTGGTCGAAGTTTTGTTTCTGGAGGGCAACAGATAAGTTTAGCAGGAAGCAGTTAGCAGTTAGCAGCTAGCTCTTAGCACTTAGCAATTAGCACTGAGCGTCTGCAAAGAGGCAAACCCTACCGAGAAACTCGATGGCTAAATGCTAACCGCTGTTGGTCCGCTTGCCGTACTCTGTCGTGTAGTGCAGCTTGATCTCTCCGCATGTGCCCTGCTCGGGCGAATAGACTACGCAGCTGTCGAAGGGCCGTGAATACACGTGCAGGCTCACGGCTCGCTGGTTGAACTCCCGCGGATTGTACACGCGGTGCACGGGCTCGAGCGGATCAACCGCACAGGGATGGCTCGGGTTCATCTCGAATGTATTGGCCGTTTCTAACTGGCATTTGCCTTGATCCAGCTTCTGATAGACAAGATGATAATTCTCCACCAGCAATCGCCCGATGGGCACCGCCATCCAGCAGTTCTGATCACGATGGCCATCCAGCAGTTCTGATCACGATGGTTGTGAACTGAGCTTGCTTGTCCCACTTCCCAGCATATGGCGATCAGTTCATAGAGGACAGTCTTGTCGATCAGATTTCGCGTGTAATGCTGGCGATCCCACGCCAGATAGGGCTCCAGCGTCTCCGGCGCAACCGGGGATTTCTCCAGAAAACTGGCGATCTCTTCAGTGTGGGTGAAGGCCGATTCGGAGAACTTTCGCAGACCGGCCACGAAATCTTCGATCGAAACCTGCTTCGACATTGCACCTGTACTCATGTCTCGCCCTGCCCTCGTGCAAAGTATATCGCCTTGCCGGCGGGTTTTTCCAAGTCCTTGCGCTATTCCTCTCAGTTTGTCTGCGAGTTGAAGGCCGAAATTAGTGAGTTGCTGCAACGTCTATGAGAACAGTGAGCTGCGTCGAACCGTGAGCTATTCCACAAACATGCAGTCACCATACGAATAGAATCGGTACTTCTGCTCAACCGCGTGTTTGTAGGTTTCGAGAACCTGCTCCCGGCCGCCAAAGGCGCACACCAGCATCAATAGAGTCGATTGCGGCAAGTGGAAATTCGTCAATAAGGCGCCTACTACTCGAAACTGATATCCGGGATAGATAAATAAATCCGTCTCGCCGCTGCCTGCGGTAAGTTGTGCATTCGCCGACCGGCTGGCAGAAAATTCCAAGGTGCGCACCGTGGTCGTTCCCACGGCCACTACACGTCGGCCGGCCGCAATTGCGGCGTTAATTCTCGTGGCCGCCTGAGGCGAGATTGAGCACCACTCCCGGTGCAGCGTATGCCGCTCCACATTTTCCACACGCACTGGCTGAAAAGTGCCGAGCCCGACATGAAGCGTAATCTCCGTGGTTTCAATTCCACGCTCCGCCATGCGGGCGAACACTTCTGGAGTGAAGTGCAATCCTGCGGTCGGCGCTGCCGCGGACCCACGTTCCTGGGCGTAGACAGTCTGGTAACGCTCCCGATCTTCCGGACGATCTTCGCGATCGATGTAGGGAGGCAGCGGCACATGCCCAATTCGCTCAATGACCGAAAAGAAGTCGGGCACCGAAGCAAACCGGATTCGCCGCTCCCCGAAACTGCCACGCGCCACCACGTCGGCTTTCAGTTCGTCCTTCTCTCCGAAGAACAGGCGCTCGCCGATTCCGATCTTTCGTCCCGGACGGACCAGGCACTCCCACTCATTTGGCTCATCCGAGACCTGCCGGGTGAGCAGCACCTCAATGCGGCCCCGCAGAAAATCCCGTGCTGCCGGATTGTTGGGGCTGACCGGCTGAGCCTTGGCGCCGATTCGCCTCCCATACAATCGCGCTGAAAACACACGTGTATTGTTAAGCACCACAAGATCGTCCGCCCGCAGCAGTTCAGGGAAATCCTTAAATGCGCAGTCTTCAAACCGCCCGGTCGCGCGATTGAGATGAAGCATTCGTGAAGCTGCACGGTCGCCCAAGGGCTCTTGCGCAATCAGTTCTTCGGGAAGGTGATAATTGAAGTCGGAAAGCAGCACCCAGTGAGATTATAGGAGCAGGATGGCGGTCGCTCATTTTTCGCAAATCAATCAGCAGCGTATCCTACTTCGTTAGAATCTTCTTTAGAATCCCAGGATTTGTGTCCTATAGACCGCCTGCTGTACCATACCCAAACTGAGCTTGGGCGCGCTTCTCGTCTCCAATAATCTAATGGCCAGCGAACGCCACTATCGGCAAGAAATTGTCTATTTCGGCCGCATGCTGCATGAGTGCGGCTTCGTCGCTGCCACCGACGGCAATCTCTCGGTTCGTCTGGACAGCCGCCGTATCCTGGTTACTCCCACGTCCATAAGCAAAGGCAGAATGCGTCCCTCCGACCTGGTGATCGTTGACACTGAAGGCCGCCAACTGTCCGGACGCCGCGACGTTTCCAGCGAAATCGGCATGCATTTGCTGATTTAC
>QHZR01000588.1 GCA_003224755.1 Acidobacteriota bacterium
TGAAGGGTCGTGTGTTCCGGAGCGTGAGCAGCTCCTTCTCTCGAAGAGTATTTGGGTCGGCGAGTAGATTGGCAATCGCGAACGAAGGAACGCACGCGGTAGGAGTGATCAAAAGGTCGACGGTCTCGAACGCACGCGCAACGGAGCGCCGAACCTGTTCGAGCTTGCGTCGGCTCTGAATATATGCGGAAGTTGTAACGTCTGCGCCGGCCCGAATTCTCTTGAGAGTCTGCGCTTGGTAAAGTTCTGGGCTCTTGGAAATGTAATCCTTGTGGTACGCGTAAGCTTCCGCCCGGAGTATGGCGACGTAGGGATCCATGACCGAAGAGTAGGAACCATTGGTTGCGAGCGGTGCGATGTCGCGCTGAATGCCGGCGAGTTTCTTCAGGACTAACAGGGCCGCTTCCATCGCCGCCTGAATTTCGGGATGAAGTGCCTCGTAGAAGTACGCGCGCGGAATACCGAGCCGCAACGAGGAGGTCGCAGCCGCGATGGTCGCGACGTAATTTGGAACGGGAACATCTACGCTGGCCGTGTCTTGGGTGTCGTAGCCGGCAATTACCTGAAGCATGAGAGCGGCGTCCATGGCGGTGCGAGTGATTGGGCCTAAATGGTCGAGCGACCAGGCCAACGGGATGACGCCGCAGGTGCTCACGCGTCCGTAGGTCGGTTTGAGTCCAACGATGCCGCAGTAGCCTGCCGGCTGGCGAATCGAACCTCCAGTGTCGGAACCGATCGCGCCATAACAGAGTTGCGCTGCAACAGCCGCCGCAGAGCCGCCGGAAGAGCCGCCTGGGCTGTAATCGAGATTCCAAGGATTGTGAACCGGGCCGAAATAACTGATTGCAGAGCTGCCACCGTAGGCGAACTCATGCAGGTTGAGCTTGCCAAGGAACACCGCACCGGCAGCTTTCAAGCGGCGCACAATCTCTGCGTCCTCGATGGGAACGCGGTCTGTAAATACGCCGCTGGCTGCGGTGGTGCGCACGCCAGCGGTATCTACCAGGTCTTTTAGAGCAATCGGGATTCCATGTAGCGGGCCTCTCCAACCGTCGTGCTGGATTTCTGCTTCCGCATGACGAGCCTCAGCCAGTGCGGAGTCGGCAGTGACAGTGATGAAGGCGTTCAGCTTCGGATTGAGCCGTTCTATGCGGCTCAAACATTCATGAGTCAGTTCGACTGGTGACACTTTCTTGTTGCGCACCAGTTCAGAGGCTTCGCTGAGCCCCAGCTGACTGACATTTAATCCCTGCTGCTTTTCCTGGGCGCCGGCATAAGCGTGAGCCGCGTGTTTGTCGATGTCCGCCATTAACATACCGGCTGCTCCGGTTAAAGCGCTTTTTATGAACGTCCTGCGAGATCGTAAACTATCTTCTGGTTCAATCATGGGCTGTAGATTGTCCCAGTGTCAGTGTGCGCAGACTCGGAAAGTATTCAACTTGAGCGAGAAACGGGCAAAATGTTGGACCACGCTTATCTCAACGACATCGAAAGCTTGGAAAATCCGACGATTGAAAAAATGGCAGAATGGCTCTGGAAGAAATTGGAATCTCAATGTCCTGATCTTTGCGAAACTGTCGTGCACAAAACACCGACTGCGCGCGGCGTTTACCGCGGCAAATAAAAAATTAGCGAGCGGTCAGTGAGTGAGATGAGGATGCGCCGCCTCGCATTCTTGGCAAAGACGCTCAACCAGTTCGCCAGCGGCTGAGAGATCCTTAACGAAGTCAACGCTCAGCTCCGGCATACATCGCGCACTCGGTCACTGCTCCTTCCATCCCTCGATACGGCGATCGGTAATCGTAACGAAGAACTTTGCTGCCGTCCGGTCTAGTTGCGATACTTTCACCTTCCCCCGGCCTCTTGCCGGGGGGGTGCGCATCCTGCAGCATCCCATAAGGTGAAGGTGCGGTTTCGCAAAGCGCGATGTGTAGCGGGCCAGCCATCTTGAAGACAAACGGTTAACGTAGTCTCTTGTGCGTGGGCCGCGAGGATTGCCTTTTTGTGTGCTGGGTGTCCATGCGGATGCCCTCTCCATTGCCGATCCCACCGGAAGCGATGACTGGCTTCTGCTTGGCCTCTTCCAAGACATTCGGCAGCGCCTCGTACAACCCTCTGGTCGCTTGCACATGCCCACCGGCTTCGGTGCCTTGGCAGACGAGATAGTCCGCCCTCGCACTCTCCGCGCTGGTAACCTGCATCCCTAGCTTGGCGCCGGCCGCACGAATCGCTGAAATTGCTTCCTTGGGCGGGAGACCCCACGAGAACTGCACGGCCGGCGCTCCCGCGTCCAGCGCTGCCTGAAGCGATGCCTCACCTTCCGCGAATGGGAACGCAAGAATGTAGTTCACGAAAAAAGCTCCTTTCGTCGCCGAGCGGCGGTCGTCCTGATGAACTCGCGTCTGGTCTGCTCGCTCACAATTTACCCTCCACTCGAGCCAGTATAATAATTACACTTTCGAATCTCAATGCGGCAGGCTCTGCCAGATTGTCGTGCACGAAACGCCGACAGCACGCTGCGTTTATCGCGGCGAGTAATCTACAAGGGAACGATGGCTTGGGCAGCCGTTGACTTAAAAGATGACGGCTGGCCAAGCCGTCACTCCTTGTAAGGTTAATGTTTCGGCGCTCGGATGGTGCCGGTCTCGATTGCTTCCTTGCGCTCGGCGATTATTCGGGTGGCCGTTTCTTCGACCATCTGTTCCAGTAGCAGTCGCAGATGCGTGTTTGGCCGGTAATCTGCTGGGGCGATGTGTTTGACCCGATCGGCGTGGGCTGAGAGCTGGTAACATTTTCGAAAGCTAACGCGCTGTGGATCGTCGGGATTGTAAACTGCGATTGCTTGCCCGCCATTCTTTCGCATAACAGTAAAGCAGGGGACATCAGTCGGCCCGTCGCCGACATAGATCATGTTTGGGAATGGAATTGGGCGAATGTCCGCATCCATGTGGTCATTGACGTCCTGC
>QHZR01000123.1:0-8764 GCA_003224755.1 Acidobacteriota bacterium
GAGCATGATTTTGGAGTCTTTGCGCAGGTTGAAATCGTACTTCCGATTGACCTTCATGATGATTTCAACCGGCGAGAGGGGACGATTGGGGACCACTTGGATGGCTTTGACGTTCCCCACATCCACGCCGCTCAGCCGCACCGGCGCGCCCACGCGAAGGCCCTGCGCGTCGAAAACATAGCTCTTCAAAATAACTGTTCGAGTGAACAGGCCGCCGGTGCCGCTCATCAGCACTCCCAGCACCGTAAGAATGATGCTGGCCACAATGACCGTGATGCCGACCTTCAGTTGAGACCATTTCAACTGCTTCTGGCTAGGCAACAATCCTCCCAAGCAGCGTGACTGGATCGAGTGATTGGGTCATCGGCGATCCGGTCAGGTTTTTTGAATAATAGCAGAATGAAACCCCGCTACCGCGCAGACAAAGCAGGCTGAAGCTTGCCTCGCAATAGCAGCGCGAGGAAATATGCGACCGCACCGCAAGCCAGAGTCACGTTTAGACCAAACTGGATGGCAATCACAATCGCGAGTACGGACCCAAGCACACTCGAGGCTGAGTTCATTGCCCAAGCCCATTCGATGGAGTTTTCGTCGGGGCGGGCGTTGCTAGCGAGTCCTCTAAGTCCCGTAGGAAATGGCATTCCCATAGCAAATCCGAGGGGGACCAGCACGACGGCGCTGATGATCAACTTCGCAAAGAAAGGCGCCCCCACTAAGCGATCCAGGAGAAGGGGGAGCGTGCCGGTATAGGTCAGAATCGCGAGCACGATCACGCACAGCGGAAGCCATATCCGCCGATAGTCTGCAATCCATGTTCGAGAAGCCAAGCTGCCCATGCCGCTTGAGAGCAACATCAGGAAAACGACAACAGTGAGGGCATACGTCGGGTGTCCCAGGAAAAGCACGAATCTCTGAATCAGCGAGATCTCGACCAGAATATAACCCAGACCCACAGCGATGAAGTACATCAAAGCTCCAGCCTCATGGTGCTTCGCTCGGTCTTGCAGTAAGAGCGGAAGGACGAGAAAAGCGAGCACCGCCAGAACGGAAATGATCAGCAGCATTCCAAGGACTGCGACTCCCAGGTTTACTTTCCAATCCATGGCGGAACTGTTCGAATTCAAACGCAGAAGGCGTGCCGGCTTCAGCGTGAAAAAGAAAAACGGTGCGTTGTCGGTGACCGGCGTGACGTTGTAGTCGTAGCTTCGCGTGAAAGCTTCCGGGTCGTTGCTCTGGATCAGTCGCGAGAAAGCATTGGATTTGGCTTCCGAAGGAGAATAGAGGAGTCTCAAGTCTTCGTAGTCACGCAAGTGCTGCCTGACCGCTTCCTCTTCTTCAGCCGTAAACGGACTCTTCTTCGCAAGAACGGCAACCGGGATTCCGTCTTCATCGAGTTCGCCATCCGACACGACGATGAAATGCGACGACACATCCTTGACGCCAAGTTGGTGTAGTGCCTGCGTGGCGACCGAAACTACGCGCAGAGCCTCGCGTGGCTCGCGAAATTCCCAACGCGTAACCGCAATGATGCCGTCCGGCTTCAGGTGCTCGAAGTACTCACGGAACGCCTGTGTGGTGTACAGACTGTTCTCGCTGAGGGCGAATGCGCCGGCGGCGGTCGAGGCCCAAGTATCGACCAGGGTCATTTGCACAACGTCGAAGCTGTCGCGGGCGTTGCGAATGAACGAGCGCCCATCGGCGACGTGCAAGTGCACGTCGGGGCGTTCATAAAGATGGTAAGCATAATCCACGTAACGATCACGCATGATCGTGTTCGCGATAATGGGATTGATTTCAACTCCGGTAACACTGTGACTCCCATTTGCAACCGCACGTAGGACGTCAACGCCACCTCCCGGCCCGATGATTGCGTAGTCGCCGTGAGGACGTAAGGCGTTCACGACGGCCGGCGGCACCGACATCAGATTGTTCTGCCAGTCCGATCCTTTCCAGCGGGTCACATCCGCGCTCATGATGTAAGTGTTGGCGTCGGCATCGATCACGATTACGCGTCCGCCCTTGTCGTCGCGATCGACTTCCACGCGCGAAATCGCATTCCAACGGGCGAATTCCACATTCTTGCGGCGAACACCTTTTGCCCAAACAATGTCGGCGAGACGGCCTGAGAAATTGAATGCGATGAGGCAAAGGAGAACCGCTGCCAGGACCCCAAGTTGTCGCCTGGAGCGTGTCTCCGAACTCCACACAATTGCCGCGATTGCCGAAGTGAATGCCGCGAACAGGATTGCATTCGGCCCGCCAATCCAGTTCAGCAACGGAACCACCGCTAGACAAGCCACAGCGCCACCAATAAGGTCCGCGCCATAAATTCGAGTGATGCGCGAAGATTCGCGAGCAAAAATCGCGGAGAACTGGAGTCCCGTCAGGAAAAAGGGGACGGCTGAACACAAATAAACCACGCTCAGTCGGAAGAAATTGCCGGCGCTAAGGCGAAGCGACACTGGAACGTGGAGAACGATCTCGAGGACGACGGGAATGAGAATCGCCGTCATCGCACTCGACAACATGGCGATGCGGCGGGTCTCCAACGCATTGAGCCGCTGCTTCCAAAGATGCGCAAAAACGCCACCCGCACCTAAGCCCAGCAATGCGATTGAAATTGCAAGAAATGCGAAATGATAGAAGAGGACCACTGAGAACAAGCGCGTGAGCGCAAGCTCCAGAAGCAGCGCAGAGAAGCTGCTTAACGCCACGCCCACGAGCAGTGTTCTCTCGGGCAACACTTCGGCGCGTTGCGGCACGACCTGCGCGAGGACTTGATGTGAAGCGCCCATGAAAGGCGTCAGTCTAACAGAATGGCTCTAGGTTTCGAGTATCACGCTCGCAATCGCTTGCTCATTAGTATGAGAGAGCGACAGAGCGACATTCTTTGCGCCTAGGCGTGCGAAGAATTCTGCGGCCTTGCCATGGAACCTGATGGTCGGACGGCTTCCCGGCTGACGAAAGACTTCGATATCGCGCCAACGAATTCCGCGGCTCCAACCTGTTCCAAGGGCCTTCATCGATGCCTCTTTTGCGGCAAACCTGGCTGCGTATCGCTCAATGCGGTTGGCCTTCGACTCGCAATATCGGATCTCTTCTTCGGTAAAAATGCGGCGAAGGAACCGCTCGCCAAATCGTGCGATGGATTCCGCGATACGTGGAACTTCGGCGATGTCAATTCCTGTGCCGACAATCATGGAAGTACGTTAGCACGCCGGCTAGATCAGCCGGTCTCCGCGATAGATCAGCTGTCCATGAATGAGCTGGGCCTCCTGCATGACGGTGTGGGGCCTCGGCGGCTTGGCATCATCAATGTGCAGCACCTCATGTCCATGCGCAACCAGCCAGTCAGAAAGCAGCATGCGGTGGCAGCGAAAGTACACACGCTCAGCACACATGTAGGCGATGGGTGAGTGCTCGGCAAGTTTGATCAGGTCGGCGACAGCGCGCTCGAACTCTGGTGTGAGCATGTAATCGGCGTAATTGCGGAAGCTGTCATTCCGCAGAGCAAGATTAGGTGAGTCTTCAACAGACTTTTTTCGCCTGCCGCCGAGGTCTTTCATCCAAACATACTGAATTCCGTGTGTCGGAAAAGTGTTTTCCAGAGTTTCTCGATTGAAATGCGGCAGGCGGCGGGACATAGGAAAAGAGCGAATGTCCACGAGCGTTTGGATGGAATGCGCTTGCAGAGTTTCGATGAGTCCGTCCAAAGTGCGGGTGGAGTGGCCGATGGTGAAGAGCGTGGCCAATTCGACTCTATAGGATGCCAACGGCGATCGACAGGGCGCGATCGAGCTCCGCTAGCTTGGAATGTGAAAGCGATCCGATAAAGTGGGTCAGATTGGATTTATGCAAACTCGCCAGATCGTCACACAGAATCCAACTGGAGTGTTTCAGGCCTTCTTCAATGCCTACTGGAACCTGGGTTAACAGACCCTCCACCCTTGTATAAACACGGGCGCAAACAACGGTCGGGAATCGCGAGTCAATTAGGGCCTGGCGGCTTACGATCACGAATACCCGAAAATTCTTAGAACCTCCCCCTGGTTTATGAATTCGATAAAGGTCCCCGCGCTTCATTCCATTTCAGGACGCCAGGGGTCGGCTTGATCCTTGAGCGTGTCGAGTGCCTCGGCATTGAGGCGGTCGGCAGCACGATTCAGTATTTCGAGATCGTGAGCGTATATGAATGTCCGTTCTCGCTCCTTCAAGTACTCGCGCACCGCGGCTTCTATTACCGCTGAACGTGAATTCTTCGAACCTGCCAGCCGGTCCACCGCTTTGAGGACTTCCTTCGAAAGTGTGACAGATGTCTTCGCTTTCATCCTACCAACATCCTACCACAGGATCGCTCAAAGTCACCTGGCAAGCAGCGACATTGGTTAGACCGACGGCAGGCGAAACGCCGCCCCATGTGAAGAGTGCCTTTAACCTCTGAAGTACAAATATGCGCCCATAATGCAGACCAGCACCAGCCCCGATCCTGCAACTTCCTTCCAGCTCCAGCTTGCGCGGGTTGCAGCGCGGTCCTCGATTGTCTTAGTTTCAAAAGTGAGATTCTGAATGGTCTGGTAATTCGGCTCGGCGGTCAGATGACTGACTAAGATCATGACAATCGCGGAGACGATTGTGATCAGCACGCTGAAATACTGGAAGTAGATATTATTGATAACCCACAAGAACGAGCCCTGCGGGTATCCGTTTTGAAGGCCAGCGAGGCCGAGGGTGACAGGCGTGTCCACCAGCATGCGAAAGATTCCCAGCGCGAAGCCGACAATCATTGCCCAAAGCGCGCCTTTTGCATTCAGCCGTTTGAAAAATACACCGAAGAAGAAGACTACGAAGATGGGCGGCGCGAGATATCCCTGCACGGCTTGCAAATAGTTGTAGAGCCCCTGCGCGCCTTTGATCACCGGAATCCACGCGAGGGCCACGACGACCATTGCCGTAGTCGCAACACGCCCCATGCGCACAATTTCATGTTGAGACGCACCGGGCTTCCACTTTTGGTAAAGGTCAACGGTGAATAGTGTCGAGCACGCATTGAATACTCCCGCAAGAGATCCCATGAGCGCTGAGAGTAGTCCGGCGACAACTAAGCCGCGCAATCCGGGCGGGAGCAGATACTGCACCATCATCGGAAACGCTCCTTGCGATACCAACGGGATAGCCTTGCCGTCTGGACCGATAATGGCCGCAAGTTGTGGAACTTTGCCGCTCTTGGCGAGCGCGAAACAAATCAGCCCCGGAATAATAAACAAATAGACTGGGAACAGCTTCAAGAATGAAGCGAAGATGGAGCCGCGACGGGCTACAGTTTCATTTGGCGCGCCCAACGCGCGCTGCACGATGTATTGGTCGGTACACCAGTACCAGAGGCCAATTATCGGGGCGCAAATCAACATACCTGGCCACGGAAAGTTGCCATTGAAGTACCAAGCCTCTTTCAAAACATTACCCGCCGAATCCGTTTGGAGAACTGGCGCCCAACTTCCCTGCACACCCGCCGGAATGATCGGCTTCCAGAGATTAAACATGTCCGAACCGGCCCAGTAGCGCAGTTCGTGCCACCCGCCGAGCTTGTGCAATCCATAGATTGTCAGGGAAGCCGACCCGAGTATGAGCACAAACGTTTGCACGGCATCGTTGTAAGCCACGGCGCGCATTCCGCCCAGCGCTGTGTACAGTCCCGTAAGTGCAATCACCAGGATGGAGCCAATCCAGAAGCTGTCAATATCTGTCTGCCCGATGGTGATGTGCAGCTCAGGAAGCAACGTTCCGAACACGACGCCGCCCGCGAAAATACCCACTGCAATCTTCGAAACAATGAAAGTAATAATCGAAATGACTGACAGAACGTAGCGCGAAGCGGAGCTGAATCGGCGCTCCAGAAACTCCGGCATGGTGAAAACCATCGAGCGCATGTAAAACGGCACAAACACCCAGCCGAGAACCAGCAAGCACCAGGCATGCAGTTCATAGTGAGCCAGCGCCACCCCGCTCGTTGTCCCGGCACTTGCAAGGCCGACGACGTGCTCGGACCCAATGTTCGAGGCAAAGATTGAAGCGCCGATCACCCACCATCCCAGATTTCGTCCGGCAAGAAAGTAGTCCGCCGCCGAGTCTTTGCCCTTTTTGACCACCCACCAGGCCACGCCGAGCAGAATGGAAAAGTAGATCGCGATTACGAACCAGTCGACTCCGGTGATCTGGGATGTGGCCGGAGTAGTCGGTAATGCCAGGGCAAGATTCGTCATAGTGCGTTTCGTTCTCCAGTGGGTGAGATGTACAGAAAACGGTTTTAGCTAAGTTTCTATACCGCCCGAATCTGGGCAAGTACCTGACTCAAGACCCTGGCCACTACCTCGTCCTGGGCTGGAAAGACGGTGCGCAGGTCGAGTAAAACGCGGCCTTCTTCGACTCGCGCAATCACCGGCGGAACTGAGGCGCGCAAGCGAGCCGCGAGCTCGCTGGCGGTGAGACTATAGCACGTGACGGCAATCAGCATTGTTGCCAGAACGGCCGAAGGCGCGGAGCCGCCGCCGATGAGCGATTCGCCGTCGAGGAGTTCTGCCGTGAAACGCGTGGGGCGAGAACCCTCGCCCGCCTGTTCTTGGAGTTTCGAAATCAGTGCCTCCGCCCGTCTCGTAATCTCTGCCTTCGAGAGCCGCATCATTCGCAACGCAGGCACCGAATCGTGGTCTTTCTTCACGCAGGCGAGGAGCGTAGCTTCGAGCGCGGCATACGTCAGCTTGTCGACACGCAACGCTCGGAAGAGAGAGTTCGCGCGCATCTTCCTGACCAAGTCCTCGCGGCCGCTGATCAAGCCGGCTTGTGGCCCGCCGAGCAGCTTGTCGCCGCTGTAGGTCACAACGTGCACCCCCGAGCAAAGGCTGTCGGTCACGCCCGGTTCGTCATTGATCCCTACGGTACGCAGATCAAATAGAGCGCCGCTGCCCAGGTCTTCCGCGAGGGGGAGCTTGTGCTTTTGCGCGAGCGTAACCAGTTCTGCGATTGACGGCTGCTCCGCAAATCCGGTGATCTCGAAATTCGAACGGTGGACCCTCAGCAGAAGTTTGGTCCGTTCATTGATGGCGCGCTCATAGTCAGCAATGCGGGTCCGGTTCGTCGTGCCCACGTCGCGCAGAATGGCGCCCGATTTTGCCATGACGTCAGGAATGCGGAACGAGCCGCCAATTTCGACCAGCTCTCCGCGAGACACGATGACTTCGCCGCCGTCGGCAAGAGTGTTCAGTGCGAGCAGGACGGCGGCGGCATTGTTGTTGACGACGATGGTGGAGATGGTCTCCGTCCGCAGTGGCTGTGTGGGGACGGGCGCCCTCGCCCGTCCGGCCGGGCTCGCCCCGGCAAGCTCCTCTGTTAGCAGCTTGCGCAACAGCCGATCCACATGCACATCGCGTTTGCCACGCTCTCCAGTCTCGAGATCAAACTCCAGATTGGAATAAACGCCCGCAGTCTCGCGGAGGTGGTCGAGCGCAGTATCCGCCAGCGGGGCCCTCCCGAGATTCGTATGCAGGATCACCCCTGTCGCGTTGATCACGGGACGCAGTGAGTAACCAAGCGTTCGGCGAACTTCGGTTTCAATCGCCGATTGAATGCCAGACAAGGCCAACGCCAGTTTTTCGGACTCGAGACGGCTTGTTGAAATTTCTTCACGCAACCGGCCGAGCACCGCGCGGCAAGCATCGGCGACGACAGCTTGTCCTTCTTGGGAGATGAGGGGCTTGATATCTGCCGTGCGCAAGAGATCATCCACTGCGGGTAGGCTGCGGTAAAGATCAGATTGCGCTTTCATGAGGGATGATTATCCCATTACTAGGCAACTGCGCTGCAAGTCGATTCGCGGACAAGAGTGTCCGCGCCACACGGTCTCAGCCGACTTCTACGAGCCCATACGTCTTCTGCCATTTCATGCGCATCTGCCAGAGCGCGCGATCGATTTCAGTCTTGGAGACTTCGGAATTGGGGCCGGAGAGCACCGCCGCCGCTTCTCTCTTCGCGATCTCCAGCAGGTCGCGATCACGAATGATGTTCGCCACCTGAAAGCTGGGCAGCCCAGCCTGGCGGGTGCCGAAAAATTCTCCGGGGCCGCGAAGCTCAAGATCAAGTTCAGCAATCTGGAAGCCGTCGTTCGTCCGAACCATCGCATCGAGGCGGCGTTCGCCGTCTTCGGAGACCTTCCTGTCATCAAAATGCAAAACGACTTTGCCGCGCCCCGCCCGATGCGGCCACGTAATTGATGGAGTTGTGCCAGGCCGAAACGCTCGGCATGCTCAATCACCATGACGGCGGCGTTGGGCACATCCACGCCAACTTCGATCACTGTCGTCGAGACCAGAATATGAATCTTGCCCTGCTGGAAGAGACGCATGACCTGCTCTTTCAGGTCGGGTTCCATGCGGCCGTGCAGAACAGCGACCTGGAAGTCCGGAAAAACTTTCTTGCTCAACTCGCTGTACATCTTCATGGCGGCTTTAAGTTCGCTCTCTTCGTTCTCTTCGATCACGGGATAAACCACGTAAGCCTGATGCCCGGTCGCAACCTGCTTGCGCACGAATTGCCAGACTTCGTCGGCGCGCTCGTCACCGACCCGGCGGGTGACGATCGGGGTTCGGTCAGGAGGCATTTGGTCGAGCACGCTGATGTCGAGATCCCCGTAGAGGGTGAGGGCGAGAGTGCGAGGAATGGGAGTGGCGGTCATGACGAGGACGTCGGGCTCAGCAGAGCCACTGCTCACGTG
>QHZR01000123.1:8962-24186 GCA_003224755.1 Acidobacteriota bacterium
CGGTATCCCGACGGTTCCAGAATTCGCCGAGCAGAAAAATAATGTTGTTGTGCCAGAATTTCCGTCGGCGCCATAAGCGCGACTTGATATCCATTCTCGATCGCAATAATTGCCGCTTCGAAAGCAACCAGGGTCTTGCCCGATCCGACGTCGCCCTGCAGGAGGCGCCTCATCGGAGACGGCTTCTGCATGTCGCCGGCAATTTCCTTCAGCGCGCGCTTCTGGGCGTTAGTTGGATGAAACGGCAGGATGCGTTTGATCGCCTGACGCACCTGGCCACCGAGCTGAAATGCAACGCCAGTTTGCGCCTTCTGCTCGCGACGCTTGAGTTCGAGACCCAGCTCGATAAAGAACAGCTCCTCGAAAATCATGCGAATGTGGGCCGGAGTTCGAAAGGCTTGCAAGTTCTGCATGCTCTCGCCTTCATCTGGCCAGTGCACCCCGCGGAGCGCTTCCCGTGGGAGAACCAAGTCCAGGCGCTTGCGAACGGCAGAAGGAATCGCCTCAGGCAATTCCGGCGTGAGGTTTTCGAGCGCTCCATGAATGACCCGGCGGAACCAGCGCGCGGTCAGCCGCCCTTGCCCGGCGGACTCGTAAATTGGAACGATCCGACCGATTTCCAGAGACTGGGCAACTTTCTGCTCGGCTTCTTCTTCGCCTTCGCCGATGATTTCGAATTGCGGCTGCCGTAACTCCAGTTCGCCTTTGTTGTCTTCGACTTTTCCGTAGAGCGCCACCATCTGACCGGGCTGGAACTTGTCTTTCAGGTAAGTGGCATTAAACCAAATACATCTCAGGCGAAAGCGTCCCTGGCCGGCAGTCATTTGAAAGATGGGCATGCGGCGGGTGCGGAAGAGGCCTGATGTGCGCACCTCGGCGATTACAGTAGCCATTTCCCCGGCCCGCAGCTCGGAAATTCCACGGGGATTCACGCGGTCCTCGTAGCGAAACGGCAGATAATGAAGGAGATCATCCACCGTGTGGATGCCCTTGGCCGCAAGAATCTCCGCGATTCGTGGGCCAATTCCTTTCACGTACTGCACAGCGGTGGAGGGTTCCAGCATCTGAAGGGATGGTAACAGCGGCAGTTAGCAGTTGGCACCGGGCAGTTGGTGCTAACTGAGGGGCCAAGTGCTGAATGCTGAGTGCCAAATGCAGGTCGTCCGGTGTCAAAATCTGGCATAGCCAATTTTATTCAATCGCTGATCGCAGTCGTGGCGGGGAATGGGGTGTATTTCCTGCTCATGCCGCATCTGCCGCCGGCGGCTCAGCACCGCGATCCAACGCGGCTCGATCTGGGTATCTTGGTGGATTTTTGGTTTTGCCTGGTCTTCCTGGGAGCGATCAAGACATTCACAAAGTGGGGCAGGAGGTCGAGCGAGCAGAGGTGAGAGTAGGACCGGCGTTGAATCTGATGTCATCCCGAACTCGCGCTTGCGCGAGACAGGGACCATACGATTCTCCACGGGGGCAGGTGAGGCGATGCTGGATCCCGCCGACGACAGCGGCAGTACAGTCCGACCTAAGGTCCCTCTCTCGCACGCTTTTAGCGTGCGAGTTCGGAATGACAAGTCTGTTAGAGGCTTTGGCTGATTGCTGAGTGCTTGTTTTTAGATATCCGCGTCCCTCATCCACTTCTTCATTTCCATCTGTAACTCTTGCCGGTGCTCCTGGAGATCCTGCTGCATCTTTTCCATTTCTTTCTTCATCTGGTCGCGCTCCTTCATGACCTGCTCCTGTATTTCCTTCTTTTCGCGCTCCAGTTCAGGCTGCAGCCGCTTGATTTCAGCCGTGGCCAGCTCGGGGATTGCGGACACCTCCGACCGAAAGCTGTCCTGACATTCGCCCCGATCCATCAATTCGCAATTTTGCAGTGAGCCAGTGCGTTTTGGCTCGGGCAAGGGCAGAGTCAGGTTCTGTTCTTTCCGTTCCCTCATAACAGTGACGGAAGCCTTGCTCTCTTTGCGTTCGCGAATAATACGAGTGAAATCAGTGCAGTCGTTAACCGCCGAGCCGTTTACTTTGACGATTACGTCGCCCGCATGAAAGCCGGCCTGCTCGGCGCGGCTGCCCTTCTCTACTGAGCGCACCAGTACCCCATTTCCCTCTTTGACGCCGAAATAAACGCCGAGCTGCGGCGTAAGGTTCTCGACCATGAGTCCGCTGCGGATCGGCGACGTGTACACCACAATCGGCCCGATTTGTGGAATGTTGATCGCTGGAATGTTAATGGCAGGAATATTTATGGGCGGGACCGGAGGCACGCTGAAGTTGAATTCATGATTCGCGCCCGTCATCTTGTTGCGCTCAGCGAGTTGGGCCTTGACATTCATAGGCTGGCCATCGCGACTGATGCCCACGGTGACTGTCCGTCCTGCTGGTATTTCGCGAATCAAGCGTCGCAACTGCTCCACGCTCTCGACTTTCTGGTCGTTGACGGTCAGGATGACGTCATGTTCCTTCAACCCCGCTTTGCCTGCGGGAGCATCCTGGTCGACCATGGTGACTTCCACGCCACTTTCTTCTTTGAGGTGGAGCGCACTGGCGCGATCTCCTGTGATGTCACGAGTATCAACGCCGAGATACGAACCACCCCACGGCTCCTCGCCGTAAAACACAAATGGCTGTGATCCAGGCTGGGCGATCAGTCCACCGGGCAGTGCCCCCATTAACACCACCACGGCCGTAAGAACGAAAGTTCTGATTTTCACAATTCACCCCCTATTGAGCACGGCGAATGTAGATGTTCCCCATGCTCGTACGTAATTTCAGCACCGGCCCCCCACCGTTCAGAGATCCTTCTGCCGATACCTGTTTCGGCCCCCACTGCCCGCCTTCCGAGGAGACCCTGATCTCAGGAAAGTCGGACTTGATGCTGTGTCCAGTAGAAGCCTCAATACTGGCACGAACCGTCAGGTTAATGTTGGGCACCAGATAGATGGTGATGTCGCCCACTCCGGTCTCGAGCATGGAGTCACTCCGCTGGCCGCGCGAGCTGACGAACTTCGCAATAATTGGGCCCGCCCCGGTTTGAACATGCGCGGAGGGTACTCCCCAAAGCTCAATTCCTCCGCCGCCAGTCTCGGCCTTTACCTGCCCAGCTGCAGAGCTGATCTTAATGCTGCCTCCGCCGGTTTCAGTGGTTACGTCGCCGGAGATCTCACCGAGCTCGATTGCACCTCCGGCGGTTTCAGCCTTCACTTCGCCAGTGCATTTATCCACGTGAATTGTGCCGGCGCCAGTCTGAAGCGACGCGCCTTGAGACCCGGACACCAGCACCAGGTCTCCACCGCCACTCTCGGCGACAACTTTGCCTTTGGCAGAACCAATGTGGATTTGGCCGCCGCCAGTCCGCAAAGTCAGATCACTTCCCACGTTGCCGACGTCAATCCTCCCTCCAGCGGTTTCTACGCTAATACTTCCGCCAATATCATCCAGGTGTATGGCGCCACCGCCAGTCTGAGCTTCGAGGCGACCGGAAATTCCCGTAGTGACGACCTCCCCGCCTTCAGTTTCGATTTTCACCATTTCCATGTTGCGCGGGACGGTTACATTCACTTCGGACGAGAACTTGTGCGGAGATCCGCCTTCCCATTCGCCCACGATCCAAGCCGTATCACCTCGCACGTAAGAGCTGACCTTGTATGATTCGAATTGACGCCGAGCACGATCTTCTGCAGATTCGTAAGACTTATTGTGAATCACGTAGTTGATGCCCTGATTCGACCCGCCCTCCACTCGCACTGCACCCGCCTCGACTTTTATGTGAAGGTTGTGGACGGCCGCGAGCGAGCCATTCGCAACACTGGTCCAATTCCCGCCTTCTTTTTGAACCGAACCCTGCTGCGCCACGCACAATGTCGCCATTAGCGTCACCAGCAGGCCGAATTTAAATAGGTTTTTGAACATTTCGTTTTTGGCTTTTCGATTTCTTCCGCCGTCTCCCCTAGTTCATTTCCGGCAATTGCCCGATCAAAGTTCGAGCCTGCGACCGGATGTACCGGTTCTCATCCTTCGCCGCCAGCCGCTCGAGGACGATGCGCACGCTGCTGTCGCCACGTACAGGCTGAAGCAAACGCAAAGCTTCGATCCTGACGCCTGGATTCGCATCCGACATCAGCGCCTCCAGAACGGTGTCGCGTACCTGAACATCGTCTTTAACGTACGGCCCAAGCGCGTCTAGCGCCTTTAACCGGATTCCAGTGTTGGAGTCGTAGCGCAAGGCATAGAGCAGCGCCTCGCGCACATGAGCGTTTGTTGGCTGCTGCGTCAGCAGGTCCACAGAATCCATGCGCACCCCGGCATTGAAATTGTTTCGCGCCGCATAGAGCAGAAGCTGTTGAATGTTGGGATCGCTGAGAGAGCCGTGCGCTTCCTGCGGAGAAACAGTGTCGTATTTGACCGTCACTTGGTTCGTGCCGGGCACCTGCGAGACAGAACTGATACCGCTGATGGAAGCCTGGGTGGCCGTCCCGCTTGGCCCAGGTCCTGGCTCTGGCCCTGGCCCTTTGATCATTTTGTAGGTGGCACCAATTCCGCCTGCAAAACCAACGATGAAGATCGCAGCAGCCAGAGCGGGAGCAAACCGAACTTGATTAAGCCACGCGACCGGATCGAAGACCAGCCGCGACCACCATCCGCCTTGCTCCGCCGATTCCAGCGCCTCCTGTAGCCGCATCCGCGAGGCCGCGAGAAAGCTAGGGCTGGGATCCTGAACTGGAGACTGCGCGAGCTCGGAGCGAAATTTCCTGGTTGCCTCGACTTCCGCCGCGCAGTCCTGGCAGCGCGCTACGTGCTGCTCCAATTCGTGGCGAGCATCGTCGGGCAGTTCGTCATAAACGTAAAGAACGACGTTTTGTTGTACCCATTCACACTTCATAAGTTCTGCCTCTCAATTCGAGAGAGTTTCAAAGCCAGGTTTCAAAGTTTCAAGGTTTCAGAGTTTCCCGTTCGCCTGAGACCTTTGAAACATTCGAAACCTTGAAACCTTCATCTCATATCCGCCAGCGCGCCGCGCAACTTCTGGGTCGCGCGAAACAGCGTGTTCTTCGCTGTCTCTTCCGTCGTGTTCAGCATTTCGCCGACGGTCCTCAGCTTTAGTCCTTGATAATGCTTCAGCTCGAATACCATGCGTTCGCGCGGTGTCAGTTTCTCCAGCGCACGCGAGATCCGCCCGCCCAACTCGCGCCGCATCAGGTCGCGTTCCGGATTAGCCCCGCTGCGAATGTCTGCAACCTGCGAAAGCACGTCGAATACTTCGCCATCCGCATCCTTCGCAACTGGCGCGTCTTCCTTACGTACCTGCTTCTTCCGAATGTTATCCAGACATAAATTCGTGACGATCCGGTAAATCCATGTGTAGAACGAGCACTCAAAACGGAAGCGTCCGATGTTCTTGTAGGCCTTCAAAAACGCGTCCTGATAAATATCCTGGGCTTCGTGCTCTGATCCGGTCAGGTGCATTGCGAGCCGCAACACCGCGTGGTCGTAGTGGTGCACCAGTTCTTCGAACGCGGCTCGGCTGCCATGCTGGGCCTCGCGGACCAGCATGGTGTCATCCATGCGGCGTGGTGCCTGACTCAACATGCGGCTCCGGGTTTCGTTCTCCGGCGTTTCACCGCTTCGCTCGGGTTCCCCAAACGGCAAACTCTTCGCCGTATGCTGTGACTGTTCCATCCGTTCGGCAAGCTCAGGGCGAGTCCAGCCGCCACTCGCCGGATGAGAACAGTTGCCAACCGGAAATTGTACCGCCCACGCGTCGGCCGGCATCGCCTTTGTCCTCGATTACGCCGGGGGCGCCTAGCTTCCCCGGTTGCAATGAGATAGACGAGGCAAGGGCCGGTTCGTAAGCAACCATTTCCCGGTTGGAAGGGAAATTGCGACGGTCGCAGCCAGCGTACTATCCAATAGGAAACTATGTCGTCTCCCGCTCTGCCGAAACCGGCCGTCCCCGCCGTTTCCCCACGACCGAAGCTTCGGGCCGTTTGGCCCCTGGTTTGGGAACTCGTGCAACCGCGCCGGGGCTTGCTAGCCCTCGGGTTCCTTCTAATGGTGATCAATCGCGTCGCCTCACTGGTACTGCCCTACTCGACGCGCTTTCTGATTGACAGCGTCATAATCAAGCGCCATACGCAATTGCTGAAGCCGCTGGTGCTGGCTGTGCTGCTTGCCACCCTGATTCAAGGGGTTACATCATTCTCGCTGACTCAGTTGCTCTCCAAGGCGGCGCAGCGCCTGATCACCGAACTCCGGCAAAAAGTTCAGGCCCACGTCGGCCGATTGCCAGTGTCTTTCCACGATTCGACCAAAAGCGGAGTCCTGGTCTCGCGCATTATGAGCGACGTGGAAGGCGTGCGCAACCTGATCGGGACTGGGTTGGTTGATTTCGTGGGTGGCCTGCTGACTGCCAGCATTGCGCTGTTCGTTTTGTTCCGAATCAGTGCGCTGATGACCGCGCTTGCGTTCGGCTTCTTGTTCTTTTTCGCCGTGGCTTTGAAGAAAGCGTTTCAGACGATTCGGCCGATATTTCGTGAGCGCGGGAAGATCAACGCCGAGGTCACCGGACGTTTGGCCGAATCGCTGGGCGGCATTCGCGTGGTAAAGGGATATCACGCTGAAGAGCGGGAAGAAAATGTTTTCACACGCGGGGTCACGCGGCTGCTCGAAAACGTGATGCGCACGCTGACCGCGACTTCGGTCATGGGTCTTTCGGCCAGCGTGCTGTTGGGAATTGTCGGCGCGGTGATCATGTTTTTGGGCGCGCGGCAGATTTTGGCCGGGTCGCTTACCATTGGCGGGTTTTTCACCTACACATTGTTCATGGGATTCCTTATCGCGCCGGTGATGCAGATCGTGCAGATTGGAACACAGCTTACAGAGGCGCTGGCAGGACTGGAGCGCACACATGAAATCCCCTGAGATCGAGGGCAACATTGATTTTCGCGACGTGAGCTTCAGCTATGATGGCGCGCGCACCGTGCTGCACGATGTCTCGTTTCATGCTGCGCCGGGAACGGTGACCGCCTTGGTCGGCTCATCGGGTTCGGGCAAGTCAACCACGATTGGGCTTATCTCTGCGTTCTACGTTCCTACGAAAGGTGCCGTGCTGGTGGATGGCATTGACCTGAGCACCGTGCGGCTGGATTCTTATCGAACTCAACTCGGTGTCGTGCTACAGGAAACATTTCTGTTCGATGGTACTATTCGAGAGAACGTGGCTTTCTCTCGTCCCGATGCCAGCGAAGAAGCGGTGCTGCGCGCATGCAGGATCGCCCGAGTAGATGAATTTGCCGAAAGCTTTGCGGACAAGTACGACACGATCGTGGGCGAACGCGGCGTGAAGCTCTCAGGCGGACAGAGGCAGCGCATTTCAATCGCCCGCGCAATTCTTGCAGAGCCGCGGATTCTGATTCTCGACGAGGCCACATCCAGCCTGGACTCTGAGTCGGAGCAAATGATCCAGGAAGGTCTTGCTTATCTCATGCGAGGAAGGACGACCTTCGTGATCGCCCATCGTCTTTCAACGATTCGGCGCGCCGATCAGATTCTTGTCGTCGAACAAGGCCGCATCATGGAGCGCGGCACTCACGAGGAGCTCTATGCGTTGGAAGGCCGATACTTCGAGCTCTACACGAGACAGCATGGCCTGGAGAGCAATCTATTTCTGGCACCTGGTGAGGGAGACGAGATTCCCACTGACTCCGCTTCCGGAAAGAATGGGGGCCGAGGAGAAGTGGCTGAGGCGCTGCGGCTCGTGCGCGGTGAAGACGGTTAATTCCCAGTCCGCGAACAATCTGCTCCAAACTTTAGGCGGGCAAAGCGAGTTTCCGTACGAGCTCTCGAAACCTGGAAGTGCTTCGCAGTGGATCCAGCCGCGGTTCGACTGCCGCAACAAACATGGCCCAGTCATGTTCATCATAGGCCCGCTGCAAGTACTTCAATGCGGCGTCATTCTCATTGAGCGCGATGTGAATGACCGCCAGATCGTAAGCGGGAACGAAGCCATTCTTGGCTCGCGCCTCCAAGCGCCGCAGGACCTTTCGTGACTCAGCCTGCCGACCTGCCGACGCCAAGCTATACGCCATCTCCGTGAGGGCCAGATTACTCTCCGGGGTCGCCTTAAGGACGATTTCTGATTCTGCGATAGCCTCCTTATACATGCCTTTCTGCGCGTAAACCCTGCCCAGCCAAAAATGGGTGCGATAGTACCCCGGATCCAATTGCATCGCTTTTTTCGCCTGCTGAATCGCTCCGTCATAGTCGCGAGCGTAGTACAGGGTCCGAACAACCTCGGCGTTATTCGGTGGAGACAGAGGATCTGTTTGCATCGCCTCGCCGATCTGATGCCACGCCTCATTGTGACGGCGCTCAGCAGCTAGAATCGCCGCATAAATTCGGTGTGCGTTCGAATAGCTGGGATTAAGCGCGATTGCACGCTTCGATTCTTTCTCGTTTCCTGGCCAATCCCATTCATCCATCATGGCGTTGGCCATGGAATTGTGGGACTCGGCAAGTCCGTCGCCCAGAAGCACAGATTGCCGCGCCGCGTCGGCGATTTTCGGGGTCCCTTCACGCGGTGCCATCGTGTCGGTGATAACCAGAAAACGATAGGAATCTGCAATTCCGGAATACGCTTCCGCGAAACTGCGGTCGCGATCTATGGCCTCTTGAAAGTACTTAATTGCTTTCCGGTAGCCTTCCGGAGTGAACTGGTTTTCAAAGTACCGCCCTCGCAGGTAGGCTTCTGTTGCCTGCGGATCAGAGTGTGATCTACTCGGCCGATGTGCATAAGTAGGGCTGAGCTTCACCTCAATTTGATCCGCCACTGCCTTCGCCACTTCTTCCTGCAGGCCAATAGTGCTGCTGATGTGACGGTCGTAATTCTGTGCCCACACGTGGACCTGATCGTGGGTTCGAATGAGCTGCGCCGTGATTCGCACTTGGTCGCCGTCGCGGCGGAGACTACTCTCGAGCACATAGTCCACCCCGAGCTCTTGGCCAATTTGCTGGACGCTCTTTGAGGAATGTTTGTACACCATTGAGGTCGTGCGCGCGATCACCCCAAGCTGCTCGGGACTCAGAGCGCCAAGTTGGGTAATCATTTCTTCAGTCAATCCATCGCTGAAATATTCCTGACTGGAATCCCCGCTCAGGTTTTCGAAGGGAAGTACCGCTAGCATTACGCGTGGGGAAGCCGCCGGTGTGCGGCTCAAAGCCCGCCAAGCAACGTAGCCCGCGACGCCCAGAGCGAGAGCAACAACCATTGCGACGACCGCCCTGTTCGCCGAAGCCCTTGCCGGCGCAATGCGGGAAGGATCTGCAACAGGAGTAGTGGCTGCGGGAATCCCTACCCCTGGTGATGCTGCAACTCTAGCACCATTGCCGTTTTTCAGCTCCGCGACAAATCGGTAGCCTTTGCCGGTGACCGTCTGAACAAAACGCGGCTGCTCGGGATCATCTTTGAGCGCCAGCCGGATCTTGCGGACAGCCGTGTTTATGCCATGCTCGGTGTCCACGAAGACGTCATCGCCCCAAAGGTGGGTCATGATTTCCTGCCGGGTTACCAGGTGGCCATTCTTGGCCACGAGCAGGATCAGCAACTCCATCGGATTTTTTTCGAGCTTGATGGGACGGCCAGAACGGAGGAGCTCGTAACGATCGCAGTCCAGCGAGAACTCCTCGAATTGGATCAGCCCTGCAGACACGAAGACGCGCCACTCCCGTGGGACGAAAGTATAACACCGGATGGCCAGAAATCATCCCTGAACTGCTTATGTTGCAATTACTTGCAGCTTCACCAGTTCTTTACCATCAATTCACCATCCGTGCATGGTGCAAATTTTGCCTTTGCCGTAAATGTTTCGTTGCCGGCCAATTGGCCCCAGGGAGATTTCGTCATGCATCGCAATTGCAAAACCCAGCACATGGTCTTAGCTTTCGTTTCCATCTGTCTGCTCGCGGCCAGCGCCAATGCCGCGTGCGGCGATTCGAACAAACTCGGCTCAACTCTTCATCGGCAGTCTTGGCAAGACTCGGATGCATTCCAACCCGGCTCGCTGTTGAGAATTTCTGATGGCCCCGATCGCATCGTCGGCATGTGGCACGTGACGTTCACTGCTCAGGGCAACGAGGTCGGCCCGCCGGATGGCACGCCAATCGACAATGCCTTGGTCACTTGGCACAGCGATGGAACGGAACTTATGAATTCCGCTCGGCCTCCGCAGGACGGCAACTTCTGCATGGGCGTCTGGAAGAAGACGGGAAGGTACACATACAAGCTAAATCACTTTGCCTGGTTGGCTAATGACACCGCCGGCGCGCCGTCTGGCATCGGTAACCCGACCGGCCCAACTCGTTTCTTCGAAGAGGTCACGTTGAGTCCGGATGGGAAGCACTATACCGGCACGTTCACGCTGGATGCGTACGATACGTCGGGAAACTTGGTCGTCCACATCGTTGGTGTGCTGGCGGCAACGCGCATCACCCTGGACACTGCGGTGCCCGATTTGCTCTGAACTATCGTCCCCTCAGAGCACGCAGGGAAAGCCCCACTTCTCGAAAACCGCGAGAAGTGGGGCACCCCGTTGCCCGCTCGAATGCATTCGTCCTATTCTGGACAGTGGATGCGGCTTCCGACTATCCTCTGTTGCCATGGACCGACGAACATTCCTTCAATGCGCAGCAACCAGCGCGGCAGCTCTCGCCTTGCCGCATGCCTCAACTGCAGCCGCCACGGCCGAGGAACGGGACTTCGAACCCATCTGGACTCAAATAACTAAGCTTCACGACGAAGCCGTACAGCGACTGCAAGAGTGGATTCACCAACCGTCCATTGCGGCAGAAAATCGCGGCGTCAGTGAAGGTTGCGATCTGACCATACGCTTCTTGCGCGAAGCCGGATTTAGCGACGTGAGCAAAATCCCAACGAATGGCCAGCCGGGAATCTTCGCCACACTCGACTCAGGCGCGCCGCGGACACTCGGCCTTTATTTCATGTACGACGTGAAGCAGGTTGATCCGGCCGAGTGGTCTTCGCCGCCGTGGGACGCGAAGCTGGTAGAAAAACCAGAACTTGGCACAATCCTCGTAGGACGAGGCGCTGTAAACCAGAAAGGTCCCGAGGCCTCATTCATTGCGGCGCTGCATGCAATTCGTGCAAGCGGCCGGAAACTGCCGGTCAATCTGGTGCTGGTGGCTGAGGGGGAGGAAGAAATCGGTTCGCCGCATTTTCCGCAAATCGTGCGTCGTCCGGAAGTGCTGGCGGCGCTGAAGAAGTGTTCGGGAATCTTCATGCCTTCAGCCGAGCAAGAGCTCGACGGCAAGGTGCTGATGACGCTCGGCGGGAAGGGCGTTGTCGAATGTGAGCTTGTTTCGAGTGGCGAAAAATGGGGACGCGGCCCGCGCAAGGACATTCACTCGAGCAACAAAGCGCGGCTAGACAGTCCGGCGTGGCATCTTGTGGAGGCGCTGGTCACGCTGGTCACGCCCGATGGTAACGATCCTGCGATCGAAGGCTTTGCTGACAAAGCGCGTCCGGTTTCTGCGGAAGCGAAAGCCATGATCGCGACCGCGGCTCGCCGTCTGGATGAGGCCGTTGCAAAGAAGCAAATGGGCGTAGAGCATTGGGTCCACGACGTGAGTTGGGAGGAAGCGCTAGAGCTGTGGCAATCGCGGCCCACGGTAAATATCGAAGGACTGGTCGGTGGCTACACCGGGCCGGGCGGGAAAACCATTCTGCCTCATCGCGCAGTGGCGAAGCTCGATCTGCGTCTCGTTCCCGACATGAAAGCCAGCGAAGCACTGGTCGCATTGAAAGCTCATCTCGCCAAGCACGGCTTCGGCGACATCGAAGTGAACATGACTGGCGGATACGATCCCAACAGCACTCCCGCCAATGCCGCCCTGATACGCGCGCAGGTTGCCGTGTATAAGGGGGACGGAATTGACCCCATCATTCTTCCTCGTAGCGCAGGTTCCTGGCCGGGATACGTATTTACAGGCGATCCGCTACATCTGGCTGCGGGTCATTTCGGGCTCGGTCACGGCAATGGCGCGCACGCTCCGGATGAGTACTACGTAATCGAATCGAAGAATCCTAAAGTGCAGGGGATGGACGGGGCGGTGCGATCGTTCGTGAAGTATTTGTACGAGGTGGCGAAAGCCTGACGCCAACTCAGCTTGCGCTACCCTGCCTTACTTGTTAATCCCACCCTGTCGCTCCAAGAACGTGAGCGACAAGAGTGGGACAACCCAGATACCAGACCGCCTTGGAATCCCACTTCTCGAAAACAGCGAGAAGTGGGGCACCCAAATGATTGATTAAGGCTGGCTGCTCACCATTGGCACGACAGCGGTGTTCACGGTCGCCGGATCGTCGCGCAGTTTGATGTAAAGCGTCTTGCCTTTCGGCGATGGAATCGACAGCGCCGCGTCCACGAAGCCGTCTGGAACGGTCACTGCGCCGGTAAAGTCAGGGTCGGCACTCACGGCGTCAATCAGGAAAAGATTGTCGCCCGTGAGCTGGCAATTTTCCTCGGTCTTGGCTGAAGAAGTTCCCTTCTCTGATGATGGCGCTTTCTCCGCGGCATTGGTCTCCGTAGCCTTTGCCGATGGGACACAATGAACCCCCTTCAATTCTGGCACGCGCACAAGATTCATAAGTGGCTGCCAGTCGCCTTCCACTCCGTCGGACCCAATGGGCCGAAACTTCAACGGACCGAAAGCCGATGGCCCAAGCAACTTCATCGGATCGAGAACAGCAAAAACTGTCTTCGAATCCTGTAGCGTCAAATTGCCGTCCTTTACGCTAAGCACCACGTGGAAGGCTTCGTCCGCGGTTGCCACTTCGACTTTTTCGGCAGGCGGGAAGGCCTCAGGCATTTGGGATTTCAAGAAAAAGTTGAGGCGAGCATCTTGGGGAAGTTCCTCCGGATTGCCCAGATGGATCATCGGAGGGATGTCGGATGCGCCGGCCTGAACGTTCTTACTAAGTAAAGCTAACTTCGGACGTGGAGGCTCGACGAAGGCGTTCAAGTCGAGGGTGCGGCCATCCATCAAAGTGACACGCGCCACGATGGGTACACCGGCATCGAACGCCGCGGTTACGAGCGGATCGTGCGACACAAGCCTTAGCTCATCCTGTTGATTGGCGCGGGAAAGATTCTCAGGATTGAAGGTCATTCCGTTTACCTCGAGCGATGTCACCTCGTCGAGTCGCGTTCCTTTAAGTACGCCATCAGAATCGTTGGCGTGGATGCTGAAGGAATCGAGCCGGCTGGCTTCCGCGTAGGTGTGCAGCGGGATTTCATCGGGATCGTGCAAGCCAAATTTCTTGACCAGCATTTTTAGCGATCCCGCTGACGCATTCTGGAGCGGGACTTTCACCTCAAGCTCGTCAGGTTTTGCAGCTTTCCATTCGACGGACGCCTGTTTCCCCGCCTCATCACGAACCAGTACTTCGCTGACGCACGAAGCGTCGTAGGACTTGATGTGCAAAGTGTCTTCGCGTCCGACGATCAGCACGCTGGCGTCTTTGGATGCGACGGTCCATTGCCCGGCTCGCGAAACGCGAAGGCGGAAATGTGGCCCATCGAACAGTCCGAATCCCCAATTTCCGCGAAGAACGCCCGTGATCTCGCCGTCAAGCGCACTTGCCGGCATTGAATGATTTTCGATGGCAAAGCCTCCGCGCGCAGGATCAGGCTTGGCTGGAAGATCGAATCCGGCGCCCGACTGTTTTTCGCCGGATCTGGTTTCGCCGGATCCGTTCTCAACGTGAAGCACGAAATTGTGTGCCATTTCTGTGGCGTAAACCAAGGGTGCCCCATCTGCCGTGAGTACAAGATCTGGCTTGCTGAGGCACGAGATCTGGGCCGCATCCACTGCCCGCAGCGGTGGGGGAAGGGTGGGGCGCACCGGGGGTAAACCGATCACTAAGACTGACTTTGGATCTCGGAATGACGGCGGATTGTTCAGCTTGAGGTTGAGTTCGTCATGCTTGGGCAGCGCCAAAGCCGGGATGTACTGGTATTGCGCGCTGTGCGCCGTGCCCAAGATGCGCACGACATCAACGACGGCACCGATATATGGACTGTAATAGCCGCCTCTCGCGGTAGGTGTTGAACTGAGTTGTGCGAGCAGGTCTGTGGGAGCACCGGTCGTGAGTGTTGCCACCATATTCTGGCTGTGGGCGTCGTCGAGGACTAACTGGTCGGTGTTCTGGGTGAGGCAAGGCGCCTGTTGCGCCGTGGGTTTGTCGAAACATTGCTGGTCGAGGCGAATGTTCAGGCTGCGTGCCAGCAAAGTTATTTTGGCCTTAAGTTGATCCGGATCACTAGCTGACGTTTCGCGGACTGCATCCAGATACCTGTCAAGGCGCGCACGATCCAGACTCGCCTGCAGCAAATCCTGCGTTGCCCGGACGAAAGCCCCAGGCTTGCCGCGAACGGCTGCGCGGAGAGTATTGAATGCTCCACCAGTTTCTGGGGCGAGCAGCACAATTGCCTCTTCGGCCTCGTCGGGCACGGCGACGTAGACACCTTCTTCCCGCACCGCCTTGTTCCAGGTTTCAACCCGCGTGAACCAATTTTCCGGTGGAGGATTGGTAGCGCCGCGAAGAAAGACGATGCCCATCAGATAGCGCACCGACTGGCTGTCAGGCAAGTTGGGATGCACCCAGACGCGGTCTCCGGCCTGAAGGTTGGGCACCTCGGCAATTGGCAGGGTCTTGCCTCCACGCTGCACCCGAACGTCCACCTTCGGACCAATCAGGTCGAAGGCGGCAGTCTCCGGTCTTGCAGATATGGCGCACGCCGATACGAGAAGCAACCATAAAACCGCTGCCCTAAGTTTGCTCAGCTTCCAAACTGATTCGCGCAGAAGCACTGCTCCTTGTGTGGTGGGTCGGTTATTCCTATGCTAATGGCTAGGTTTTCCGGCGGCAACATCGGAGGTACAACACGGAAGTAATCCTGCGAACTTAGCAACCGGCGATCAGTTCCATACGATTGCCGAACGGATCGTAAATGTGGCAGCGGCGCACGCCGGGGATGTCATGTTCGTCCACCCGAATCCCGCTGGCTCGGAGTTTCGGGACCAGTGCATCATAGTCGCTGCATCTCAATGCAGGATGAGCTTTCTTCGCAGACCGGAAGGCGTCTTCGACTCCCAGATGAATCTGCACGCTCCCGCTTTCAAACCAGCAGCCGCCGCGCTTGGCCAGTTCC
>QHZR01000124.1 GCA_003224755.1 Acidobacteriota bacterium
AAGCGACGGCTCCGTCTCACGGAAGATATAACCCGGTTGCTTCAGAGCGAGTTGCAGAAATCTTGAAACGGCTCGATCAGCTTTATCCCGATGTCACCTGTGCACTGACCCACCGAGATCCGTGGGAGCTTTTGGTTGCGACGATTCTCTCCGCGCAGTCCACGGATGTGCGCGTAAACCTGGTCACGCCGGAGCTATTCAAGAAATATCCGACGGTGCAGGATTTCGCGAGGCTCGAACCGCAGCAGCTTGAACCGGAGGTGCGCTCGACGGGTTTCTTCCGCAATAAATCAAAGTCAGTGGTGGGTGCCGCGCGAAAGATCGTGAACGAATTCGGCGGCAAAGTCCCGGAGAACATGGACGAGCTTCTCACGCTGCCTGGCGTAGCGCGCAAGACCGCAAACGTTGTGCTGGGAACCTGGTTTGGAAAGGCTGAAGGCCTGGTGGTGGACACGCACGTTCACCGCATCTCGCGGCGGCTGGAGCTGACGAAGAACGACGATCCGAAAAACATTGAGCAGGATTTAATGAAAGTAATTCCGCGCGAGAGGCGGATTTTGTTTTCCCACCAGATCATTTGGCACGGCCGCAAGTTGTGCTTTGCGCGATCCCCGAAGTGCGTCGATTGTCCGCTGGAAAATATCTGCCACGCGGAAGATAAGGCGTGGAGCACAGTGGAGAAGCACAAGGGAGCGAAAGTCTAGACTTCGGCTCGTCTGTATCTCCTTGTGCTTGGGCCATGCCTATTGCTTCCGGCTTGCCCTGATCTGGGGTCAACCGAGGGCATCGAGAAAATGCCACATCTCCAAGGTGGGTTGGAAGCGCCACCTGTCCTTGGTGGCCTTGACTGGAACATTCCGCGCGTTTGTATTTGTTTTCCCGTTCTTCCAAGAACACAAAATGATCACAACATCTACACGCAGGAGGACACAACGGCAGCCTATTCGCGAGCAGTTTCCTGTTTCGCAGCACTGCTGCTTCTCGCCGGATGTGCACAGCAACCTCTGCTGCTCCCATGGCAAACGTTGGTCCCTCCAAAGCGCAAATCACTATTCTTTATGACGCGTTCGGCAGAGACCCTGCCCTGCAGACGGACTGGGGTTATGCTGCGCTGGTGGAATATGGCGGGAAGCGAATCCTGTTCGACAGCGGCAACAGCCCGGAGATCCTCGCACGGAACGCAAAGGCAAAAGACATCGAGCTGGCGAAGCTGGATTTCGTTGTCATGTCGCACCGCCACGGTGATCACATGGGAGGATTGGCGTACCTGTTGACGGTGAACCCCAAAGTGAAGCTGTACGCGCCGAAGGAGGGATTTGGCGTCTACGGCGCCGACTTGCCGAGTACCTTTTATCGCAAGCATCCTTCTCTGGCGGCGGAACAGCGCTACTACAGCGGTGCACTCCCTGACATCATGCGGTTTGGATCCGCCTGGCCTGGCGCGGATTTCCAACTCGTGCATAAAACATCCACCTGATCTCTTTGGTCTCCGATAAAACGGGCACGCTGGAACTGCCTGAGCTGTCGCTGGCCATCAACACGCCCGATGGCATGGTGCTTGTGGTTGGGTGTTCACATCCAGGCATTGACAAGATTGTCGAAGCGGCCAGCGCGATCAACCCGCGCATCCATTTGATCGCGGGCGGGCTTCACCTCGTAGTGGCGAGCGATCCGGACATCGAGAAGATCGTTACGGCCCTGCACGATACGTTTAAGGTGCAGTACGTGGCACCCGGTCACTGCACCGGCGAGCCCGCTTTCACGGCGCTCAGGAAGGCATTTGGTGAGCGTTATCTTTACGCCGGGCTGGGAACTACTTTGGCGCTGGGCGCCTCCCAGAACTAAGAGTCCCTGAGCGTGATTCTGCCTGGACAGCGGAATGCCCTCACGTCGGTACCTTCAGAATGAGGTAACCTCCGACAAATGCAAAGATCACATCCGGGGCCCAGGCCGCCAGCACCGGCGGCAACTGGCTGATGTTCCCCATCGCCTCGAATAGCCCAGAGACCAGCGAATACACGATTGCGACACCGATGGCGGTTGCTACTCCGGCGACGGCTCCGCGCTTGCCCGCGGAGAGCGCAAACGGGATGGCAAGAATTCCCATCACAAACGTGATGACGGGGAAAGCCAATTTTTTGTGCAGCTGCACTTTCAGCCTGACCACTTCGAATCCGCTCTGCTGCAGATCGTGAATGTAGCGGCTCAGCTGTTCGTAATTCATTTCGAGTGACTGCTTCACTTCTTTCTTAAAGTACGGCGGGGGCTCCGACACGACGTTGAACGTGGAAACATCAAACTTCTTGTAGTCGCCGATGGCGGAGTTCTGGAATGAACGCTGCCATCCCTGTTCCAAGACCCACCGGTCCAGCTTGTCTTCCCAGTGGGCGCCGTTGGCGTAAATGCGGTTCACAAGCTGGAAAGTTGCCGGATTGAACTGAAATACTGAGAGGTCGCCAAACTGGTTCCGGTCGGAATCGAAAACTTGATAGTAGTAGATGGTGCCGTGCTGGCCGAATATCCATTTGCGATACGGATTCAGATAAGTCTGAGCCGGACGGCCCTTGATCTTGTTTAAGAGGGCATCTTGCCGCTTGTTGGCATGTGGCAGATAGAGTTGGTCGGAGAGAAACAGGCCGACGGCTACGAGCGCCCCAGCCAGGAGCACTGGAACGATCACCCGATAAATACTGATGCCGGTGGCCTTGAGCGCCGTGACTTCGCTAGACCGCTCCATCAGGCCGAGCGTGATCAGGACGGAGAGAAGGACGCCGTACTGCGCCGTGTTGTAGAAAAAATAGGGCGTCACGTTCAACAGGTATTCGCCGACGACATAGGGCGAAACCTGGTTGCGCAGGATGTCACCCAGCAGCTCAAAGACGGTGAAGATCAGCGACAGCACAACCAGCGAGCCGACGATCATCCCGAAGTTCACCACATAATCGCGCATCACGTAGTCATCGAGCAGCATGGGAAAGCTGGCGCTGAACACGCGCTTGCGGGTCACTGCGCGTTCGAAAGCATTTTCGGCTGGAGTGCTTGGCAGCATGAGAGTACCTCCAACGATTTTCGCTTTGAGCGATGCCCAGGATGTTTTTAATGCGGCAATTTCGAAAGGCCGCCGCTCCGAGCGCCAGAGGAGAAAGCCGCCGAGACCGAGGAAGACTACGTCCGCCAGCCAAACACCGACTCCCGGAGAAACCTTTCCTTGCCGTGCCAGCGAAAGCCCAAATAACGACACGAAGTAATAGGCGAACACCAGAATGATGGTGAGGACGAACCCAGCCGACTTTCCTCCCTTTTTCGCCGACAAACCGAGCGGGAATCCAACTAACGCGAGAACGATGCAGGCTGTGGGTAAGGCAAGCCGGCGGTGCAACTCGATCCAGTACCAGCGCGCTACGACTGGACTCTTCCTTGAACGGGCCTGCTGCGGTAACTGCAAGGTCGGGACCTGCGAAATAGACGCAGGCTGCTGATCTTTTGCCGTGGCACTTTCCGGCAGCGATATTGGCAGATCGGTTTCCTGGAAAGTCGAAATCTGATACTGGTCCGGCTTGGTGGGATCTAGATCGTGCGCGGAGCCATTCACCAGATGCAAGTGCAAAGTGTTCCGGCCCTCGCTGACCAGAATTCCCTTTTCCGCGATGGTTATCTTGGGCGCGCCAGGATTGCTGATATCGGCAAGAAACACTCCTTTCCAGATTGCCGCGCCCTCTGCGCTCTTCACGTCGTGAACGTAGAGGACCATCTTCGGAAAGCCTTCGTAGAAGACGCGTGGCTGAATTTCAAACGAAACCTGTGAGCCTTTCAGTTGGTCTTGCAGATGGGCCAGGGCTTCCTGAGAACGCGGCGCGAGATAGACGCTGTTTCCAAGAGCAAGCAGCCAGGCGGCGAGAAAAAAGATGGAGAGGACGCGGAGGAAATGCCACACGCCGATGCCGCTGGCCTTCATGGCTGTGATTTCGCTGTCGGCGGCGAGACGGCTCAGGCCTATCAGTATGCCGATCAGAACTCCGGCGGGCAGAGTTATGGTTAGCGCTTCCGGGATGATGAGAATGAACAGCTCGATCGCGCTGGGAAGTGGAGCGCTGTTGCGGACAACCAGCTCGAGGATTTGGCCGAGCTCTTTGGTGTAGATGACAAACGTGAAAATCGCGGTACCGATCAGCGCATGAGACGTGACTTCACGGAGAATGTAGCGAGTGAAAATGCGCATGGCACTGATAAAGGAGTCTAGCACTGGACCGGATGATCCGGGATGTGGCGATTCGGATTAAAAAGCTTTTACGCAAAGTGCGCAAAGGTCGCAAAGGTGAGGATCGGATCACCGAACGATTCGATCGCCAGATGGTCAGTATCCGCTCTTCTTGTCCACAAGCGCGAGTAACGGCTGGCCGCTCAAGTAACGGCGCACGTTTTCTGAAAACAGCGTGTAGTGGCGCTCCCAAAGCTTTGCAGTCATGCCGGCAGTATGGGGATTGATCAGCAGATTGTCCAACCTGGTCAAAAACATCGAGGGCTGCGCCGCCAATCTTGCGCTGCTGAAGAACCTCGAGCAGAGCTGCTTCATCAATCAGCGAGCCGCGTCCGACGTTTATGAGATATGCGTCAGACTTCATCAGGGCGAGCTGCTCCCTGCCGATCATGTGCCGAGTTGCAGACGTTACTGGCGCGGCAAGCACAATATAGTCAGCTGCGGCGAACATTTCGTTGATCTTCGAAGGCGGGAGAACTTCGTGGACCGAGTCTGGTTTCGTGGCGTCCGCATGCTGGCGCACGGCAATCACCCTCATCCCGAGAGCGGCTGCGTGCCTGGCCACGTTGTGGCCGATACTGCCTAGACCGACCATTCCCAGCGTTGTTCCGGCAATCTCGCGCGGGCCGCCGCTCTGTTCCCAGATTGCTTCCTGTCCCCAAAGCCGCTGTTGCTGAAATCGCAACGCCTGCGGAATACGCTTGGCGACGGCAAACATCATGGCGATGACTTGCTCTGCAACTACCGCCCCATGGACCTCGCGCGCGTTGGTGAGGATGACGTCACTCTCTGCCAATTCCGGAAACAGAAATTGGTGAACGGCAGCGGCGGGAGAGTGGATCCAGCGGAGCTTGCGGGCTAGTCGAAAGTGTTGGGGTTGCAGAGCAGATGTGAACGCGATTTCCGTGTCGGCGAATTCGCGGTCGATGCCGTCGGGCTTCGCCAGGCGGACGACATCGAGTTGCGGAAAATCTTTACGAAGCCGTTCGGCGAACCACTCCGGTGCGATCCAGAGGTCGAGGCGGTGATGAGTGGCGATGAGGAGCTTGCGCATCGGGTGATCGGTAGATCTGGCTATCGGGTCATCTTACCCAATCTTCGATCTTAGATCCTGGCCCGTCATTTCTCTCGGTTCGGGAAGGCCGAGCATTCCAAGGATGGTTGGTGAAATATCGCGCAGTGAGCCGCCGGACTTCAGCGTGAACCCGTTCGAGTCTTCCGCGACCACGATGAACGGAACGGGATTGGTCGTGTGATAAGTGTGCGGGCCGCCGGTGACGGGATCAGTCATCATTTCCGCATTGCCATGATCGGCGGTGATGAGCATGGCGCCGCCTTTGGCGCGCACTGCAAGTTCGATTCGTCCCAGACACGCGTCCACGGTTTCTACGGCTTTGATTGTCGGCTCAAGCTTGCCGGAGTGGCCAACCATGTCGGCATTCGCGAAATTTACAACCATGACGTCGAAGGTCCCATCCTCGACAGCCTTGACGACGGTGTCGGCGATTCCGGCAGCACTCATTTCGGGTTTCAGATCATAAGTAGCGACTTTTGGAGATGGCACGAGCTGGCGATCTTCGCCGGGAAATGGCTGCTCCACACCGCCGTTGAAGAAGTACGTCACGTGCGCATATTTCTCGGTCTCGGCGACGCGGAGATTTCGCATGTTCATCTGGCCCATCACGTTGGCGAGGATGTTGTTTAGCGATTCCGGCGGAATCACGACTGGAAGGCTGAATTTCTTGTCGTACTGCGTCATGCAGACGTAGTGTAGGTTCTTGGGAACGCGATCACGAGGAATCGTCGTGTCGAGATCTTCTGCACCTTGCAGATCGCGTCCGGCTTGATCGTTTAGGCCGCTGTTGCGACAAAGGGCGCGTGTGATCTGGCGCACGCGGTCGGCGCGAAAGTTGAAACAGATGCATGAATCGTCGTCGCGAATGGTGGTCAGAGCTTGGCCTTTGGCATCAGTGCAAACAAATGGCACGATGAACTCATCGGTGACGCCTTTGTTGTAGGACTCCTTCACGCCGTGCACTGGATCGCTGTATTTTCCGCCCTCGGCTTCGCCAAAAATCATCGCGCTGTAGGCCTTCGCGATACGCTCCCAGCGGCGATCGCGATCCATCGCGTAGTAGCGTCCGCTGACGGTGGCAATTTTGCCGGTGTTGTATTCGCGCATGGCTTGCTGGAGCTGCTCGAGATATCCGGCGCCGTTGGTGGGGAAAGTGTCGCGACCATCCATGAAGGCGTGGACGAAGACACGCTCGACTTCATTTTGCTTCGCCATCTTCAGCAGCACATGAAGATGAGTTTGATAGGAATGCACGCCACCGTCGGAAACCAGACCAAAGAGGTGAAGCTGGCGGCCACCGGTGCGCGCGTTCTTCATCGCGTTCAGCAAAACGGGATACTTAAAGAGGTCTCCGTTCTGGATCATCAGCTCGATGCGCGTGGAATCCATGTGCACAATTCGACCCGCGCCGATATTCAAATGTCCGACTTCGCTGTTGCCCATCTGACCATCAGGCAGCCCGACATAAGGGCCGCTGGTCTGAATCAGCGTGTTGGGATACTCGCGCAGCAGGCGGTCGTAAACCGGCTTGCGGGCGAGCGCGATGGCGTTGGCTTTGGTTTCGGCTCGGTATCCCCAGCCGTCGAGGATGATGAGAATTAGGGGTTTGGGATGATTCAAGCTGCTAGCTCCTAACTTCTGTCGAAAAACATTCACAAGAGAAGGCGAGAGAAACTACTCAGTTGTTGATATAGCTATCTTTCTCACTCGGCTTTCCCGTGGGCGGCGCAGAAACGGAAACCACCAATTGCGAACCGGGGCCTGAACCCCGGCTGCTGCGCCTTAGCAAGATTGCCAAATGCCTGAAGCAGTCCGTCCACTTTCGCGGCCATTCCAGGGCGCGATTGAGTTGTCAGATCCCCGTCCGTCATCCTGGTCACAGTCAGATTCAGATTTTCTAGATCCTGGCTGGCTTTCGTATCCGTGAGGCCGATCTCTGACGCGTGGTGCTTGGACTGTCGCAAACCATGCAGAATTCTCTCTCGATTGCCCCACGAATTCGCTGCGGTCCTAGTCCAGTGTAAATCGTGGCCAAGCCAAAAGACGTCGGCTGCCTTTCGCCAACCTTTCTGGGAAGCGGCATCATCAACGACGCCCCGCCGACCGAACGCGAATTGGAGGAGCAGCATCAGAGCGACGGACGCCGTGGCTGTGGACAGAGCTGGAACGAAGGAGAACCTAGCGGCGGGAGAAGTGCGGAGGGCTCGCCGAAAAGCTGAGACTCCCGTCGCCCGTACTGATACATCGGGTTCGGCGGGGAGAGGTGTCGTGGAGCTGGCCAGAATGTAGACATGGATGGTCTCGGCGGGGTTTAGGCTAGGCGCTGACAAATGGACGGTATCGCCCTCGGTTTTGACATCGATCGGCAAAGCACCAGGGCCGGATACACGTTGGTTGTCGATCGTAGCGCCTGGTATGCGCATCGAACCAGTCAAGGCGTCAGCAACAGCATCTCCCTCATTCGTTACGTCCACCTGATAGATGCCGACGTTCTTTCCGCCGCCGTTAAACGGCAGCGACTCCGAAGGAACGTAGGCAAGCGTCGGCTCGCGCGACGAGAGCTTGTGGGCTAGCGTTTCAGCCGTCACAATTACGAGCAAGGTGATCGCCGCAGCTAGCAGAGTTCTCCCCCAGCTCGTCACCGGTTCGATAGACAGGTGCATCAGTCACCCCGCTTGTTGCCCTAGGACTAAGGCTTTATCCCTGATAGTTCAGCGCCTTCAATCCCAAGAACCTTGCGCCGTTTCCCAGCTCCTCTTCGATTCTCAGCAACTGGTTGTACTTGGCGACGCGGTCAGTGCGGGAGGCGGAGCCTGTCTTGATCTGTCCGGCGCCGGTTGCAACTGCCAAGTCCGCGATGAAGGTGTCTTCGGTTTCGCCGGAGCGGTGGGAGATTACTGATGTGTAGCCGTTGCGCCGGGCGAGATCGATGGCGTCGAGGGTTTCGCTGACGGTGCCGATCTGATTCACCTTGATAAGAATGCTATTGGCGACGTTCTTGTCAATTCCCTCTTGCAGGAACTGAACGTTGGTGACGAAGAGGTCGTCGCCGACCAGCTGAATCTTATCGCCAATCTCTTTGGTCAGATTTACCCACCCCTCCCAATCATTCTCGGCGAGGCCGTCTTCGAGCGAAACGATGGGATAATCATCGGCCCACTTCGCCCAGAAGCGGACCATATCGTCAGAGCTCTTCGATGATTTGTCGGATTTCTTGAAGGTGTATTTGCCGTCTTGATAGAACTCGCTGGCTGCGGGATCGAGCGCGATAGCGATTTCCTCGCCAGGCTTGTATCCGGTCTGCTGAATGGCTTCCAGCACAACTTCAATGGCTTCGACATTCGATTTCACCGACGGTGCGAAGCCGCCTTCATCCCCGACAGCGGTGTTGTAGCCGCATTTCTTCAAAACACCCTTGAGCGTATGGAAAACTTCGACACCCCAGCGCAGGGCTTCCGAAAACGACGGCGCACCAACCGGCATGACCATGAATTCCTGGAAGTCAACGTTGTTGTCGGCATGAGCACCACCGTTCAGGATGTTCATCATCGGCGTGGGAAGCGTGTTGGCGCCTGCGCCGCCAAGATAGCGGTACAGCGGAAGCTCGTAGCAAATTGACGTAGCACGCGCTGCCGCCATGGAGACGGCAAGGATTGCGTTCGCGCCAAGGCGGCCTTTGTTTTCAGTGCCGTCGAGTTCAATCATCTTCTGATCAATCGAGCGCTGATCGGCGGCATCGAAATTCGCCAGAGCGTCGGCGATTTCGCCGTTTACGTTTTCGACAGCTTTCAGCACGCCCTTGCCAACGTAGGTAGTCTTGTCGTCGTCTCGAAGTTCGACCGCTTCATGCTCGCCAGTTGACGCACCGCTGGGAACAATCGCGCGTCCGACAGTGCCGTCCTGCAGCCAGACTTCAGCTTCCACGGTGGGATTGCCGCGCGAGTCGAGCACCTGCCGCCCGCGAATCTCGGAAATATTGCTCATGGATTTATGTTCTTCCTTGAATGAAGTTATTTTCGACTCCGACATACTGCAACCACGTCGCCCAAGATGGGCCGAATTGAAAGTTAGGCGTCTCCCTGTCAGGTATCCGACACCTGTAGATGTTTTGGCCATTTGTGGGTGAAGCTAGAAATTATAAATGAAGCTCTCGTTTGACTCTGAACGTAACAACAGACGAACTGACGGGCTGCGCTCTTCCCATCGTCGTTTCATTTCTACTTTTTTCGAGTCTTAACGACGACTGCCGACGCCAGCGCTGCTAGAAGAAGGACCCCACTTACAAAGAACGTTTCTCCGCGCGAGAAATATGCTGCACGGTATTTCGTACTCAAATCACCCGCCCACCAGTTGTACATTGCGAGCAAAAGGAACCAGCCAGCTACAAAGACAATGATCACGGCCGCAAACCGCGATATGAACGCTTTAAGTTCACCGTTTATGCATCACCTCGCTGTGGCTCTCGCTATGGAGGCGGGCGAGGGCGCCCGCTCCACATGTTGATTAGTGGGCAAAGGCGCTCAATTCCTCTTCTGGCAGAAGTTGCAGCTCCATCCAACCCTCGACGGGAAGTGCGTCCACCGGCAAGCGGTTCTGCCAGACACTGAAGCGCAGTCGAAGTTTTGTCGCGGCGGGACTCGATGATTCAGACGAAGATTCTCGCGGCAAGGCATAGAGCCAGGCAAGGGGGAATTTAAACTCGAAGTTGCGAGCTAATACGGCGGCTGCTGATTCGAGTGGAAAGGCTTCTCCCTGGTCGGCAACCGTCCACCGCGCAATCTTTCCCTTGGCAACTTCGGCGTTTAATCGCAAAGTCCGACGGGGCCGCACCGAGCCTTCAGCCCACGATTCAAGATTTACGACAATTTCAAATTCAGCGTCAGGGATCTGCTCGGCAAAGTCCATGCGGCCATAAATGTTCCGTTCGTCAATTCCCGCATGAATGGATTCGAGCAAGAACACTTTGCCGTGCATAGCGCCCGAGCGGCGGTCGGCGGTGTAATGGGCAGCGCCCATCCACTCGAAATACCGGATCAATTCACCGTCAATTCTGGGATGAATGTAATGGGTCTGAGGACTGAAAGACGGCTGCACCGTCGCGCCAATAATCGGCTGGGCGAGATAATCCGGCGGGGTCGCGCCCAGCGCCTGATAGACGTTCGAGAGATGCTTGCGATAGAGTTCGTCAAATTCGCGGTCGTTGGCTGAGTGGTGTTCAGGGCCGTACCACCAATTCCAGTCACTGCCTTCGGCGATAAACAATTCTTCGAGCGCCAGTTTGCGCTGCTCCGCTGAACAATGTTGCGACACCTGCTCGTAGAAGTTGCGGGCATGGTAAAGATAGTCCCAGGACTTGTTGTCTTCCGGCGCGCCGATCCAGACATTGAAGTTGGCGTGAATCCAGGAGCCGGGTGTCAGCGAATTCAGGATATTGACATTGCGATGCTGCGCGATAGCTTCCGAAACTGTAAGCGCTTCGATCGAGGCATCGTTTTGCAAAGCATCGTAGAAGCGTCGCAGGAATTCGCGTCCGGATTCGGGATAGTACTCCCAGGCGTTTTCACCGTCCAAAATTATGGGTACGACAGCATCCTGACCGCTGGATATAAGCGCCTGCGCACAGTCCTTAATGTTATGGATTAAGTGTGACGCCGCCTCACGCGGAGGCATGCCCGAATACACAAAACCGATCAGGTCAGAGATGGCGTGATCGCGAAAGATCAAGTGCACTCGGGTTTGGCCGCTCTCGTAGCGATGAATGTTGTAGAGCTTTTCGGCCGAGGCATCGGGCAAGCGGCCGTGCCCATCGCGCATGAACGACATTCCCAAGGTACGGGAGAGAACGCCTTCGTCGGTCGCCATCCAGTTCACGCCCAGGCCCGCCGCAATGCCGAGGACCTCTTCCGATACGCTGCCTTCCGAAGGCCAAACTCCGCGAGGGCGCACGCCGAACACTTTTTCGTGCAGGTCGAGGCCGCGCTGCAATTGCTCGCGGGCATCTCCGGGATGGCGAAAACGATTCTGCGGAAGCGGCAATCCAGGCGTTGATGCGGAACCGGCATTGGTATCGCACACAAGAGGCAAGATCGGATGATAAAAAGGCGAGGTTGAGATTTCGATTCTTCCGCGCTTGGCTGCGTCCGCGTGGGCCGGCAGGACTTTGTTGATCAATTCGCGCTGGTGGCCAACTACAAATGCCTGGTCTTCGAGCGTATAGTCGCGGCCTTTGTGAATTAGTTTCGCGATATCTGGCTCTTGTAAGAAGAATTCATCGAACCACGCCAGCTGCGATAAAACTTGCAGGTCAGTGAAATCCTGCGGTTGGAAATATCTCTCAGCATTTTCGGCGGATGCGTTTGAGCTTTGAAAACGGTCCCACAGTTCGGCATAGCGCGGGTAGCGGCGAATCAGATGATCGGGATTGGCCTGAAAAAGATATTGCAAGGCAAAACGGCGTTCATCCGACGTAAGGTCCTTTGCCGGCCGCGAAGCCACGCGGAAGAATGGATCTTGGGCGATACCCGCGGCATAATCCTGAATTTGCGTGATCAGCGCTGGAACAAGATTAAAAGTCTGATGAACTTCAGGAAACTCATCCAGCAGTTTCACCATCCCGTAGTAATCTTTAAGCGCGTGCAGGCGCACCCAGGGAAGACGGTATGCGCCTGTAACAAGATCTTTGTAGAAGGGCTGGTGCTGGTGCCAAAGGATGACAACGCGCAAAACTGGCATCGGTGGCTGGTGTCCTGATTAGAATAAATTTGTTATGCAGTCTAGCAGAAGAGCATTCAGCAATCAGCACTCAGCATTCAGCCAGAACAATTGCGAGGATTGAACATTTTCAGACTTCAGATTCCAATGGCTAAAAGGATACGATTCGAAAATCTGCAATCTACAATGATCAATCTAAAATCATCTTCCTGACTGCTGATCGCTGAATGCTGTTTAATGATGAAAACTAAGACTCCAACAATCGCCCCGGTTCGCCACGACGTAAGCCTGTTTTCGGCTGACGACTTCTATCTGTTCAATGAAGGGCGGAACTATCGCGCGTACAACCAACTGGGTGCGCATGCCGCCACGTTCGATGGTGAGGCCGGGACCGTCTTTAGCGTCTGGGCGCCGAACGCGAGCAAAGTTTCGGTAGTGGGCAGCTTCAACGATTGGAACAACAATTCACATCGGCTGGAGTCTCGGGGATCCTCAGGAATATGGGAAGGATTTATTCCCGAAGTCGGCAAGGGTTCGTTATACAAGTTTCATATTGTTTCGCAAAATCACGGGCACGTGGGAGATAAAGCGGACCCATTCGGCGTACTCCACGAGCAACCTCCCCGCACGGCGTCGGTGGTTTGGGACCTGGATTACCAATGGTCGGATGCCGAATGGTTGAAGTCGCGCGGCGGGCGGCAGACCTTGCAATCGCCGATTTCAATTTATGAACTCCACGTCGGGTCGTGGATGCGGATCCCGGAAGAGGGAGATCGTCCGCTTACTTATCGTGAGCTTGCACCGAAGCTCGCCGACTATGTTGAACGAATGCAGTTCACGCATGTCGAATTGCTGCCGATCATGGAGCACCCGTTTTATGCGTCATGGGGTTATCAGACCACGGGTTATTTTGCTCCGACCGCGCGTTACGGTACGCCACAGGATTTCATGTTCTTCGTGGATTATCTGCACCAGCGCGGCATCGGCGTGATTCTGG
>QHZR01000585.1 GCA_003224755.1 Acidobacteriota bacterium
GAAACTGACCGCGTACGAACGGACCAGGGCGAGGCAGGCCGGTGCCAGCATCGATCAGCTTGGGCCGACAGCGGGCTGCGGAACGCATGATGAAGCTCAAAGAAGCGGCTAAGAGCATAGGCAACACAGACTGAAGCTATGGGCAACGGGACCATTTACAAGCGCGGCAATTCGTGGTGCGTCGGTTTCACGGTGAACGGGCGTCGTGTCCGGGAGACTGTGGGGCCTAATAAGAAGGTAGCGGAGAAGGTACTTAGCCTGCGCATGACCCAAGTGCTGGAGAATCGCTATTTCCCACCGAACCGCCAACTGGGCCGCATGCCTTTCAAAGATTTCGCGCAGATGTACCTGGAGCGTGAGGGCCCGCTGCTGAAGTCGATCCGGACAGAGCGCAATCGGGTGCTGGCCTGGGCCAGAGAGTTTGGAAATCGTCCACTGGCAGATCGCGGGCGTGGAGATCGAGGCGTGGAGGCGGGGAAAGATGACCAGGTGCCGGCCCGCAACCATCAATCGCGACCTATCAAGATTGCGACGCATGTTCTCACTGGCGGTTGAGTGGGAGCTCCTCGAAGAGTCGCCAATGGCTGGAATCCGCTTCTTGAGAGAAAATAATGCACGAACCCGCTACCTCACGTTAGAAGAGTCCAATCGATTAATCGCAAGTTGTACGTCGTTACGCGTGCGCGCGATCGTGACGGTGGCGCTACATTCCGGCATGCGCTTGGGTGAGATTCTGAACCTCCATTGGTCGGACTTGGACTCCACGGCTGGCGTGATCCTGGTTCGCGATTCGAAGAACGGTCAGAGGCATGTGCCGATGGACGCAACGTTGACCAGCTTATTTCGGGCCTATCCACGTCACCACGATTCGGACCTGGTCTTCTGTAACGGAGCTGGCGGTCACCTCGTTGACATTCGTACCGGATTTAAGAATGCTTGTCAGCGCGCCGGCATCTTGGGCCTTCACTTCCATGATCTGCGCCATACAGCTGGAAGCTTGTTTGTGATGGCGGGCGGCGATCTCTATATTCTCAAGGAGATCCTCGGCCACAAGTCGATCAACATGACCCAGCGATATGCGCACCTCTCACCAGCCTATAAGGCGAAAGCTACTGATCACCTTAATAATCTGTGGCACACGGCCAAGCCGGAGATTAGCGCGCAAGAGAGACTCCCCGAACCATCTTCTGTCACACCGGTGTCACAGGCAACCTACGAGGACACCCCGTACCGGCTCAACCCCGTAACGACGCGGGTCTGAGCATAATAAAGAGGATGGGGGCCCGGCGGATGGCACCGGCACCGGGCCAATAATCAGCTAATCAATCCGGAATAGCTACCCAGGACCGCTCGCCTGACCCGTCTTGTCATTCTCCCGCCCAATCCGTATTAATCAGATCCTATATACCAATGGTCAAAAAATTATCTGAGAACTGAACGTGCGTTGTCTTCTCGGCGGCAAATATATTCGCAAGATTGATTGGTTCAACAAACTGGGCGTCGGGCACAGTGGCAGTCCCGCAGTCATTTCTTGCCTGACCGGCGATTTTCCACTCCCGCTATCCATTCCAATAATTGTTTCATTACAGGACCCTCAGGCAACTCTCTCGCGGCCAGCATAGCTCTCGCTTGCTCAGGCGGCAGGTCGGTGAACCGAGGTGGGATATATCTCTTCTTCTTGCCCGATTCTTTCCGAGATCTGTTGTTCCTTTCCATCTATCACTGCGGGCCAAAAAATCGAACGCTTTTTAAACGATAGCGTTCCCCACCTGTGTAGGATCACGGAAAGTCCCTTTTGTTCTGTTTTCCGAAAAGGCAAAAGCCATTCCGTCTAAGCGGTGGCGAGCGCGAGAGATCGTGTAGGGCCGACACATTAGCACGCGGGGGAGGTGAGGTTACCACCGTAATTCTTTATCTCTCAGCAAATACAGTTATGCTCATGGCAATGTTTCTTAAAAGAAAAGAAAAAGCCCCGAAAGCTGCACCGACCAAAAAGCCGCTCATCCGTATTGCCGTGGTCGAGAGCGACCCACTGCGGTTTGTGGGCCTCCGTGCCCTGTTCGATTCGGAGCCGGATTTCGAGCTGATTTCCGCTTCATTGCCCGACATTGGTCCGCACCAGAACATTGATCTGGCGCTTCTGGGTAACTGCCATGGCCAGAACCTGTTCGATGTGATGTCCTGCTTGAAAGCGCCACGTCCACAGTTGCCCATCATCGTGACTGGCGCCGGCATGGACGAACAAACCATTCTCACGGCCATCGCTGCGGGGGCCAAGGGCTACGTGGATGCAGCTGCATCGCCTGCTGATTTCGTGCAAGCGATACGGATCGTCAGCCGAGGTTCGGTCTGGGTTCCACGGCGAGTGCTTTCGATGTTCATTGAACGCATCAGCAATGCGCCCCGACGTATCTTGCCAGCCGACCAGAATGTGGCCTTTACGGACCGCGAGACCGAAGTTTTAAAGATGCTGGTGGAAGGGCGATCGAACAAGGAAATCGGCACCCCACTGGGCATCAGGGAGCGCACGGTCAAGGCGCACGTAGCCAAGCTGATGCGCAAG
>QHZR01000125.1:0-9130 GCA_003224755.1 Acidobacteriota bacterium
TACAGGCGCTGACTGAACCCCTGAGGAAGCTCGATCGCCTTCTCATCACCCAGTAGGCGGACCACGTTGCGGGTTCCATCGTAAATGGCGGTGCAGTGTTTGCAGCCCTGGAGATGGTGTGTGACGCGGTCGCGCATCTCGGGCGTGAGATCGCCTTCCATGTAGTTGGTGAGTTCTCTCCAAACGTGGCGGCAGTCGATTTCTACGATTTGGGTGGGCGTCGGCACAGGAGCTCCGACCATCCGATGCCGCAACCAGTAAAAGGTGACAAGGGTCGTGAGAACATCGGAAAGTACTTTTAGGCATCGCCTCGGTTGCTCGTGTTGAACACGCTATAGCGCGAAGTCGCCGACTGGTTGCTCGCGGCTCAACGCCCGCAGCTCGCCGCTCGTTTTGAAACCTTCCCCGCACTTCCGAATCCCACTGCCACGTAAGCAGCTCAGCAAAGCACACGAATCCCGCGAGTCGGGAAAACGAATCGTTAACGATTCATCGCTACGCGGGCCGCCTACGAATTTACTCAGATCAAAAGGACAATAGAATGAACGCGAAGAACCTAGTGAAATTCCTGGCGACGCTGATCGTGGGCATGATGCTCACCGCATTCGCCGCCGCCCAAGACATGCACCAATCCAGCCAGTTCCAGGGACCAAAAGCCAACAAGGGTTTCGTGACGCACAGCGAGCGGGACGGCAAGAGCGTGCTGACGCTTTCCGATGATTTTGTGGTGCCTGACACACCAGATCCGCACTGGCGAGTTGTCGATTCTGATGGCAACGTGTACGACCTCGACAAACTGAAGAAGAAGGCCTTCCTTGGCGACAAGTACCAGAAGGAAATCACGGTTCCTGGGTATGTGAAGAACGTGTCCAAAGTGATCATCTGGTGCGCATGGGCCGAAGCCAATCTCGGCGAAGCCTCGTTCTCCAGCCCCGTGAAGTAAGCGTTCAACCATGTGGGACAGCCGCGCGGTTGTCCCACCAACTTTCTACAAACGGAGCAGCATCATGAAAAAGACATTTGCCGTATTTGTGTGTATCGCAGCTCTGGCAACGGCGAGCGCCGCCCAGATCGCCGACAAGAAAACGCTAACCCTGAAAGGTGCCGAGTCTGTAATTGCTGCCGCCAAAGCGGAAGCCCAAAAGCTACAAGCCCCCGGAGGCGTTATCGCAGTGGTTGATGACGGCGGCAACCTGATGGCGCTCGAACGTCTGGACGGAACATTTTCCGCCGGCGCAAACATCTCGATCGGCAAGGCCCGCACCGCGGTGATGTTCAAGAAGCCAACGCGGTTCTTTGAGGAACTGATCAACTCGAACGGCAAAGGCCGGACAGTAATGACGGCGCTCGATAACTTCACGCCATTGATTGGCGGAATTCCAATCACGGTTGACGGCCAGATCGTCGGCGGGATTGGCGTCAGCGGCGCTGTCAGCGCGGATCAGGACGAGAAGCTCGCTATCGCCGGGTCAAATGCGTTCGCGACCGGCACATCCGCAATGGCAGATCCACCAGCTCAGATCTCATATTTCGAGAAGAGCAAGGTGGACGCGGCCTTCGCGAAGGGCGCGATCTTGCTCGATGGCAGTGACGGACGGAACTACATGGTCCACGCCAGCCGTCGGGAAAAGCCGGGCCAGGCCGAGATTCACACCAAAGACACTGACGTGATTTACGTGCTCGATGGCACGGCAACATTCGTGAGTGGCGGCGAAGCGGTCGATACGAAGGAAATTGCTGCCGACGAGCTGCGCGGATCCAGCATTCGCAGCGGCGAAACGCGCCAGATCGCGAAGGGCGATGTGATCGTGGTGCCCAATGGGATTCCGCATCAGTTCCTGGAAGTCACGAGTCCTTTTCTCTACTACGTCGTGAAGGTGCGCTAAAGAGGATTGGCAATGAAAGGCATCGCAATGAAAGACGCATGGCAGATGTTTGTGAACTCGGCGTTGCTGGCACTAATTCTTGCCACTGCGATGCTTCGGGCTGAGAGCCAAGTGGTGCAGGATCCACCGTTCGGTCGTCCGGACGCCATTGTGGACTTGGCTTCGCGTGAGGGCGTGCAATTGGTCAGCGGCCAATGGCGCTACCACGACGTGAAAATCATTGACGCTGATTCGCGGGCAGTAGGTCCGGACCTAAAGCCGAGCGGCGCACCGACGAAGACCTACGACTACGAGCCTCGCGCCGGAGTTGCTGAGTTCGATGACTCGCGGTGGGAAGCGATTGATCCCACAACGCTCGACCAGCGCCGCTCCACGGCCAAGGTTTGCTTCAACTGGTATCGGATCAACGTGACAATTCCGGAGAAGGTAGGGAACGTCAGCACGGCGGGGTCTACAGTCGCGTTTGAAATCGTGATTGATGATTACGCCGAAGTCTGGGTGAGCGGCAAAATGCCGCGCATTCTCGGGCAGCCGGGCGGAGAGGTCATTAAAGGCTTCAATGCCCCCAACCGTGTAATCCTCACTCGTAATGCTCAGCCGGGTCAGAAGATCCAGCTGGCAATCTTCGGCATCAACGGGCCGATCTCGTACAGCCCGCAGAATTTTATCTGGATCAAATCGGCCACACTCGATTTCTACAACTCGCCGAAAGTCGTCTTAAGCGAAATACCCGCGCAGGTCATCAAGAAGGACGCCGCTCTCGACGAGATTGTTCCTGCCGGAGCGAAGATCGAAAAGCTCGCTGGCGGTTTCCTGTTCACCGAAGGGCCGATCTGGGTTCCGCGCAATGAAGAGAGCGATGGATACCTTCTCTTCAGCGATCCGAACAACAACTTGATCTACCGTTGGACGCAAGACGGACAGCTTTCAGTTTTCCTCACCAAGAGCGGATACCGTGGCTTTGATATCGGCGAGTACGGACAGCCGGGATCGAATGGTCTCACGCTAGACAAGCAGGGCCGCCTGACCATCAACCAACATGGCAATCGGCGCGTGGTACGCATGGAGAAGAACGGCCAGTTGACGGTATTGGCCACGACCTGGTTTACAAGTCCGACGGTGCGCTGTATTTCACCGACCCGCCTTTTGGACTGCCAAAGTTCTTCGACGACCCGCGAAAAGAATTGCCCTACAGCGGCGTGTTCCGCGTTTCTCCCGACGGCAAGAAAGTCCAGTTGCTCACAACCGACCTCAAAGGCCCAAACGGGCTCGCATTTTCGCCGGACGAGAAGTACTTCTACGTCGACGACTGGGATACGGAGAAGAAGATCATCATGCGTTACGAAGTTCAGCCGGACGACACCCTGGCGAACGGCAAAGTCTTTTTCGATATGACTTCCGCTGAGGGAGAGGATGCACTCGACGGAATGAAAGTCGACCAGAAGGGCAATCTTTACGTTTCAGGTCCCGGCGGGTTATGGATCATCTCGCCCGAAGGCAAGCACATGGGAACGATCGTCGGCCCAGAGCATCCGCACAACTTTGCCTGGGGGGACGATGACGGTAAGACCCTCTACCTGTGCGCGAAGACGGGCTTGTATCGGATTCGACTGAATATTCCCGGGATTCGGCCGTGAGCAGTTGCAATGCAGAGCTTAACCGGCAGCCGCAACATCGGTAGCGTGCTCTAAAGCCTTCTTCTTCCCTAACTCCTCCGCGATCCGGCGGTTCTGGAAGTCGGGGATAGTCCCCAAACCGAAGGCGACGACGTTAGCGAACTTGGCGAACCCAGTAGTCACGATCGCCTCCAGGATCTGTTGCTCGCTGAAGCCGTAGGTGCGCAGAGTCTCAACGTCGCCAGCGTCGATTTTGGAAGACTGTTCGTTCAATTTCGAGCAAAAGTTCAGCAGGGCCTTGTCGGCCACGGCAATTTTGGAGTGAACTTGATCCACTGCTACCTGCTCAGGCTCCGGTCCTTCGAGTTTCAACATGCGGACGATTTCGCAATGAGCTGTGACGCAGTAGGTGCTCAGATTTGCAGCCGAGCACACCAGGAAGATGTATTCCTTCTGGCGGCGAGCCAGGGCACCGTCCTTGAGCAAGATAGTTCCCATCAGATTGATCTGGGCTTCCATCAGGTCTGGCCGCCGAATCTGTTCCGGAAAGAAATTCGGCAGAAATCCGAACTGCTCCCGGATGGCGCCAAATGCGGGAAAGTCCTTTTCGTCGAAAGGCTGGCTTTTCAGATAACCCATTGCTTAACCCCGTGTGCGAGACGTTGCGCAAGATTATAGACGAAGAGTTCCAATCCATTGTCGTAGGAGCCTCAAGTTATACTCTGGACACATGTTATGAGCGGAGCGTCCGCAATCGAGGGTCAACAGCACACGGTGGATTCGCGCTTGGTTGCCGCTTATGGTTTTGTTCCCAACATCTTTCGCGCCCAGATGAACGTGGAGCGAGTGGTGGACGCCGAAGCGTGCCTGATCGAGGCGGTATTCGGGGCCGGAAAACGCCTTGCTGTGCCTGTTTTGCATGTCGTGGCACAGGTGCGAGGCAGCAATTACTGCAGCGCATTGTTCCCGTCAGGCGATGTTCACGATCCCTTGACCATGTTCGTGGTTAAACTGGCCCGCTACGGACCCTGGATTTCTAAAGGTGACGTAGAAGAACTGCGAGTTACTGGCATCAACGATGGCGAGATCCTCCACGCTATCGCCGCCACGGCACTGGGTCAGATGCTTTGCACACTGGAGTTAGGTCTTCGGCCAGCCTTGGACGTGGAATTGAGTCCTGGCGGAGCGATCGAGTTGCCGAAGTTACGCGTACCCGCCGGGCCAATCTCACCCGCCGGCCCGTACCTCAATACCGAAACGACGGTTGCGCTGGGCATTGATTTTCGGCCCTGTGCGGTTCTACGCGAACAGTTCGGGTTCGTGCCCAACCTGTTCAAGATCCAGGCGGACTCGCCAGAATTGCTTGAGGCCGAGGTCCGCGCACTGGAGCTGGTCCTTTTTCCCGAAGACCACCTCAGCAGAGTCCAGAAGGAGTTCATCCAGTTGACGCTCGCGGCAGCCAACTTCAGCTCCTATCTCGTAGCGCTGCACAGTCAAGTTCTGGAAATTCTCGGGCTGTCGCGGAAGACCTCCGACCAGATTGCGGACGACTATCGCTGCGCCGACATTTCCGAGGCGGACAAAACTCTCCTGGGCGAAATTCGCAAGCTCGCTTGTCCTCCGGCGCAATTCGCCGCCTTTGATAAGCAGGCTCTGTGTGGCCAGGGCTTCACAGAGGCTCAAGTCGTCGAGGCCATTGCCATGGCCGGTCTGGCCAACTTCCTTAGCGCCCTGCAGTTCGGGCTGGGTGCCGTTCCCGATTTTCCGCTGCGCCGCGCATTGAGCCCGCGGATCGGTGCAAAAGATTTGTATCCTTCTTCTGCGGATGCCCGTCCTACCTTCGATGCGCGAGCTTCGGACGATCCCGATGCTGGGCTGGTTGCGAGAGTCCAGCAGGGTGAAACTGGCGCTTTTGAGGACCTGGTTCGCGGCCACACCCGACGCGTCTTCGGGACCTTGCATGGCATCTTGGGCGACCACGACCAGGCACGCGACGCTACACAGGATGTTTTCTTGAAGGCCTTTGAGCATATCGGGAAGTTCGAGGGGCGGTCGAAGTTCTCGACTTGGCTGACCAGCATCGCCGTCAATACTGGGACCGAGATCCTGCGCCGGCGAAGGCCGCTTGATCCGCTCGACACAGACGGCGAGGAGAACTTCCGACCGCGTCAGGTGCAAGGGTGGGCGGAAGATCCGGAGCGTTTGTTTGCTGCGTCGCAGGTGAATGCGCTGGTGCGGGATGCAGTGCTCCGCCTTCCCCACAAATATCGTGTTGCCGTGCTCTTGCGTGATATAAACCAGCTCACGACAGAAGAGGCGGCCGAGGCCCTGGGGCTTAGTGTCCCGGCGCTGAAGGCACGGGTTTTGCGAGGGAGATTGATGTTGCGCGAGAGTTTAGCTCCGCATTTCATGCGTCCTGAGAGGACCAATGCTTAGTTGCTCGGAATTTCTTGCGGAGTTCGGCGACTACCTGGACGAGGTGGCGAGCCCCGACGTTCGCGCCAGCCTGGAACAGCATCTACGCGAGTGCAAGACTTGCCAAGTCATAGTGGATAGTACTCAAAAGACCATAAAGATAGTCACCGATCACGAGACCTTCACGCTTTCTGACGAAAATGTCGAACCCGTTGTCAGCCAAGTGATGGCGCGGGTCAGATCCAGAGCCGCCCAGAGCTCTTCATCGGGCCCTTTCCGCTTCTAAACCGAGCCCGCGGTCCCTTCTCCAAAGATTTTCTGCATCCTTCGATGCCCGGTTCCGTCTTACCTTCGACCAATAGCTCAAAAGCTCACCTTGAATATCCTGGCAAACACGGATGAGACGCTCGAACGACTGGAGCTGGAACTAAGCAGTGCCCGAGCTGAATTGGCGCGCCTTGCGAAAGAAACCGCAGAAGCAGCAGAATCACTGCGGGCGAGCGAGGAATTCAAGAGCCGCCTGCTCGCCTGCAGCCGCGATTGCATCAAGGTGCTCGATCTCGAAGGCCGCCTCCTGTACATGAACGAAGGGGGCATGACAGTCCTCGAAATCTGCGATGTGGGGCCGTTCCTGAACAACTCCTGGATGGAGTTTTGGGATGGTGCGGACCGCGAGGCTGCCTGCAAAGCGGTAAAGGCGGCGCGAGAAGGCGGAATCGGGAGATTTGTCGGCTATTTCGAGCCCCGTATTTCACGCCAGCCGCGTTGGTGGGACGTGGTCGTGAGCCCCATTCGAGACGCGAACGGCAATCCGGAGCGACTGCTCGCTCTTTCCCGCGATGTCACGGCACTCAAGACGCATGAAAAGTCATTGCGCGAGGCCCTGCAGATCAATCGCGAAATTATTAATGGTGCAGCCGAAGGCATCATTTTGTACGACCGTGAGTTGCGTTATCAGGTCTTCAATCCGTTTATGGAGCGGCTCGCTGGCAAATCTCAGGCCGAAGTCTTAGGGAAGATTGCAGCCGACGTTTTCCCGCGCCTGGTTCCGAGTGGCATACAGGATGCCCTCGACCGCGCGCTGCAAGGTGAAGTCGTTCAGGTTGCTGATGCGCTCGTACCGAAGCACTCCGCCGAGGGACACGATGTTTGGGAGTCGTGCACCTTCGCTCCCCACCGCAATACCGAGGGCGAGATCGTCGGGGTGATAGGACTCGTACGCGACGCTACCGACCGGCACCTTGCCGAAGAGACGTTCCGCTCGATTGTGATTGGCACGGCTTCTGCTACCGGGAGCGATTTTTTCCCGTCGCTGGTGCGGCACATGGCGAGTGCTCTTCGAGTCCGCTATGCCTTCATCACCGACTGCGATGATCAGAAACACGCAAAAGCACTGGCCTTCTGGAAGGGCGAAGACTTCGGCGAAAATTTCGAGTTCGATATTGCGGACACGCCTTGCGAGAAGGTCTTGCATGGCGAGACCTGCCACTACAGAGAGGGCGTGACTAAACTATTTCCATTAGACACTGGGCTTGCAGATCTCGGGGTGGAAAGCTACCTCGGCGTTCCTATGCTCGACAAAGCGGGACGCGTGATTGGGCACATCGCGATTCTTGACGATAAGCCGATGGACCGCGATCCACGGGCCTTCGACCTGGTCAAGATTTTTGCTGCCAGGGCCTCCGCCGAATTGAAAAGACAGCGCGCTGAAGCCGATCTGCAGGCCGCCCTTGAACAGGTCCGGAGCTTGCAGAAGAAACTCGAAGCGGAAAACGTTTATTTACAGGAAGAAATCAGTAAAGAGCACAACTTCGAGGAAATCGTCGGCAACAGCAAAGCCCTGGTGGAAGTGTTGCGCCGGGTGGAGACAGTTGCCCCGACAGACTCCACGGTTTTGATCGTAGGCGAGACCGGCTGCGGGAAAGAGTTGATCGCACGCGCGATTCATTCGCGCAGCAAGCGGAGCCACCGTCCGTTGGTGAAGTTGAACTGTGGCGCCATCCCGACAGGCCTGGTTGAAAGCGAACTCTTCGGACACATGAAAGGCGCGTTTACCGGCGCGTTAGAACGACGCACAGGGCGGTTCGAGCTCGCCGATGGCGGAACCTTGTTCCTTGACGAAGTCAGCGAACTTCCACTCGAAACACAAGTGAAACTTCTGCGGGTACTTCAAGAGCATGAATTCGAACCGCTGGGGAGCAGCCGCACGCTACGCGTCAACGTCCGCATTATCGCGGCTAGCAATCGCGACCTGGAGAAAGCTATACAGGAAGGCCGATTCCGCGCGGATCTGTATTATCGCCTGAACGTGCTTCCCATCACTTTGCCGCCGTTGCGCCAGCGTCGGGCCGATATTCCGCTGCTTACTTCATTTTTTGTCGAGCGATTTGCGCGCCAGTTTGGAAGACAAATCACCGGCATCGCACAAGACACAATGGATCTTTTGTCCCGCTACGACTGGCCTGGCAACATTCGCGAGTTGCAGAATGTCATCGAGCGCGCGGTGGTTCTGTTGCAAGGTTCGGTGTTGAAACTGGGGTCGGATTTCTTGCCGATGAGCGGGGTAAGCGCCGATCGCATTGCTAACATCTCTTCCGGCACCATCGTTGCGGCCAGCGATGGGCCCTACACGCTCGAAGAAGTCGAGCGGCGCCATATCCAGTCAATATTGGAGAAGGCTTCCTGGATCATCGAAGGCGAACGCGGCGCTGCCAGGGTGCTCGATCTTCATCCCAACACGCTGCGCAGCCGCATGAAGAAGCTCGGAATTGAACGCGCTATTTCTGCTTTGGATTCCTCCACCGCGAAATCGCGCGGCCAACAAGCGACCGCTTAGTTCACAGCGAATAGCATCCTCCATCATTGAGCCTGATTCAGGTTCACGCCTGCTCTATTTCGTCTCAGCATCTTTCTCCGTGCGCATTCTCATGCGCCGCCAATCGCGCTGTTGCGGCAGTGCCGCGCACTTTTCCGCCACGACATTTCGTACCCACGAAGTCATCAACGAGGCAACCACGAATAGTCGTGGCGGCATTCTGCAACAAATATTTTGTATCTCTACAACACTCACAAAAGTAAAGACATAACTTTCTCCCACCAGCTGTTCGAATTGGCACGCCTCTTGCCTTACTAGTTGTGTCTATCGGAGGAAGCAGTGCTCAAGATTTCAGTTCTTAACGAAACGGACCAGGCGATCGAACTCCAGCTTGAAGG
>QHZR01000125.1:9223-18727 GCA_003224755.1 Acidobacteriota bacterium
CTGGCCGGACAACAGGTTCTGCAAAACAACTGCTCACCCTTCGTGAGCCAGCAAGTGAAGGAGACGGGGCTATGATGATCGCAAACGTTCAAGCAACACCTGATACCCATATCCAGCCAGCGGTATCGTTTTCGTCGGCGGCTGCAGTTAACGAAAAACAATTGGCGGAACTCGCGCTTGTTCGCCGCGTGCAACAAGGCGACGCTAACGCCTTCTACGACCTTGTGCGTCCATATGAGCGTGCGGTGTTCCTTGCCGCCCTCGGCTTGGTTAGGAACGATGCCGACGCGGAAGATGTTGCCCAAGAAGCCGTACTGAAAGCCTTCAAGGGGCTGGCTCATTTTCGAGGCGACGCGAAGTTCAGCACCTGGCTCATTCAGATCGCCATCAACGAAGCGAAGATGAAATTGCGCAAGGATCGCCGTCATCTTTATGAGTCCATTGATGAAGGGCAGCCTGCCGAGGACGGCGACTACATCCCCAGAGACTTTGCCGACTGGCGGGAGATTCCCTCCGAGGCGCTCGACCGCAAGGAACTTCGAGATGCCTTGACCAAAGCCTTGAACTCGCTGTCAGAGAAGTATCGAACCGTGCTGATTCTTCGGGACGTGCAGCAACTCAGCATAACGGAAACAGCCCAGGCTCTCGGCATCAGCGAAGCCAATGTGAAAACGCGGCTTTCGCGAGCTCGCTTGCAGCTGCGCGATGCATTGGCTCCCGGAATCGATGGGGCCTGGAGCACCGGCGTAGAGCGCAGTGGGCCGAAATCACTCTGAACTCTGTTGGACTGTGAACTCGAACGCAATTTCTCGACCCGCACATTTCAATATGAGCACTCATCCAATTCGACTCTTTCGCTCCGTGCGTCTCTGGCCAGCCGATCAAGGTAAGGTGAGGCGAGCCTCGTGGCTCGAGCTTTTCTTTGACTTGATCTTCGTGGCGGCGGTCTCGCAAGTCGGTGTGCCGCTGGGTGAAGACTACAGCATTCATGGTCTCATTCGTTACTCTCTGATGTTCCTTCTCATCTGGTGGGCTTGGTTCGGGCACACCATGTATTCAACCCGTTTTGACGCGGATGACGTTGTCCACCGACTCCTCACGCTGGTTCAGATCTTTGCAGCCGCTGCGATGGCCGCCAATGCAAAGCAAGGCCTGGCGGATCGGGACTCCGCCGGCTTTGGAGCCGCTTATGCCGTGCAGCGCGTAGTGCTCGTGATCCAGTACCTCCGTGCTCGTCGCGAACAAAGAACTCGGCGTCTCACCACGATCTATGCAACTGGATTTGGCATCGCGGCGGTTCTCTGGGCTGCCGCGGCCGTAGTTCCTCCATCCGTTCGCTTCTGGTTGTGGGGCGCAGCCCTGCTCATCGACCTGAGCACGCCCATGATTTCGTCGCATTACACGCACAAGGTTCCACCACACCCGGAACACTTGCCGGAACGCTTTGGTCTATTCACCATAATTCTTCTGGGCGAATCGGTAGCCGCGGTCATGCGCGGAATGGAGAGCCAGGAGACCTGGCCGGTATCGGCTGCGGTCTCTGCCTTTAGTGGCCTTGCGCTCGTATTCGGGGTGTGGTGGTGGTACTTCGATGTGGCCTACGGCGCCGCTGAGCGGCATGTAAGATCAGCCCACGATACGCTTTTGTTTCATATCTGGAGCCATGCGCATTTTCTTCTGTACCTCTCCATCGCTGTCCTGGGAGTCGGGATTGAACATGTCATCTCGTTGTCCGCAGGCACTCGTGCGACCCCGCAGCATGCCTGGATTCTGATTGGTGCCGCGTCAGTGCTAATGAGCACACTTTGTGTGATCGGCATGACTTCCTGCCGCCCCGAATCTCATCTCCGGCTGTGGCCACAATTCGTGGTTTTAGCATTTCTCATACCAGCCCCACTGCTCACCCGCTATACGCCATCGTGCATCCTTGTTATGCAGGTGTTGCTCGCCTGTGCAGCCGGGATATTCCTGGAACGACTTCGAGAAGGCGACCTCGGTTCTGCCAACGGCGGCTCTCGCCATCATCTTGGGCTTGGCAATCCGGCAGTTCCGGCTGATTACGCCTAGCGGACTACTCTGCGCCGTACTACCGCTTCACCGCACTTCTGCAGCAAAGTAAGAACCTCGCGCCGTGTCCCTAAGACTTATCGCGCATTTCTGGCGACGCCAACAGATAATTTGTGCCTGGATTGTGCCTTCAAGTTTCGGACCACGTGCTCGGGCGAACCGCGCCCAAACGGAAAGGATATTTATGCAAAACGGAAGTGTCATTCGTGCAGAGCGGCAACGCGGACCAGATGTTTGGGAGTTCAGATGGCGCGAAACCGGAGCTGACGGCAAGCGCAAACACCGGCGAATGGTTCTGGGGTCTGTCGAACAACTGACGGACGAGGCAGCGGTTCGTCAGGCAATCTCCGCTTTGCGTCTGGAACTCAATCGTGGCGGCGGTTGGCTCAAGACGAGATCAACGACACTTTCCGACCTTGTTTCTCATTATCGCGAACGCGAACTGGATCCAGATACGGTCTGGAAAACACATTCCACCAAGGTCACGTATGAAGGTTACCTGAACAAGTGGATATTGCCGCGTTGGTCCGCGTCAACGCTGGAGAGGTGGAGCTCTGGTTGAGGTCGTTGCCGCTAGCGAGATCAAGCTGCGCCAAAATCCGGAATCTCATGAGCGTAGTCTTCAATCACGGAATCCGGCATGAGATCTGCGATCGCAACCCGATTCAGCTAGTGCGACAAAGCGCAAAGCGAAAAACAGTTCCGGTGATACTCACGGTAAACGAAGTGCAAAGACTCATTGCTGTTCTCGGCATCCGGGAGCGCACTCTTGTGCTCCTGGCGTTCGGGACAGGTTTGCGGATGAGCGAACTCTTCGGCCTCAAATGGCACGACATCGACTTTCAAGGAAATGAAATCAGCGTCACGCGGTCAATCGTGTTCCAAGTCGTTGGTCCTTGCAAGACGGAGGCATCACAGAAGCCAGTTCCTCTCGACGCACGGCTAGCAGAGGCTCTCAAGGTTTGGCGTCACCAAACAAAGTACGGCGAGGTCGATGATTGGGTGTTCGCGAGCCCAGCAGCGCGTGGGGAAAGGCCATATTGGGGGCAGTGTCTTATGCGAAGCATTATTCGTCCAGCAGCGGCCAAGATCGGCATCACACAGCGCATCGGATGGCACACCTTCCGACACACGTATTCTTCATTGCTGAGAGCAAACAGAACGGATATCAAGGTAACGCAAGAACTCCTTCGTCACGCGTCCAGTCGGGTCACGCTGGATACCTACACCCAAGCGGTCACGCTTCAAAAGCGAAAAGCCCAGAGCAAAGTCATTCGTCTTCTGCGTGCGTCCAGTGAAGCTGCCGGCTGAGACGCAATCAGTCTGCTCCAATTCCTTATTTGTGCCTACGCGAACACGCCTGGTCTCGGCGAAAACATTGGCGACCGAACCAGGCGGGCACGGATTCATGGAGCAAATTGTGCCTTTTTTGTGCCTACAAAAACGTAACGCCTAGCTGTAAATCACTGATAAGGTTGGCGTCCCCGACGGGATTTGAACCCGTGTTACCGCCGTGAAAGCGGGAGGCCAAATTGGAACTGTAAGAAACCACAGGAACACGGACGCACTGTATGGCGTTCCAAGGGCGGTAAGAAACAAGTTAATGTGTCCCCGATGTGTCCCCGGTTGCGCGTCAGGAACCGTCGAACAAGTAGCGGCTCTATCTGCCGCGGCGAAGCCCACCGACCAGCTCTGTTGAACTTGATTGAACTCGGCTGAGAGCGGTTGTCGCGAGAAGGTCAATGAGCGCTGAGATGAACCTTTGATCGTTCATTGCGTAATATGGGGCACCAAACTATGAGACTTGGTGGACAGACCCGCCCTTCTTGCAAGCATCGAGAATGTGGACGATGCAACCTGGCACTTCACTTTCGTAACCATCCCGTTATCGCAAGATGATTCTTTGCAGCCTTTTTTCACTAGACTTTCACAAAGCTGCCGCAAACCCTCTAATTAAAGGAGTACAGAGAGCGTGGTCGAGGATCCAAAGTGGGAACTCGCCATTATGCAGACGGTTTACGGCTTCTACCAAAAGCTGCTGCGCGATTGTGTGCAGGAACCGATCCCGTTGCCGAAGGACCTGCACCTGATTTCGCTGGGAGAACTCGACCAGCACTTTCCCGATCCTCTGGCCCGTATTCGAGGGTGGATAAAGCTTTTCGATCTGGCGGTCACTCCCTCCATGCTCAGACAGTCGCTCACGCCGGAGACCGATCCGGAAATAGCGGAGACCTTACTTCGGCATTACGCCCGCAAGAAGGCCAGTACGGAAGTTGACCGCGACAAAACCGACTTCGTTGCGACGTTTCTTTATCGTAACCCGCGAGTTCCCGGGCAGTGGGAGAGAATCGGTTACACGCTCGATGGCGTGGTTCCGGTCCCGCCGTTTGAAATCGCGCTGATAGAAATCCTCGCAGATTCAGAGTCGCCGCAGTTATTAGAGGACTATGTTTCCGTCTTGCCCGAGTTCGATGCATTGCGTCAGGAACTGGAAAGCTGCGACACGCTCGAGGCGCTCACGGATTCCGGCATCGTGCAGAGGGGTCGCGATCTGAAACAGGCACTAGGAGTATGCTTTTACCATCCTGGGGTGCTGGCGGCCATAGGCCCCTATAACGCGGCTGTTGGCAAAAAATTGGAGGAACTGTTCCGCGCCACTACCAGGCAACTGAAGAGCTTTGCTGAATCGGTGCAGAGAGAAGGTGGTGACGTCAACAGCGCGGTCGAAGGCAAAGTGACTGTGCAACACTTAGCGCTGATAGAGGAAGGCGAAATTCTGAGAACGGAGTATGTGGCGGCACAAGAGAAGTTCCGGCGCGTGTCGAAAGTAAAGCGAGCGGTCGATCTCCGAAAATGGGAGAGCAGGCCTCCCGCGACTTCGGATAGTGCTCCCGACAAAGTATCCTCCCCGACGACGTCAGCCGAAGGTAAGTCACCCTCCAGCGCAGGCAGGGCCGTACTAGCTGCGAGCAAAACGTCTCCTGTTTGCTCTTGCCTGCGACTCTCATCCGTTTGGGGGGATTAGCTTAGGAACTAAGCTATCTACTAAAAGAGTTATTGTCAATCTTTGCATCGGTTTAATGGGCGCCATTCCCCAACCCCGGAGTTGCGGACCCAACGATGGTCTAAAAGAACACTTGACTCCGTACCGTGCTACGGGGTTTAGACTTAACTCGTGATGGAGGAAGTTCAAGTCAGGCCGCTCACGATTGGGCGTCTCGCGAATGTAGCGGGCGTCAATCTGGAAACTGTGCGTTACTACGAGCGTCGGGGATTGCTTCCCCGGCCACCACGTACTGCTTCGGGGTACCGTATCTTTCCGGTAGAAGCGACCCGCCGCCTTAGATTCATCAAACGTGCTCAGGAGTTGGGATTTTCGCTTCGGGAGATTCGTGAGTTGTTGGCTTTGCGAGTGTCGTCTCGAACCAACAGCACGGAAATCAGAAAGCGAGCGGAAGCAAAGATTGGCGACATTGAAGGCAAAATCAGGACTCTCAATTCCATGCGGAAAACTCTGGAGAGACTGACGCGGTCCTGCTCGGGTTGTGTTCCGGTTTCTGAGTGTCCGATTCTTGAAAGTTTGGATGGAGACAATTCATGAGCGGCACTTGGAAACAAAACCTGCTGACGATTCCGGGCGTTGGAGCGGCGCTGCTTCCCAAATTGGCATGTCCACTGTGCTGGCCAGCATATGCTGGGCTGCTGAGTTCAGTCGGGCTGGGATTCTTAATCTCGTCAAAGTACCTCCTGCCGATTACTTCTGCGTTCCTGGTGCTTGCGGTAGGAGTGTTGGCATTCAGAGCAAAGAATCGGCATGGCTATGGACCCTTTTTTCTAGGCGTAGTGTCTGGTGTGGGCGTGGTGATTGGAAAGTTTGCGTGGGAGTCGAATCCCATTATTTATGCGGCAGTAGGGATGTTGGTGATTGCCTCTGTCTGGAATGCGTGGCCTCATCGAATGGCAGTCGCTCCGACCTGCTGCTCAGAGAAATTTATTTGAAAGAATCTATTTGGAAAGGATGTAAAGGAAATGGCAAGGAAGCAGATTGAAGTGTTCAGCGCGGGCTGTTCCGCGTGCAAGGAAACCATCGAGATGGTAAAGCGTCTCGCTGGCTCTTTGCACCAAGTTGTAGTCCATGACATGCAAAAATCGGACGTTGCATCCAAGGCGAAAGGCTATGGTGTACATAGCGTGCCTGCCGTCGCAATTGACGGCAAGTTGGCTTCGTGCTGCGCAGGACGCGGGCCGGAAGAGCACGTAATCAAAGCCGCCTTGGCCTGAATTCGAAAACGAAGCGTAGGGCCCGGCTCTGCCGTCGCTGGGCCTTCAGGCGAGTTGAATGAATAATTGGAAGTCTTGTTGCTCGATTAATGTTGTTGCTCAGCGGCGGTCAGGCAAATCTGAGCAAAACGAGGGTAATTTGAAACCTTTCCCGAGGCATTGCGTCCAACCATTGTTGGATTTAGACTTTTCGTGTTGAAGCTTGGGCTCAAAGTCGGGGTTGCGACTCTCGCACTGCTAATGGCAGCGCTGCCGGTCATGGCATGTGTGAGACCGGGTGCTGTGATGACGGCAGCCGAGCGCGATTGCTGCAAGCGCATGGCGGAGCGATGTGGCCATTCCAGCATGGCCAAATCCCACGGATGCTGCCAGCCTCAGGAGTCACCCAGCAACTTCCAGGCTGTGAAAGCCTCGTCTGTTCATCTCGATCATTCACTCATTGAACTTCATGCGCAGGCCGTCGCGCTGCAGGTTGTTCCCGCTGGGCAGATGATGTTCACCACGGGCATGCCTTCCCTCACACATGGTCCACCTGGGCTACTCGGTTCAGTTACAACCATCCTAAGAATCTGACCGTCTTTCCTCTGAGCTGCTAACGCATTCGTGCGTCTGCACGTTCCTGCATACACAAACTCGTCTTAAGTTTGCGGAGGAAAGATGCAAGTCATTGGCTCGTACCGAGTCCATTTCAGTTGCTCTCGCATTTGCATAATTACAGCGGCTCTGTTCTTGGGGGCACTGGCTCTTGTTAGGAAGGCTAATGCCCAAGAACCTTCCAATCCACCGAAGCCGCCTGCAGCGGAATTGCCTGCGATGTCCGAACACATGGGAACCCCAACCTCTCTGCGTGAACTTGTGCAAGAGGCGGAGCAGAAGAATCCGCAGATTGCGGCGTCGTTTCATGGGTGGCAAGCGTCACGAAATGTTCCCAAGCAGGTTTCAGCTCTTCCCGAAACCCAACTGTCGATACAGCAGTTCAGCGTGGGCAGACCGCGACCTTTCGCTGGCTACAGCAATAGCGATTTCGCATATATCGGTTTCGGGGCTTCACAGGACCTGCCTTATCCAGGCAAGCGTCCACTGCGTGCCCGTGTTGCCCAGCACGAAGCGGACTCCATGGAAGCTCAAACTGATTCCGTCCGCAGGACTGTGGTGGGCAATCTGAAGGCGGCCTATTTTCAGCTCGCCTACATTCAGCAAACGCTTGGGGTCCTGCTGAAAAGCGAGCAGCTGTTGAACCAGGTAGAACAAGCTGCAGAAGCACGCTACCGCGTGGGCCAGGGCAATCAACAGGACGTACTCAAAGCGCAGCTCCAGCACACGAAGATTCTTCAGGAAATTGCGCACCATCATCAGGAAGAAGGCCTACTCGAAGCTCAGATCAAGCAGTTCCTCGGGCGTTCGCAGGACTCGGCAGATATCGTCACTGAAACACTCACTGCGAGAGTGCTTCCGTACAGCGCGGCTGATCTCCTACAGAAAGCTCGTGGGCAGAATCCTGATCTGCGCTCAAAACAAGCCTCGATTGAAGAACAGACAACGCAAGTGGAGTTAGCCCACAAGAACTTTCGTCCAGATTTGAACGACGGGTACATCTATCAACACACAGGGAGTCAAGCTCGCGACTATTACATGGCAGCTTTCGGAATTCGCCTTCCCAATCGCGGACGCCAGAAGGCCGAATTGGCCGAAGCGGAGCAGAAACAGGAGCAGGCCCGACGGGAGCTCGACTCCGAATCGCAGCGCGTACTTTCAGAAGTGCAGCAGCAATACGTTAAGGCTAAGACTTCTGAAGAACGCCTGAAGATTTACAAAGAGGGGCTCGTTCCGCAATCGGAAGCCACGTTTCGCTCTGCTCTCGCTGCGTATCAGTCGAACCGGCAGGACTTCGAGAGTTTGCTCTCCGCGTTCCTCGATGTGTTGAACCTCGATCTGGAATATCGCAGTGAGTTGGTGGACCACGAATCGTCGCTGGCCGAACTGGAGCGTCTTACGGGGGTGGATGTGCCATGAACGAGCGCGACTCTAGAACCAAAACCAATGAGAGAGAACAATTCATGCCCAACCCAGAACCCAACGTCTATCGCAGAGCTTTTTGGATTGCGCTGATTGCCACGATAACTCTAGCCATTGTCGCCACAGTCCTGTGGTGGCGTTTGAGCCACACTACGGCTGACTCGCGGGCGGGAGACAGTTCTGCGGGTCGGCCAATGGAAGCGATTGCAGAACTTTCGTCGGCAGGCACCTCGAATTCTGACGCAGGAGCAGCAGGGGAGACGCAAACCGGCAAGATGCCGGAGATCCCTCTTGCTCCAATTCAACTCACGCCGCAGCGCATGCAGAGCATCGGCATCGTGCTCGGGAAGGTTGAATCGAAGTCCGTCAATTCGGAGCTGCGTTTCTACGGCAATGTGCAGGTTGACGAGCGGCGGCAGGCCTACGTGCAGACCCGATTTGCTGGCTGGATTCGCAGAGTCTATGCCGACGCCACCGGCAATTTCATCGGCAAAGGTCAGCCGCTATTCACAATCTACAGCCCTGACCTGGTGTCAACCGAGCAGGAGTACTTGATCGCAAAGAAAAATGCTGAATCTCTTCAGCAAAGCGCTGTGAGCGGAGTGGCCTCAGGGGCTGCGTCACTGCTGAACGCTGCTAAAGAAAGACTGCTGCAATGGGAAGTCTCTCCTGGCGAAATCGAGAAGCTGGATCAGAGCGGCAAGGCGATTACGGATCTCACTATCTATTCTCCGATGTCGGGCTACATCACCGACAAGAAGGCGCTGCCCAATATGTACGTACAGCCTGAAACCATGCTGTACACCGTAGCGGATCTCTCCGATGTTTGGGTCCTGGCCCAGGTATTCCAAAGCGATGCAGGAAAAATCAAGCCGGGTGATTCGGCAGAGATCACCGTCGATGCCTATCCCGGCCGTGTTTTCAATGGGCGAGTGGATTACCTGCTCCCACAAATAGACATGAACACGCGCACACTGCCCGTACGCTTAGTCTTCCCGAATCCCGGCCTGAAATTGAGGCCGGGGATGTACGTGAATGTTCGCGCCAAGCTACCGATGGGGCGTCAGTTGGTAGTCCCGGCCTCTGCGGCATTTCACTCCGGAACCAAGAACCTCCTTTTTGTCTATCAGGGTGAAGGCA
>QHZR01000587.1 GCA_003224755.1 Acidobacteriota bacterium
TGGGAATAATCTCCAGCAGCCGCATGTAGCGAGGAGGATTGAAGAAGTGGGTTCCGAACCAGCAGCGGCGAAAGTCGTCAGAGAAGCCCTCAGCGATCTTGGCGACCGGCAGGCCGCTGGTATTCGTAGTGATGATCGCTCCCGGCCGGCGTAGCGTTTCGACTCGCTTAAGCAACTCTCGCTTGATGCTTAGGTCTTCGACTACGGCTTCGATAATCCAATCGACTTCGGCCAGCTTCTTCAGATCGTCTTCGAAATTGCCGATTGTGATCAGACTCGCTAAGGCCGGCTCGAAGAACGCCGCCGGTTTAGATTTCAGTGCGGCGTCCAGTCCTGCCGCGACGAACTTGTTTCGCATGGATGCGTCGGCATTGGGAGGAACTATATCCAATAGGTGAGTGGGGATTCCCGCATTCGCAAAGTGGGCGGCGATACGCGCGCCCATCGTACCGGCGCCGAGGACTGCGACCTTATGAATGCGCTTCATCTGCGAATTTCCTTATCAGGTTCATAATAGTAATTGGTTGGAGGCTCCAATGCGTGAAGTCGTTCTGGTCTCTTCCGTCCGCACACCTGTTGGCCGTGCCTACAAAGGCACGCTGCGAGCGACGCGCCCGGATGAACTTGCCGCAGTTGCCATCAGAGGTGCACTAGATCGCGTGCCTCAGCTCGATCCGAAAGAAATTGAAGATGTGATACTGGGATGCGCAATGCCTGAGGCGGAGCAAGGGATGAACGTGGCCCGAATCGCCGCACTACGCGCGGGGCTACCGGTGGAAACGGCGGCAATGACCGTCAATCGCTTCTGTTCTTCAGGGTTGCAGTCCATCGCGATGGCGGCGGAACGGATTGCAGCCGGCGGCGCGGAGGTAATTGTGGCGGGTGGGACTGAGTCTATGTCGCTTGTGCCTATGGGCGGACATAAGATCTCGCCAAATCCCTGGCTGGTAGAGCACTATCCCGACTCGTATCTGTCCATGGGATTGACGGCGGAGCGATTGGCGCAGCGCTTTGGTATTAGCCGCGAATCAGCGGATGAATTTTCTTTGCACAGTCACGAAAAGGCGTTGGCGGCAATCCAGGCAGGAAAATTCGAAGATGAAACCGTCTCGGTTCCGGTGAGCTTTGTGACGCCGAATGGCTCGAAACCCAAGAGGCAAGAAATTGTTTTCAAGACTGACGAAGGCCCACGCGCTGACACTTCGCTTGAGGCATTGCTCGCATTGAAGCCGGCATTTCACGCAAAGGGGACAGTGACGGCAGGGAATTCGTCGCAAATGTCAGACGGGGCCGCGGCGGCGGTGGTCATGTCTGCTGAACGCGCAACGCAGCTCGGAATTAAGCCGCTGGTGCGATATGTATCGTTTGCAACCGCTGGATATAAACCGGAAGAAATGGGATTAGGACCGGTGTTTGCGATTCCTAAGGCGCTGAAACTGGCTGGATTGAAATTGTCAGACATTGACGTGATCGAATTAAACGAAGCTTTTGCCGCGCAGTCTCTTGCGGTGATCAAAGAGGCAGGAGTCGATCCTGCGCGAGTAAACCCGAATGGCGGTGCAATAGCGCTTGGACATCCGCTCGGATGCACGGGGGCAAAACTGACTGCAACTGTCATTCGCGAACTGAAACGCCGCAACGGGCGCTACGGCATGGTGACGATGTGTGTCGGCGGAGGCATGGGCGCAGCCGGCATTTTTGAAAACTTGAATTAGGCTCTTGAGCTAAGTGGCTACCGACGTCCAAATCGCGGCACGCAAACTGGTTTCGGTCAATCCGGCAACAGGTGAAGTCCTGCGCGAACTTGATTGTGCTGGTGAATCGGAAGTCCGCGACGCAGTCTCACGCGCCCGATCCGCGCAACCGGCCTGGTTCGAAGTCGGAATTCGGCATCGCATCAAGGTCTTGAAAAACTTTCAACACCTCGTACAAGAGCGGAAATCCGAAATCGCACGGCTAATCACCCGCGAGGCCGGCAAACCTTACGTGGAGGCGCTCACCACTGAAGTCCTGCCCGTTCTGGATGGAGCGCGATTTTACATTGAGAACGCATATTCGCTGCTGCGCGATGAACCCGTCCGGCACGGTAACTTGGCGATGAAGCAAAAGGCCGGTCGTATAGTGCGCGAGCCGCATGGCGTCATCGGCATCATTTCGCCGTGGAACTATCCATTTTCAATTCCTGCGAGCGAAAGTCTGGCGGCGCTGGTTGCAGGCAATGCTGTGATCGTGAAGCCTTCGGAGTTTACCTCGCAGGTCGCGCTTGCTCTGGCTGGTTTGCTTCACGATGCGGGAGTTCCCGAAGCTGTGTTTCAAGTGGTCCTCGGAGACGGCACAACCGGCGCGGCGCTGGTCAACTCAACAATGGACAAGCTTGTTTTCACCGGCAGTGTTTCGACCGGCAAGAGCATCGCACAATCGGCAGGCGTGCGCTTGCTTCCAGTTGTTTTGGAATTGGGTGGAAAAGATCCGATGCTGGTGCTCGAAGACGCGGACATTGATATCGCGTCGAGCGGCGCTGTCTGGGGCTCCTTTGTGAATGCAGGTCAGGCATGCCTCTCGGTGGAGCGGTGCTATGTGGATCGCAGAATTTATGAGCCGTTTCTCGATGCTTGCGTG
>QHZR01000126.1 GCA_003224755.1 Acidobacteriota bacterium
CCCTTCTCTAAAATCTCCGTCGAGCCGCACCGTCCCTTTCACATCTTCGAGCGAAATGTCTTTGGTGCGGCCCTGAATGATCACGTCGGAACCAATCTGCGAGAGTCGAGCGGAACTGTCATCCAGGTTGAGGCTGGCGCTGCCGGTGAGGTCGCTAATCGAAACGTCGCCATTGTGGCTGGTGATGTCAGCGCTGCCGTCGCGCCCCATGATGCTGATGTCGCCGTGGCGCGTAGATAGAACCACTGATGCTTTTCGCGGGACCGCAATGTCCAGGTCACTGCTGATGCGGCGATCTCTGGCGCCCTGCGTATTGGCGTCCACGGTGACAATCTGTCCGTTGACGCTGATTTGGGGGCGCGTGGCTTTGTTCCATTCGTCAGCTTGACCTTGCGTGTCCGCATTCACACGTTTATGGACGGAAACGTGAATCTGATTATCGCTAGAATCTGTAATGTTGACGGCGCCATGCTCACTTGTGACACGCAGGCTGCCACCAGTAGGAAAGGCCTGCTGCAGTTCGTCGGTGTAGTTGTAATTGTGACCACACCAGGGAAGACCCTGGAGATCGCTATCTGAGCAGAGCTCTCCGGGATTCCACTTCACGGCCTCGCTCGCAATCAGTCCGGCGATCACAACTATCACCACCAACATGACTCCGCCCGCTCCAATGCCGCGAGCGCGTTCTCCCGCGCGGTTTGCCTGCTGGTATTCGATCAGCTTGATGATGCCCCAGAGAATCAGCAACACGGGCCAGTAGTGTGAGAACCAGATCCCAAAGTTGTGCCAGGAAATGATCCCCATATTGCTTAGCAGGAAGAAAATCCCCACGATGATGAGCACCACCGGCCCAGCAAACGAACGCCGTGGCCGTAAAGGTCTCATTGGCGGCACGGGAGGCGGAGCTTGCACAGTGCTAGCCATTTTTCACCTCGCTGTTGACTTCACTTGGAGGCTGCTGAGCTGGAGGAACATTCGTCCCAGTGGGCGGACCCGGCGGGAATGAAGGTCCATCGTAGTGTCCGCTGCGTTCCATCAACTTCAAAACTCCTATCACGAGCAGAATCAGAGGCCAGGTACGCCCCCAGCCTGGCACCTCCCACCAGCGATCATGCAGATTCTGGAGCAGAGAAAGCACGCCAATCGTGATCAACACCGCAGGGCCTGCCATACTTCTGTGCCGATAGTCGCCGCGTTCAAGAGCCTCTCGCCTTCGTATGACTAACCACAGACCCAAGCCGATAAGGACAATTGGCCAGAGGGTGTTCACTTCCAGAAACCATATGTCGAGGTTGTGCAGGAGAAACAGAACACCTAACCCGATCAGAATGACGGCGCCGGTGGGTACGCCTGTCGTAACATCAGGCCGACCGCCGGGGCTGAACATGTTTGCCAGCCCAAACGGGTCCGGCACGGGTTGATTCGCCTGGATGGCTTTGGCAGTCTTTACGGAATCGATAATTTGATAAAGCACAAAAGCTGCTATCCCGATTCCACAAATCCAGTCGAGCGGGTCGTGTCCGTTGCTCGCACCAACCACAAGCAAGATGAAAATTAGAAGGTGCGCCAGACCCTTGGCATACTGGCCGTTATAAACAGCGCCGACGCCAAAGGGAATCGCGCCCAAAACTCCAGCCAGCGCGGGATTCGGCCCCGCACTCACAGGCTGCACTGGCCCTTGATACCCAGGAGCCGGCTGAAATTGTGACGGCGGTGGAGCTGTGCCCGTGACACGCTCAGCTAGGCAGTTTTCGCAATAGATCACGCCCATCACCTGGCGCGTGCATTGGTTGCAGAGTGGTTTGCCGCAGGTGCGGCAATATGCCACTGCGGGAGTTTGGGGATGATTAGCGCAGTTCATACGAACCTCCTGTATGTGGTCACCGACACTACAGGTGGATCGGCCGTTCCAATCCGCAAAATACGTGCGGGCTGGAGACCCTGGTGATCGGGAAGAGAAGCAAACACTGGCTGGTTCCCTTCCTGGCTGTAGTTACGTTCCTGTTTCTGTTCGGGTTGTCCACTGGTATTGTTCTTGGTCTTATCCTTCTGATCGTTGTTTTCCTGCTGTTGTTCGCGCGGCTGCTCTGCAGGTGTTGCGGCCTGCTTGAACTGCCGCACCCGCGATTCGATCTCATACACGAAACGGATGTTCTCGTAGTACTTCACCACCCGGCCGGATGTTTCGTAATAGGTCCGCCGAACGGCGCTCGGCCTTAGGTCGAGGTGGCGCAAGTCACTCAGTCTGACTCCAGCAAGACTCAGCGTGACCGACAAAGTAAAGAAGGCCATCCCGAATGACATGGCAAAGCGCGGCTGTCGGGCCACCGAAATCACAGGCGCAGCAATGGTACTCCCCCATTCCCGGACGCGATCCATCCACGAAGTCGTAGTCGCGTGCCCGGCGATGCCTTGCCGACTGGTCAGCACTCCGCTTGTCCGCAGCAGAATGTTCGTGACTAATTCCTCTGGCGGCTCAACTTCCGCCAAAGACTTCAGCCATGTGTGCCCAGCTTCGGCTTCCTGAAGCAGCGGTCCACAGAGTTTGCAGTCGCGGCTATGGGCTTCAAATGCAGTAAGCCGTTCGCCCGCGAGAGTGCGGTCAATGGCCTGGCTGAGCAAAGCGTCGAACTCTGCGCAGTGCATCCGGTTATCTTGTTGACCCGCCATCACATCACCTGCCTATATGTACGTTGGAGGAGGCGCGCAAGTTCCGCGCGACCCCGGTTAATCCTTGACTTCACAGTCCCTTCCGGAACCTTTAGTACCGTAGCGATTTCTTTGTAGTCCATATCTTGTAAGTCCCTTAGAATCACCGCCTCGCGCAGCTCCGGGGAGAGTTTCTGCAGAGCTTCGTGGACTACGTCTCGTGCCTCCCGGCTTTGGACGTGCGAATCCGGGGCCGGCCGCCGATCTGGAATCTGTTCGCCAAGGGGCATGGCGTCTTCGTGATCTGAGGATGTTGTATCCAGCGAGTCAGTCAGGCGGTCCTGTTTGGTCTTGCGGAAATGATCAACCAGCAGATTGCGCGTCACCGTGGTGACCCAGGTCATGAATGCGCCACGGTCCACGTCGTACGAGTTCAGCGTGCGGTACATTTTGATAAAGACCTCCTGGGTCAGATCCTGCGCGTCGTCGGCCGAGCCGGCGAACCGATAACAGATGTTGTATATGCGCCGGTTATACCGCTGGACGATCTCCTCCCAAGCGGCGGCGTCGCCCGAAATGCAGCGCCGGACCAGCAGCACAGCCACCTGGGCATCTTCCAACTTTTTCTCCCCGGGAAATTTGACGAATTGGGACAGATTTTAGCCGTTAGTCATCAGCTATGAACACTCAGGAAAAAGCTTCTAACCGCAAAGATCGCAAAGGTCGCGAAGGCGCAACTTTCCTGAAAACTGACAGTTAAAAGCTTTTTGAGACCAGCCCCAACCCATCTCGCATAAAGGATACGCGCAAGAGTAAAGAAAAGTTCGGGCTTCCAGCGAGCCGAATTAAAGCTCGTCAATCAGTGCTCGCCTGGCTTCGTCTAGGGCAATCATGAGCGTCACTGGATCGCATGGAGTTGAGTGGAATCCGCATCGTTCGTAAAAAGTCCGCGCACCGTCGGAAATCGCATGCACTAGGATGGCGCGAATCCCCGCTATTTCGGCAGCCTGCATGGTTCTCAATACCGCATCGCGCAGCAGCGCGACTCCGATTCCCTTTCCTTGACAATCTTTATGAACGGCGAGCCGCCCAAGTACCATCACAGGCACTGGATCTGGCATGTTGCGCTTGACCTTTCCCGTGGCACCGGTGTGGGCAACCGCTCCCACTGCCAACGCATAGTAGCCGACGATTCTTCTCCCAGCGCAAATCACATAGGTGCGAGATGCGCCACGCTCCTGGTTTTGGAGTGCCCGGCGACGAAGCCAGTCATCCAGCGCGGGCTCGCCGCATTCAAAATCGGAAATGCCGTGCTCGCTGGAGAGCCTCTCCGGTGGCTCTGGCTTCATTTCTCCCACGGAGCTTGAGTCTTGAGAAGACGCCGAAGCCTCGCATTCGCGGTCGCGGGGCGGTCCAGCAAGGCGGTGAAGCTTTTGAATTGCTCGTCCGTCAGTGCGAAATAACGCCGGTCGAGCAACACTGCTTCGGCTTCACGGGAAGCAGCGTCGAGCATGAACTCCGAACGATTGCGTCCGAGCACTCGAGCGGCTCGGTCAATCAGTGCTTTTTGAGAATGGCTTACCCTTAAATTGACGCTCTCAGTTCGAGCTGGTTTGGCGTGGGCTTTGTTGGTCATGATCTGTATATACAATGAACTTACATTTCTGTATATACTTTGTCAACACACTCCGAGGGAAGGGTGCGCGACTTTAAAGTGAGACTTACGCCGTTCGGGCCTCCCAGTAGTCCTCGAATTTGCCGCTGAGCTGACAGCAACGAAGTGCGATGATGGCATTAGCTCCGCGCACCGTCCAGAACATCCCCGACTGCTTGAGCCTGCCCAATACGGTTTTACAGCCAGCCTCAATCACCCCAGAACCTATGAATAGCCCCTGCTTCCGAAACTTGGGATAGCGCATGCGTTCTTTATTATCTTCGAAGTAATTGGCTTCAGTGCGGAGGTCCTCCGCCAGCTCGGGACGAGAAGCCGCCTGAGAGCGCAAGGAAGCGACTAAACGTTCGATCTTCCCTTGGTCCAGCTTGTCTTTCCATACCATCACCCAGCGTTTCTGGGCAGGCGAATCGTTGGGATAAAGTTTGGCGGCTAAACTCCACAGGTGCTCGCGCGCGTGATAGAGATCGACGATTTGGATCGCCTCTGGAAAATGCAGACTCGCCTGATTCCAAATCCATTCGGCGCCGTCCCCCAAGACCACTTTTTTCTCCGCTCGCGCCCAACCCCGCTGCCAGGCTTCGGCATACAGTCGGCAGCCGAATTGATCACAGTTCTCGATCGCGCCCACGTAGCTTGTGGAAGCTTCGTCCCGAATGGGATAGCCTTCTTCATCTACGGTGGCCTGCGTGAATACGCAGCCCAGCTTGGCCTCGCGTGTGTACGCCGGTTGGCCATCTTGTTTGCCGGCGCGGCCTTCGGTTTCTTTGCGCACCACCGGAATGCCGGTGCCATCCATCTCCACGTACAGAATGGGAATGCGTGCTCCCATCGGGATCGGCAACTCCAGCTGCAGGGCCTGCCGGAGCTCGCGTTGCTGACGAACTTCGATATCTTCTCCGATGGCCTCGGCGGTACGTTCCACGGCTTTGGTGGTAATCGACAGCCCCGCCAGCAGCTCCATCTGTTGCCGACCCCGATCGAAAGGACCTTCATGGCCGACCGCCGCCAACATGCGGCGCACGCCGGGCGAGAGTTCCGTGTTCTCTACATCCAGTTGTACATCCACTGGAAATTGACCACGATGGCAGTGCTCGCACAAGTAGTAAGGGCGTACACACTCGGCCTTCCCCACAGCCGTCAGCACGGGTTTAGAACGCATCTCCACATAGCGGGCCGTGTGGCCGCAAGCACAAGGTCGTTGTCGCTGTTCCGCGCTGGGAGGATCGAACCCGAGCAACTGGTCCAGCACTGCGGCTCCCGCCTGGTGCATGCTGGAACGAACCGCCATCTCCACCGCTTCTAAATCCAGAGGACCAGACCTATCCCCGGCCCGCAACACAAGCCCTAACAGACGCTCTATTTCGCGAGCCACTTCCTGCTGGATGATTTCCGCCGTTTTTTTTTCGACGGGGTTAGCTCCTGCTCGACCGGTCGAACCCGGCAGATCTTTTCGTTGATTTCCAACAACTCTTGCGCCAGTTGACGAAAGCGGTGATAGGTCTCCACTTCGCGTTGTGCCTTGTGCAGTTCGGCCGAGGTAGCAAAGGTTTCGGTGACGGTCTTTCCGTTCACCTTGCGGGTCAAGCGATAGTTAGGGCCGTGCCCAGGCTGGTTGGGCTGATGGCAACGGCAGTTGGCCTTGCCGCAGGTGCCACGGGTAGCGGTGATCGATCCACTGCGAAAATCCGGCATGCGCAGCATCTGCTGCAGGATGGCATTGCGTTGATGTTCCAGATCGACGAGGGATTCGGGCATGGGCTGTCTCCTTAAGAATATTCCCACCTGTCTCCTAGCGTATATACACGCTAGGATATTAGCTCCAAAAAAAGAAACTGCGTAAGTATTCACTTGTATGTCGCGCACCCTTATGCAAGGGTCAGATTGCCAAGTTCACCCAGCGATGGTAAGATTGTCACCCTCGTGCAGCACGGAAGCCGTCGGCTGTGGCATGTGAAGAAGTGCCTTTTATTCCGGCTCACCTCATGGATCGACGTTCAGCTGCGAGTCACCTGTGGCTATCTCACCCGAACCCGCTCACACCGATCAGCCACCGGTGACGCGCTTCGGCGGATTCGAACTGGACCTTCAAAGCGGAGTGCTCTCCAGAAACAGGACGAAGAGCCGTCTCCAAGGCCAGCCGTTGCAACTCCTCGAACTCTTACTGCAACAGCCTGGCAAGATCGTCACGCGCGAGCAAATCCAGCAACGCCTTTGGCCTGACGGCACCGTGGTCGAGTTCGAACATAGCGTTAACGCGGCAGTAAAGCGTTTGCGGGAAGCCCTGGGCGATGACGCCGATAAACCTACTTTTATCGAGACGATCCCTCGCCGCGGCTATCGTTTCATCGCTCCGGTCGAAAACGGCGCACTGGCCAGAGCGGTCGCTGTCGAAGAACACCTCGCGCCAGTTGTCCCCTCAGGACCAATGCGTGAACTTTGGAACAAGCGCCGCTTTGTGGTTACGGCTGGTGTCGCGGCCGTCCTCATTGTTGCCGCGCTCACCGCGTGGCGCATCTCTTCCCGGCCTAGGCTGAACGAGACCGACGTCATTCTTCTGGCGACCTTCGTCAACAAGACAGGCGATCCCATCTTCGACAACTCTTTGGACAAAGCCCTCGAAGTCAAAATCGCCGAGTCCCCGTTTTTGAGTTTTTTCCCGGAATCCGACGCCCGCGCGACGATGCGCACGATGCGCCGTGATCCAAACGATCGAATAACGCGGGAAGTGGCCCTCGAAATCTGCAAGCGACAAGGAATCAAAGCCGCGATTGTGCCCGAGATAAGTGTTTTCGGGAGCAGCTACCTGATCACGTTGGAAGCGATCGATGCGCAAACCCAAAGATCCATTGCGCTGAAGGAAGAGGAAGCGGATTCGAAGGATAAGGTTATAGCGGCGCTGGGCAAAGCAACGTCGCAATTGCGGACCCGATTGGGTGAGAGCCTGAGCTCTCTCGAAAAGTACAACATCCCACTTGATGTTGCGACCACAAGCTCGCTCGAGGCACTGCAATCCTACCAAAAGGGGCAGACGTTATATCGTTCGGGAAAACGAACTGAGTCCATTGCTTTTTTTGAGCGCGCGGTCGAACTTGACCCGCAGTTCTGTTCCGCTTATGGCATGCTCGGGAGTGCCTATCACAGCGTAGGGGACGACGAAGCATCGAGGAAGAATTTTGCTACGGCCTTCGCGCTAAAGGATCGCCATCTCACGCAGGAAGAGAATTTTCAGACTACCGCTCTTTATCATTCGGCCATAACGGGCAACCTGGAAAAAGAAGTTGCTGTTCTTGTTTTGTATAAGCAGGTTTACCCGCGCAGCGCGTCTGCTTCCAACTTGTTGGGTATTGCTTATGCAGTGCTGGGCAGGACGGAAGAGGCTCTAATGGAATTCCGCGAAGCCATTGATCGTTCGCCTGCGCCCTCTGCTCAGTATTACTCCAACGCAAGTCAGGCGTTGATGATCCTGGGCCGTTTTGACGAGGCCAAGAAACTACTAGACCAATGGCGGCAGAGAGGATCACTAAGCCCATTTCAAACCGTTTTTCGCTACGAAATCGCTCTCTTCGAGAATGATGGCGCAGCGATGGAACGGCTCTCCCGGGAAACAAGGGGAGATGATATGCCTTGGCTCCAGTTGCAAATGCGGATCGCATTTTTTCGAGGCGAATTCAGCAAAGTCCGTTCACTGAGCGAAACCCTCGTGGAACAACAAAAACATGCACGGCGAATGGAAAATGCCGCCTCGGAGCTCGCCTGGCGCGCCTGGGTTGAATCCTACGTTGGAAACTTTGCACTGTCGCGCAAGCTTTGCGGTGAAGCTAACGATTCGATCAATGTTAGTGCTTTGGGACTCGTGCATTGTGCCTGGGCGTTAGGGAATGCCGGTGAATTAACGAAGGCTGAAACGTTGGCAGCAAAACTGGATCGGCTACGTCCCGAGGACACGTTCATGCAGAAGATCGCTCTGCCGCAAGTTCATTCTGTCATTGAGCGAGAGCAAGGAAACGCTGCTAAGGCAGCGAATTTGCTCACCCCTGCCACGCAATTCCCAAATGGAATGGTTCTTTACCACCGTGCACAAGCTTACTTGGCTTCACGACAGTATGCCAAGGCGGAAGCCGATTTTGAGAAGGCCATTAGCCATCGCGGATGGCCAGAGTGGGAATTGTTTGCTCCGCTGGCGAAACTCGGTCTTGCGCGGGCCTATGCCATGCAAGGAGACCGTGAGAAGAGCCGCAAAGCCTACGATGAACTCTTTACCACTTGGAAAGACGCGGACCCGGATATCCCGATACTCCGTCAAGCCAAAGCCGAATACAAAAAACTCACCGCAACGCCACCCGCCAGTTGAAACTCGACAG
>QHZR01000589.1 GCA_003224755.1 Acidobacteriota bacterium
ATCGGGTTATTTGGAAGGAAGAACGTACGAGATCATCGCTTCGAAGGGAATTAAAATTCGCGTCAGTCATGGCGAGCGTCTGAGCATGCTTTCGTACATGTGGAACAAAAGCGGAGAGCGCTCCATTGGAAGGTCAGCCTGGTTTGTAGTTGTAACCAGGCAAGCCCTACAGCGGTTGGTCTCTCTTGTCTACCATGTGTTGGCCCTAGTTCGGACGACGTCCATTAGCAAGTTACGCGCCGTAGCCAAAAACAGATTTTAGTTCCAGAAATTCCTCCAATCCTGCCTCGCCCCACTCTCGGCCGTTGCCCGATTGCTTGAAGCCTCCGAAGCAGCCAGCGAAGTCAACCCGCGCGTCAGTAATATGGACATTCCCCGAGCGAATTCGTTTGGCAACCCGTCGAGCACGCTCGACCTGTCCTGACGTTACGTAACAGGAGGGTCCGTAAGCAGTATCGTTCGCAATGCGGACAGTATCCTCCTCGTCCTCGTAAGGGATAATGCAAAGAACCGGCCCGAAGATTTCCTCCCTCGCAATCGTCATGTGGTTGCGAACGTCGGAGAATACAGTAGGCTTTACAAAATAGCCTTTGCTGAAGCCCTCGGGACGCCCAAGCCCGCCGGCTATTAAATTGGCGCCCTCTTCAATACCCTGCCTGATCAGGCACTGCACTTTTTCGAACTGGGCTTTGCTTGCGAGCGGTCCGATCCCGGTGCCATCGGTGAATGGGTCGCCGACTTTGGTGGCCTCAGCTGCCCGTTTCGCAGCCATGGCCGCCGTAGTTATCTTGGACCGCGGAACCAGCATGCGAGTAGGCGCATTGCATGACTGACCTGTGTTGCGAAAGCACGCCTGTACGCCCTCTTTGACTGCATTCTCGAGCTCGGCATCATCGAGGATGATGTTGGCCGACTTGCCCCCAAGCTCCTGCGTCACACGTTTTACACTTCGAGCGGCGGCCGATGCCACGGCGATGCCGGCTCGCGTGGACCCCGTGAATGACACCATCGCAACGTCGGGATGCGAGGCAATCGCCGAGCCCACCGTTGGCCCATCACCATTCACCAAATTGAACACACCGGGCGGAACATCCGCCTCATCCAGAATCTGCGCGAATAAATAAGCTGACAGCGGAGCAATCTCACTTGGCTTCAGGACCATTGTGCATCCAGCCGCGAGCGCCGGCGCTACTTTGCAAGCAATCTGGTTCATGGGCCAGTTCCAGGGTGTGATGAGGCCGCAAACTCCAATCGGCTCTTTCCGCATCAGAGTGGATCCCTTGAGGTCCTCGAATTTGAAGCGCTCTAGTACTTTCACGATCTCTAATGAGTGCGCCAGCCCGGCTGGGGCTTGCGCTGCTCGTGATAGCGATATAGGCGCTCCCATTTCCTGCGAAATGGTCTCCGCCATCTCCTCGATTTTCGACCGATAAACCTCGATGATCCGCCGCAGGATCACCAAGCGTTCATCGCGTGTGGTCTCTGCGTACGGTTCGAATGCCCGTTTGGCTGCGGCCACTGCACTGTCCACATCGGCTGCGCTTCCAAGCGAGATTATCGCGACGGGCTCCTCGGTCGTGGGATTGATCACTTCGAAGTCGCAGGCTTTGACTGGACTGACCCATTTCCCGTCGATGTAGAGCTGGCGACAGTCCTTCATTATGTTCCCCTGATTAGCTACGACCGTGGCGGCCTTCAGGTTTCTTAAAAGTGAACTTTTCCAAAAGCCCTTTCCGATGAAGATCTGGCCTGAGTTTGGAGAACTTTCTCGGGCGACGATCGGTTCGACGCACGTTGCGTCTGCCGCAGTTTTCGATCTGCCCTTTCTCGCGCAAAGACAGGCAGAGCATTAAATATAACTATTTAACAGCAGTCTTGCGGAATTGGATTCGATTGTCTTCACTCAGAGCGAGCGCGGCGTAAGCCGTAGCCGCATCACTCATGAAGCGTCCGATATTCGAAGATGGGCTACGTCGCTTATTTACAGAGAACGCAGGCCAAGAGCCTTGCGTCCTGTCCTGGTTACGTATCAACCAAGAAAGTCCCCGCCTCAACTGAACATTGTCGGGGGGGATGCCCGACTGTTCCAGCACAAATGTAATCAGGCCCGTGGCATACCCGTCGCTTTTGCGTTCCTGCCATGTTCTGTCGCTGCGTATCCAGGGTCGCAGCCATGCCTTCAGCGAATAGAGACTCGAGTTGCTCTCGCCCCAAGCCAGTGGGGGCAGCGCCCAGCCTCCATCGTTCTGCTGCTTACTCAGAACTTCGCCGACAATACCCTTCCGCTGCTCTGCTTCGAGGAGTCCAGGCAATTTCGCCGATGCCCACAGAAGGACTACGTGATTGAGGATAGACTGTGTCGCGTATTCGCCGTTCAGGTATTCGCGCAGCAGCTTAAGATTGTTCTGGATTGCCGGTGTGGAGTGATAATTCTCAGGGGCAAAACCTGCCGCGAGCGCCGCAAGAGCTGCGCCATAATACTGGGAGTCACTCGCTTCCCACGGCTCCAAGCCGAAGGAAAGCCACTCCCATGCACCTGTCTTATCTCCCGTTGTCCGCTGCAGTGACCACATATTCTCGAAAGCGGTCCGCGTGTCGTCGCTGAGCTTCCCCTTCTGAGCGTCGTGGCTTGCAAGGACCAAGGCATTGAGAACTGCTTCTGTACCGCGAGATTCGGCAGCCTTGTGATCATAGCCTTCGTCGTCATAAAAGGGGCCAACCTCTCTCCAAAGGCGTACTCGCTTAGTGACATTGTCTACGAGTTTGCGTTCATTCACTGAGGGAGCTTCTTCGCCGAGCACCTCGCGCAGAGCTGGTCGTGACAGCGCATAAGGCACCGCGGTATGACATGAGATGCAGAAGGTTTCGTGATCGC
>QHZR01000060.1 GCA_003224755.1 Acidobacteriota bacterium
GTGATCACCTCTTGTGACGCCAACGGCGGCGCGCTTCTGAGTTCAAGCACGGGTTTTTCGAGCGCAGGCGCCACGGCGGCCCCGGCCTGTGATGCCGTGCTGGCAGCAATTGGCTCAGCGCTACTCTTCAATGTGGGTGCCCAAGTTTGTTCGACGCTAGTCGGCCTCGTGCCCGTCGCGTCTGTCATGGATTCGAGCAAGGCTACTTCGGCGGGTTCCAGGGCCGGGGTTGGCTCCTGCTCCACCTCAAGGCTAGAAAACGGTGCGTTCGTTGTAACAGGCGTAGGTTGCGCCAAAAGCGAGGGGGGAATTGCCGGTGCCGCAAAAATCGGTGTTGTCGAAACCGGCGACTGACCCATGGCTGCTGGTTTGGCCGGGGTAGCAGATGCTTTCGCTTCGTTCTTGCGCAGCAGTCCCCTGGCTACTCGCAGCGTCCCCTTCGATTGCTCAATATTGATGGGCTTGGTCAATACCAGGTTTGCGCCGATCCGAAATGCTTTCGCAACTCCCGCCTGCCCTTCGACCACCGCCACTGAAAGCGAACTGTGATTCAGATCGGAATCGCGCGCGCTCTTGAACAGCAATGCGGCGTCCTGCTCGTTTGCGATGTCTACCACCAGTGCATCAAAATGCTCGGCGGCGAGCTTCTGGGCCGTCGCCAGCGGATCATTTGAAACCGTGACTGTAAACTCAAGCTCATTCAGTACTTGCGTCACCAATCGGGCGGTCTTCTCATCGGGGCAGAAAAGCAGGGACCTGTAACTCATAATGGCATGTTAGGTACGCTGGTGTAATACCATCAAGTTACTGATGTAATTGGACGAATGGGCACAACTGCCGCTCTGGGCGGGCGTATTCCGCTGTGGCTGAAAATCGCTTGGACCGCGTGGGTCGCAATCTGGGCGCCGGTCTATTGGAAGCAATATGGCGCGCAGAATTTCCTGTTTTTCTGTGATCTCGGAAATTTCCTGATTGCGCTTGCCCTCTGGCTGGAGAGCCGGCTGATTTTTTCCTGGCAAGCGGTTGGCCTGCTGTTGGTCCAAACCCTCTATGCTCTGGACCTCATCGGCGCATTCATGTTTGACAAGCACGCCATCGGCGGCACCGAATACATGTTCGATCCCGCGATTCCTCTGCTCACTCGCCTTCTAGGCCTGTATCACTTGGTAGTTTCGCCATTGCTTCTCTGGGCGGTTCGGCGTTTAGGCTACGATCCACGCGCATGGAAGTGGCAGACGGTGACCGCCTGCGTTGTGGTTCCCATCTCTCACTTCTGGCGTCCGCAGTTCAACGTGAACTGGGCGGCCGGCATTGGACACGAACAGCACGTCGTGCCGGGCTGGTTTTACCTAGGGGGATATCTGGTCGTGGCGTCAACAGTCGTTTATTGGCCGACCCATTTGTTTTTGCGGTGGTGGAGCAGCCAGCACGCACCTGAAGTTTCAACGGAATCGACTCGCTTAGGGAGCAGATGATGGGAGGGCATGGCTTGAGCCGTGCCGATGTGGCCCGCAAAAAAGACACGGCTTCAGCCGCTGCGGTGCGCCGTCATATCCCCACCACAATCCATCCGGGAGAACTTCGTCCAGAGAGATCACTGTGACCCAACCGCCGACCTATCCGAAAGCGCTCTCAAGAACCTGACCAAGTCCCGCTTCTCACCCTGCGTCAGGCCAATTTTCATAACATGGCGACTTGCCGCGACGCACGTCGCCTCCGCGATCGTAGTAGTCAATCACCGCCTCGAGTGTGGGAAGGCTGCCATCGTGCATGTAAGGGGTATGCCCTCCACGTTGCGCAGACTGGGAGTCTTGAACGCACCGCGATCGCTCTCAATCGCAGTCACAGCGAACCGCCCCTTATCGTCTTCCTGCCCAGCGCCGATATTTTGAAATTTGTTGTCCGTGAAATTCACGCCATTGTGGCAGCGCGCAGCGCCCCTTGCCGATAAAAACGACCAAGCCATTCTTCTCATGCAAAGTAAGAGCGCGCTTGTCGCCGCGGGCGCGATCGAATCTCGAATCCCTGGCGATCAGAGTTCTTTCAAATGCGGCCAGAGCTTTAGCGACATCCTTCAGGGTAGGACTTTCGCCGAAAACACTATGAAATGCGGCGCGGTAATAAGGATCAGCTTCCAGCCGCTGCACCAACTCGCGTTCCCCTGGAGAATTCATTTCCCCGGGCGAAGACATCGGTCCGGTCGCCTGATCTTCCAACGTGGCAGCGCGTCCATCCCAAAATTGCGAGGCGTTGAAAGCCGCGTTCCAAATGCTCGGCGTATGCCGCCGCAGCACTGTCCCATGAAAACCCAGAGCGTGCGGTCGGCCGTCTGAGAGTCCTTTTTTCGGATCATGACACGATCCGCAACTAATGCTGCGATCAGCCGAAAGCGCCTTGTCGAAAAACAGCCGATTTCCCAGTTCGACTTTCTGCGGAGTTTGCTGATTGTCGCCGGGAATCGGCGGGTCGGGCAGCGCTACCAGACCCACAGGCAGTTCGCCAACGAGCGAATCAATCATTTGTGCATTCTCGCGCAGGCTTTGAGCGCGCGCGGAAATAACCAGAATGCTTAGGAGTGTCGCAACGCACGCCAGCAAGTGAGCGTTCGAGTGTGGCGGTCCTGAACCCGTTTGTTTCATGCTATCGCGGCTCAATCGAAGAGATGGAGAGCACGTCGTTGGTCCCAAGCATCGCCTTGACCCGTACTTTCTTTGCGGCGAACGCTTCTACCAGCCCCGGGTTCGCGAGGTGATACACCTTCTTATGAACGCTATCCACCAGAACATACTTCCCGCCCAGGCGAACGCAACTGCGAGTGCACTCTTCCGGCGTGTGCCCAGCACGCCGGTCTTGATCACATCGTCGTGGGAATTGCCGCTCGAGTGGACATTGAAAGCGCATTGGCTGTCAGACACTTCGCCGGTTATCACAATCTCTCGTTCGGTTCCGGCAAGCGCTAGCGAACACAAGATGATTAGGCAAGCAACAGCCCGCATGATGCCCTCGACTTCTTATCGGCACCAGCGGGGGAGGTTTAGTTGCACCGGGAAAAATCAGGGACGGATCGCAGAAGGAGATCGCCCTAAGGCAATCTCTCCACTGCCCAATCATCTTTGCCTGCGTGGACAACCAGCAATTTGCAGTATCGAGGTCGTGGACCCTCTGCTGAACCGAAAAGCACCAACGGGAAGGCATACTCACCCGCTTTCAGCCGCTGCCCGTGCGCAATTTCGTAGGCCGCATCCGGACCTGGTGAGAAGAATGATTGCAGTGACTCCGGCGACGCATGCTGTCGCGCCGTGTCCGCCAGCATTACAATTCCGGTTTCGTGGTCCTGGTTCTGCCATGCGTGAAGAAATCGGTTCGCCGCAGCCAGCGCCGACCCATATGCCGGATCAAAAGATGAACGCACACTGCGGCGCATGTTTCGCGCGTCAGAAGTTGCTGTCAACGAGAGTAGAAGGATGCTGATAACGCCACAACGCTTCATTCCCCAATCTTCGGCCAAATTCCGTCGCCCCAAAAGATACATTCAGGGTTCATCGTGATCACGTGGGACAGGCGGCTCGCCTGTCCAGGCCCGGACCAGTCCGGGGAGATGATGATTGTTGTTGTGACATCAGACAGGCGAGCCGCCTGTCCCACGTAAGCTGCGCAGCTTCACGCAATCAGCTTCGCCAGCGCAAATGCTGCGGCGGCCGCTACTCCTCCAATGACTACTGTCTGGACGGCACTGCGAACGGCATTCGTGCCGGTAAACCTGCCCTTGATAAACCCGAAAATTCCCAGCGCCACCAGCGTGATTACTGCAGAAAAGATCAGTCCTCGGTGTGCGTTTCCCAGCATTACATAAGGAAAAAGCGGAATGAACCCGCCGGCTATGTATGCCCCGGCGATGGTACCCGCGCTCGTCAAAGCCCGCTTTGGGTCCGGCTCCTCCAGGCCCAGTTCGAAGCGCATCATGAAATCCACCCAGGCATCCGGATGCTTGCTCAACGACTCAGCCACCTGCATGCTCTCCTGCGCAGGCAATCCGTAATTCTGAAAAACCTTTTTTACCTCGGCGATTTCCTCATCCGGAATCTCTTTGATCTCTCGGTATTCGCGTGCCCGCTCTTGTTCATAATGCTCCGCATCGCCCCGCGCGGCCAGATATCCACCTAATCCCATCGCGATCGAGCCGGCGGCGATCTCCGCCAGCCCACCTACAGTGATCAGCCGCGTGTTCGCTACGGCTCCTGAAAGACCTGCCGCCAATGCAAAGGGCACGGTTAGGCCATCCGACATTCCGATCACAACATCACGGACAAAGTTCCCGGAAGTAAAGTGCTGTTCAACATGCTTGACGCGCGCCCTTGCCATCAGTGCGCCTCCTGTGGGTGGGATTCCAGGTATTTCTGTGCCAACCGGACCACGTCACGCTCGCCCCGGTACGCAAGTTTGCGTTCGGCTCCCCCAAGCGGGATCCAGAGCGCCCGCGTTACTTCAATTCGCATGTCCTGTGCGATCTCATCAATCTCGCCCGACTCATATCGCAGCAGATAAAAGCTGACAATTTTGAAAACGCGCTGATTGTCGCCCCAAGTACGAACGTACATATATTTAATGTCGGTCAGCTTGGCCAACTTCACTCCGCTGATTCCGGTCTCCTCGCGGACTTCCCTGAGTGCAGTCTCTTCGGGCTTTTCGCCCGGATCCACCAGCCCCTTCGGCAAAGCCAAAACCTGCTTCTGACGTTTTTTGTCACTTTGGGCAGCCTTTCCGGAGTCGTGCGCCTCCCGTTGAGGCTCAATTACCGCCATTTCCCAGCCATTTGGCGCTTTTCGCACCACTACCGCCCCTGCAGAAATCTCGCGTAACATCGCCCCAAATTATCAGGAACAAAGGGGTTCGTCACGTGTTTGAACAACTGAGGCTAAAGTACCTCCGTTTGGGTTCTACAGAGTTCTCCAGAAAGGGGCTCTGGCCCGAGCGGCATCTAACTTGCTGTAAGTCGTATGGGGTGCCGCTTCTCGCCGGTTTTGCGAGAAGTGGGCTAGGTAAGCCGGAGGCCAAGCATGGCCATGAAGGGCTTGCGAAAAATCGTGCGGTCGGTGCGCGAAATTGGCCGGGGTATATCCCGCGTTCCCAGCCTTGCGGCGCCGCACAAGCCTTTAACTGTCGGTCTCGCCCTGGGCGGAGGCTTTGCCCGCGGCATCGTCCACGTTGGTATCCTCAAAGCGCTCGAAGCAGAAAAAATTCCCGTCAGTTTTATTGCCGGAACCAGTGTAGGCGCACTAATCGGCGCTGCTTACTGCAGCGGGGTCACGCCTGACGAGTTGGAAGGCATTGCTGCCCGCGTTCGCTTCCGTGATCTTGCCCGTTGGACGCTTTCCCGTTATGGCTTCGCAACCAACCAGCGCATGATCAGTTTTCTCAACAATATTCTGAAAGTGAAAACATTCGAAGAGCTGCGAACGCCGCTGGCGATCACCGCAACCGACTTCGCCTCAGGTGAGGGAATAGTCTTTCGCTCCGGCCCTTTGGCCGATCCCGTCCGCGCCAGTTGCGCATATCCCGGAGTGTTTTTGCCCGTCATGGTCAATGGCCGACTTCTTGTGGACGGTATGCTTGCCCACTCACTGCCAACCCGGCCCGTACGTGAGATGGGTGCCGACCGCGTGATTGCCGTCAGCCTGCGAAGCCGCTGGTCGGAAGGCGACGGCCCGAAGCACATCTTCGATGTTATCGGCCAGTGCTTTTCAATTGCGCAGGACATGAACTGCGCGCAATCGAAGCAGTGCGCCGATCTTGTAATAGAACCGGACGTCACCGGCTTTCGCTATGACGACTTTGAGCGCAGCACCGAACTCGTTGCGCTAGGAGAATCCGTCACACGCGCCGCGATTCCTGAGATTCGCAAGTGGCTGGAGTCGGCGGCGACAGGGCGGCGGATGACCGAGCGGGTAAAAATGAACCCCCAAGTATCGCAACCTGCGGTCCCTAGCCCATCCCTCAACGCGATCACCCAGGAATAAATAGCCTTCTCGCACATGTGGGGACAGCTGCCTCGGCTGTCCGGGCGAGCTGGCTCGCCAAGGGCGACAATCTTGCCGCCTTGTCGCATTCCAAAGTATCCCTTGTGCGGATGTGAGGCGGACGTTAGCGCACCATACATCAATCCGGTTGAAGGGACCTTGCGCTCAGATCAGATTCAGTTACCCTTCAACTCGCCATTTGATCCGCAACTTGCCCCTTAGTAACTGTTACCTTCGAAGCCCGCTAATAAGCCGGATTCCACCGACAGAAATTAATTTGTGCGGCGAAGGTTTCCATTGTATATTTCTCCGCACGGAAATTGAGCCGCACCAACTGCTCTACTCCGCAGCGCCCGCTTCGTTTCAATTCCTTCTTAAAGGTGTGTCATGTCCGCAGCTGAACGCCGCAACGTTGCCCGTACCAAACTCGACAAACTTGCATATATCCACATTGAGCCGAACAACGGTGGCATTGTTCTGAACGTTTCCGAGGGCGGCCTGGGCTTCCACTCTATGGCGCCAGTCGAAAAGAACGGGCCTGTGCGTTTTTCGTTGAAGGAGCAGAACCACCGCATTGACATTTGCGGCGAACTCATTTGGACGGACGAAATTCAAAAAGTGGGCGGCCTTCGCTTCACCACGCTCACCAGCGAAGCGAAAGAGCAAATTGATGACTGGGCCATTCAGCATGAAACCCCGACCGAAGAGGTCCGTGGCTCGACTCTGGGTGCTGCATTTCTGAGGGCCTTCCCCGGTCTTAGCGTGCGGCGGTTCGTCCCCAGATTTACTTCTAAGGACCGTCGTGCTTCTGTCGCTCTCCTGAGGACCAATGTGCGATTGAGGATGAGCGGTTTCTCCGGAGGCCTTGCGACCGGACTCTTCATCTCGATATTAATGACATTCATCTTCCTGTTTTCGTACGCCCATCGCCAGCAATTCGGCGAATCGCTCATCCATCTGGGCCAGCGTTTGGCTGCCAAGGGAGAGCCTGCGGCGCAATCGGCACCGTTGCAGCCGGCAATGAATCCTCTTCCGGTTCCCGTGAATACAAATATGTCCTCGGCCACAGCGCCGAGTGCAGTCCGTGGCGCTGCCCCTGCTCCGTCTCAGGCTCACGTACGGGAGGCTCCGACTACTCCAGCGCCACGCGTGGGACAGGCGGCTCGCCTCTCCAGTCCGGGTCTACTGACCGAGCCTCGCTCTCGAGCCGACATCAGCCGGCAAACTGTTCTCAAGTCTCTGCCGGCAAAGGTCACTCAGCCGCCAGTATCAAATGCTGCGATCCATACAACCGCTGCTCCCGCTGCGCAGCATGTTTCTTCCCCGAACACCGGAGAAGTCGCTGCAAGCTCTGCTCCTCGTTTGTTCACACCGTCTTCTCCCGCGCCGCCTGCAAAACCCGCCTCTGACCCCGGGAAGGTTCCTGCTCCGCGTGAACCGATCGGCCAGATCCACGCACAAAGTTTCGCGGCCGGTCCGGCTTTGCCCCTGCAAATGTTCTTTGATCTCGGCAAATTTAAACAGCAGGAACTGGCCCAGGACCTTAGCGACCGCGTGGCCAAACTCGGCATTCGCGCCAGCGTCGTCCCCAAGGGCCACCTCTGGATGAATTCCTATCAAGTGTTGGCGGGCCCTTACATGACTGTGGACGAAGAGAATAAAATTCACAGCAATCTTGTAACCAGCGGCATAAAGGCGCGCCCGTTCGAGCGAGGATCTCGCGGCTTCGCCTTCCAGTCCGGCTTGACCGTTGGAGGCGCAAAGTTGCCGGTCGGCGATTTCACGATCAGTTGGGAAACCTACGTTACAGACGCGAAAGTAAAATTCGAGAAAGCTGGCTCAGTGCTAGCGACCACCAACGGCAAGTGGGTCAGCCGTCCACAGAAATTCCAACATAACGAGTACGTGTACCAGAACCTCGGTGGCAGCTCTCGCCCGCTAATGGAAGTCCACTTCGCCGGCCTGGATCGCGCGCTGGTATTCAGGTAATCCGGTCGTGTGGGTCGGACATTCTTGTCCGACGGGTCTTCTTTGTCCCGATTCCCACGACAGGGTGCCCCGTTCTAGTCGCGTTTTTGCGACTAGGGCGGGAATTTTTTGCTGACACTAAAATTCTCCGCCAAGCAAAGCTTGGACCGAGTAGCCGGACGGGATTGCTCCCGTCCAGCCCTCTAAGAACTGTGCGTGAGAGTTTCCCCTCACACAGCTCAAGCCCTTCGAACGCCTCTTTCAGGGAGACGCGGTTTCGATACAGCAATACGCTG
>QHZR01000590.1 GCA_003224755.1 Acidobacteriota bacterium
CCGTTGAAGCTCATCCAATGCCGAGCGAATGTTCGCGTCCACGTGAACCTCCGCCGGTGGATGTCCGCTGCGCGAGCGCCGCGACGCAAGGCGCTCGATCTGGCGGACCGTCAATCCGCCTCGCGCGGCCCGCTGGGCGTAGCGCATCCGCAATTGCGAATCCGGCACTGCCAGCAGGGCGCGACCGTGCCCTGCCGTCAGTTTCCCTTCTTCAATCCAATCCTGAATCGTCGGCTCCAACTTCAAAAGCCGAATCGCGTTCGCCACCGTCGCGCGGTCCTTGCCGGTTCGCGTTGCCACAGCTTCCTGGGTTAGCTCAGCCTCGGCCATTAAGAGTTCAAATGCTCGCGCGGCCTCAATAGCATTCAGATCTTCACGCTGGATGTTCTCAACCAGCGTCATCTCCAGCGCCAGCTCGTCAGACGCCTGCCGAACGATTACGGCCACCTTCGTCAAGCCGGCGCGCTGTGCTGCGCGCCACCGGCGCTCGCCGGCAATCAACTGAAACCGCGAGCCGATCGGCCGGACGACCAAAGGCTGGATGATGCCGCTGGCCTGAATCGAACGTGACAGTTCGTCTAGGGCTTCCTCTCGAAAGCGCGTGCGCGGCTGGTAAGGACTGGGCTCGATCAAGTCGATGTCAACTTGTTGCGGGCCCGGATGCACCCCCTCGCGAGTGGGCACGACCGCTGCGCCACTGGCTGTTGTTGCATGAGGTTGTATCGGCGGTGTCTGTTCTGGCGAAGGCTTGGACTCAGGCTCCCGAATGAGCGCTCCGAGCCCCCGTCCCAGCGCGTTTCTCGGCATTGGCAATGACCTCCTGGGCGAGCTGTGTGTAGCCTTCTGCGCCCTTGCTGTGAATGTCGTAAAAAATGATCGGTTTACCAAAACTTGGCGCTTCCGCAAGTCGCACATTTCGCGGAATCACGCTCTGAAGGACTTGCGTTCCGAAAAAACTCCGCAAGTCCGTCGCTACCTGCCGGGAGAGGGTTGTTCGTTCATCATACATCGTCAGCAGGATACCTTCGATTTCGAGGCTAGGATTCAGGGTGCGCCGGATGCGCATCAGCGTGTCCAGTAGCTCCGAGACACCCTCGAGCGCCAAATATTCACACTGGATGGGGACCAAAACAGCCCCTGCGGCCACGAGAGCGTTCAAAGTCAACAAATCCAAGGCAGGAGGGCAATCCAGGATGATATAGCGATATTTTTCGTGTAGAGCTTTCAGGGCGCCTTGGAGCCTATATTCACGACTTTCCGCACTGACCAGTTCAACCGCTGCTCCCGCAAGGTTTTTGTCGGCTGGGATGACATCCAAACTATCCACCTGTGTTTTCTGAATGATCTTGTCGAAGGGTTCGTTCAAAATTAAGGCGTGATAAAGGGTTCTACGTGACGGATCTTTCGCGAATCCGATGGCGGCGGTCGCGTTGGCTTGGGAATCGCAATCAACAAGAAGAGTCGGTTGTTCAGCTGTGGCGAGACAAGCGGCTAGATTCACGGCAGTTGTCGTCTTGCCTACTCCACCCTTTTGGTTTGCCACGGCAATGATTCGAGCCAAATATTCCCCCGAGAGCGAAAATCTAGCAAAGTCGTCTCAAGGATGCAAGATGTTTCACGTGGAACAACGTTTTGACAG